>JADGHJ010000011.1 GCA_019686175.1 Chloroflexota bacterium | reverse complement strand
CTGCCACAGCCCGTCGGTAGCCTTCGACGTGTCCTCACGCATAGTGTCCTCCTCGACACTGCCCACGTGGCAACAACTCGACCATGGCCCCAACGCTGCGATCGCCGACTGCTAGGCGCGGCAGCCGCAGCCGCCCGCGCCGCAGCAGCCGCCCCCGGCCGTCGGGGCCAGTTCCGCGTCAGCACCGCTGCCACGCACGGCCGCGAATGTGGACAGCACGCGTGGCACATTGTGCCGGCCACAGGTCGGACAGGTGGCTTGGGCGCCAGCCTCCGGGACACGCACTAAGTTCTCGAAGCGGGTGCGGCACGAGGAGCAGTAGTACTCGTACATCGGCATGGCAACGCCTCCCAGCACTCTCGCCATGGCGCGGGAGCAGAGATGACGCAGCGAGAGCGGCGTGGTCTGTGGCATAGTCTAGAGACGCTCCGCCAGTTGGTCAACCCAGGGCATTCGGAGAGGACACCATGCGAGACCTGACGGCGCGCGTCCTCGACCTGGCCACGGGGCTGGGCGCCAGCTACGCCGACGTACGCGTAGAGACCCGTCATGTGCAGGTGGTCAGCGTCAAGAACGGCATGGTCAACGCGCTCAGTGACGAGACCAGCAGCGGGTTCGGCGTGCGCGTGCTGGTCGATGGCGCCTGGGGGTTCGCCAGCAGCGCCGACTTCGCTCCGGCCGAGCTGGAGCGCGTGACCCGGCTGGCGGTGGAGATCGCCCGCGCCAGCGCGCTCGCCTGCCGCACCCCCGTTCAGCTCGGCCCGCCGGTCCGCTCGCAGGGGCGCTACGAGACGCCCGTCGTGCGCGACCCGTTCAGAGTACCCATCGAGGAGAAGCTAGCGCTGCTGCAGGCAGCCGACTCCCTCATGCGTGCGGTGCGGGGCGTCACGGTGGCCGAAAGCTCCTGCGAGTGCCAGCGCGTGGACAAGACGTTCGCCAACAGCGAGGGCGCCTACGTCGAGCAGGTGCTGATCGAGACCGGCGGCGGCATCGAGGCGCTGGCCGTGGGCGAGCACGAGACGCAGAAGCGCTCCTACCCCAACAGCTTCGGCCGCCACCAGGGTACCGCCGGCTACGAGTTCCTCGAGGCGATGGACCTGCCGGGCAACGCCCAGCGCATCGCCGAGCAGGCCGTGGCGCTCCTCACCGCGAAGCCATGCCCCAGCGAGGTGACCACGCTCATCCTGGACCCTACCCAGACGGCGCTCCAGGTCCACGAGTCGTGCGGCCACGCCATCGAGCTGGACCGCGTGCTGGGCACCGAGGCCAGCTACGCCGGCACCAGCTTCCTTACCCCGGACAAGCGGGGCCACTTCCGCTACGGCTCGGAGGTGGTCACGATCGTCGCCGATGCCACCGTGCCCGGCGGGCTGGGCACCTTCGGCTTCGACGACGAGGGCGTGCCCGCGCAGCGCACGGTGATCGTCGATCAGGGCATCTTCCGCAACTACCTGACCTCACGCGAGACGGCGGCGGTGTTCGGCGAGACCAGCAACGGCACCATGCGCGCCGACGGCTGGAATCGCATCCCGCTCATCCGCATGACCAACATCAACCTCGAGCCGGGCCCGTGGCGGCTGGAGGACCTGATCGCCGACACCGACCGCGGCATCTACATGGAGACCAACCGGAGCTGGAGCATCGATGACAAGCGGCTCAACTTCCAGTTCGGCACCGAGATCGCCTGGGAGATCCGCGGCGGCAAGCTGGGCGCGCTGCTGCGCAACCCGACCTACACGGGCATCACCCCGCAGTTCTGGCAGAGCTGCGACGCGGTGTGCTCCGAGTGGGCGGTGTGGGGCACGCCGAACTGCGGCAAGGGCCAGCCCTCGCAGGTCGCGCACGTCGGCCACGGCGCCGCGGCCACGCGCTTCCGCAACGTGCGCGTCGGTGTCGTCTAGGCGGCGAGGAGAGAGCGATGCTGGGTCGCGAGCAGCTACAGCACCTGTTGAGCGCCCCCCTGGCCGCCTCGCCGGCCGACGAGACCGAGATCGTGGTGCTGGCGGCCGACGACGCGCTCACCCGCTTCGCCAACTCGGGCATCCACCAGAACGTCTATGAGCGCAACGCCGAGGTGCGCGTGCGGGCGGTGGTCGGCCGCCGCAGCGGCGTGGTGGTGACCAACCGCCTCGACCCGCCGGCGCTGACCGATGCCGTGGCGCAGGCGACGGCCATCGCCCGCCTCCAGCCCGAGAACCCGGACTTCCCCGGCCTGCCTGAGCCCCAGGCGATCGCGCCACTGCATCCCTTCGCCGAGGCGACCGCCGCCTACTCGCCAGCGCAGCGTGCCCGCGCCGTGCGGGCCGTGTGCGACCTGGCGGTTGAGCGCGGGCTGACCGCCTCTGGCGCCTTCAGCACCGGCGTGCGCGAGTTGGCGGTGGCCAACTCCAAGGGCCTGTTCGCCTACCAGGCCAGCACCCGCGCCCACTTCACGACGGTGATCCTGGGCGAGGACAGCTCCGGCTACGCCGAGCGCGCCGCCACCGACGTGCAGGCGCTGGACGTGGAGGCGCTGGGCCGCGAGGCGATCGAGCGCGCGCTGCGCGGCCGGCAACCGCAGACGGTCGCGCCGGGCGAGTATCGCGTGGTGCTGGAGCCGTACGCCGTGGCGGAGATGCTGGACTACTTGGCGTACATCGGGCTGGGCGCGCTGGCGCTGCAGGAGGGGCGCAGCTTCCTGTGCGGCCGGCTGGGCCAACCGGTGGCGGCGGCCGCCGTCAGCCTCTGGGACGATGGGCACGACCCCCGCGGGCTGCCCCAGGCGTTCGACTTCGAGGGCGTGCCGAAGCAGCGCGTGGAGCTGATCAGCCAGGGCGTCGCGCGCGGGGTGGTGTACGACCGTGAGACGGCAGCCAAGGAGGGCCGCGCGTCGACGGGCCACGCGCTGCCCGCGCCGAACACCCTGGGCCCGCTGCCGGGCAACCTGTTCCTCGCGCCAGGCAACGCCGGCCGCGAGGAGTTGCTCCGCGGCCTCGATCGCGGCCTGTGGGTGACCCGCTTCTGGTACGTCAACGTGGTCCACCCCTTGCACACGATCCTCACGGGAATGACCCGCGACGGCACGTTTCTGGTCGAGCACGGCGAGGTGGTCGGCCCGGTACGCAACCTGCGATTCACCACCAGTGTCCTCGACGCGCTGGCCAGCGTCGAGGCGATCAGCCGCGAGGCGATCGTGCTACCGAACTGGTTTGGTGGAGACGTGGTGCCCGCCCTGCTCGTCGGGCGGTTCCGCTTCACGGGGATCACGGAGTTCTGAGCCGAGTAGCGCCCCTGGCGGCGCGCAGGATGTGGCCCGCGCCGCCAGCTGGCGAGAGCCACGTCGAGAACGCGCACACGTACTCCCCGCGCCCCCAGGAAGCGGGGGCGACGGGGAACAGCCGTTCGCCTCTGCTATAATCGCCCGCGATGACACCATCGGACACGAGGCTCAGCGCCGCCGACGAGCGCCGCGTGGCAGCCCTGGAGCAGCGCCTCGGGCTGCGGTTCAAAGACCGGGCCCTGCTGCTCACCGCGCTCGTACATCGCTCCGTGCTCAACGAGCGCACCGACCTGCCAGGAGGCTCCAACGAACGCCTCGAGTTCCTGGGGGACGCCGTGCTCGGCGCGGCGGTGGCCGAGCGCCTGTACCTCCAGTTTCCCCAGGCCAACGAGGGCGTTCTCACCTTGAGCCGAGCCAACCTGGTCTGCGCTCCCGCCCTGGCCGCTTGGGCACGGGAGATCGATCTCGGTCGCTTCCTGCTCGTGGGACGCGGCGAGGAGGCCAGCGGCGTACGCGAGCGCGAGACGGCGCTGGCCAGCGCGTTCGAGGCACTGGTGGCCGCGATCTATCTCGACGGCGGCCCGCGCGGCTGGTCGCGCGTCAAGCGGTTCCTGGACCGCTTCCTTACCCCGGCGCTGGCCAATCTGGCGCTCGATCGCCCGCTGCTCGACGTCAAGTCGCGGCTCCAGCAGCGGGCCCAGGCGGAGCGCAACACGGTGCCCGTCTACCGCGTGGTCAGCACGGTGGGACCGCAGCACAGCCCGACGTTCACCGTGGCCGTGTGCCTCGGCGAGGAGGAGATCGCGCGCGGCATCGGGCGCAGCAAGCAAGCCGCCGAGCGCGCCGCGGCGGAGGCGGCGCTGGCCGCGTGGGAGACTAGGGAACCGACGGCGGCGGAGGGCGAGGGCGGTTGCATCTCAAGCAGCTAGAGCTGGTCGGCTTCAAGAGCTTCCCGCAGCGCACCCGCCTGCGCTTCGAACCGGGCATCACCGCCATCGTCGGGCCGAACGGCTCGGGCAAGAGCAACCTCGCCGAGGCGCTGCGTTGGGCCCTGGGCGAGCAGAGCGCGCGGACCCTGCGCGGCCGGCGCGCCGAGGATGTCATCTTCGCGGGTGGGGGCGCGCGGCGGCCCTTGGGCATGGCCGAGGTCAGCCTCTTGCTGGACAACAGCGACGGCCGGGTGCCCCTGCCGTACGCCGAGCTGGTGGTCACTCGCCGCCTGTACCGCTCGGGAGAGAGCGAGTACCTCCTCAACGGTGCCCGCGTGCGCCTGCGCGACCTCCACGATTGGCTGCTCGGCGTCGGGCTGGGCCCCGACTCGTACTGCGTGGTTGGCCAGGGCACCGTCGAGCAACTCATCCTCCAGCGCCCCGAAGAGCGGCGCGTGCTGATCGAGGACGCCGCCGACGTGCGCCGGCACACCCAGCGCCTGGCCGAGACGGAACAGAAGCTGGCCGCCACCGCGGGCAACCTCCAGCGCGCCCGCGACCTGGCCACCGCGCTGGCTCCCGAGGTCGAGCGCCTGCGGGCGGCGGCCGCGCGGGCCGAGCAGCGCGCGCAGGTGGTGGCCCGCGCGCTCGCCATCGGCCGCACCTACTTCACCGCCGCCCTGACGGCCGCGACGGCGCAGGTCCAGGCCGAGCAAGCCGCACTCGACGCCGCCCGGTCCGCCCGCCAGGACGCCGAGATAGCCTTCGCGACGGCCGAGCGCGAGCGCGCGGAGCGTCGCGAGGCTCGCCAGCGCGCGGAGGCCGATCTCGCTGCGCTCAGCGAGCGGCTCGGGCAGCTACGCGGTGAGCGCGAGCGGCTGGTCCGCGAGCAGGCGGTCGCCGCCGAGCGGCTCGCGGCCGCGGAGCATCGCGCGGCAGAGCGGCAGGCAGCGGCCAGCATGCTCGCCGCGCGGGTCGCCGCGGCGCGCGCCGAGGCCGACGAGCAAGCATCCGCCGCCCGCGCCGCCGAAGCGCGCCGCGCGGACGCCGAGGCCGCACAACGCGCCGCCGAGCAGGCCGTGCAGGGCGCACAGGCGCGCCTGGCCGCGGCGCGCCGCGCCCTGGACGCCGCCCGCCGCACCGCGCGCGACCGGACCGCCGAGATCGCCCGTCTCGAGCAGCGCCGCCACCTGCAAGACGCCACCCTGCGCGACGCCGAGCGCCGGCGGGCCGCGCTGGCCGAGCAGGCGGCTGCCGCCCAGGAGGCCGTGGCGCGCGCCGAGAAGCAGGTCGCCGCCGCGGCCGCCGCGCTCGCCGAGAGCCAGCAGGAGCGTGCCCAGCGCGAGGAGCACCTGACGGCGGCGCGCCAGCAGCGCGAGGAGGCGAACCGCGCGCTCGCCGCGGCGCGGCGGGCCATCGAGCAGGCTCGGGCCACGGCTATGGAAGCCGAGGCGCGCCGCGCCGCGCTGGCCACGGCGCTGGCTGCCGCACCCGAGCTGACAGCCGCTAGCACGCTGCCGGCCCTCGATGGCAGCCAGCTCTTCGGTACCCTGCTGCGCGTGCCCGCCGAGCACGAGGCGGCGATCGCCGCGGCGCTGGGCGGCCGGACTCGCTACCTCGTGGTCGATAGCCCGGAGCGTGCCGTAGCGGGTCTGCGCGCCGCCGTGGCACATGCGGCATCCCGCCTGGGACTCGTCGCCCCATTGAGTGAGGCGGAGGCTGTGGAGCGCGCGCAGCAGTTCGCCCGGCTGGTGCGCGAGGCCCTGGGCTCGGGGACCCGCTGGACGCTGGCCACCGAGGTCGTCGCCGCGCCAGCGCCGTACTCCGAGCTGGTGGCCCGCTACCTCGGCACCACACTGCTGGCGCGGTCGCTGGCCGACGCAGCGGAGCTCTGGCGCCGCCTGCGCGCGGCGGGCGCCACGGATTTCCAGGTGGTCACGCCCGAGGGCTGCGTGCTGTGCGGGCACGGCGAGTGGCATGGCGGACGCGCCGCCGACGGCGACCATCTGCTGGCGTACCAGCGCGAGGCAGCCCGGCTGGCGGCCGTCGAGGAGGAAGCCACGGCCACGCTGCGCGCCGCCGAGGCTGTGCTCGAGGAGGCCGCTGCCGCCGCCCGCGCCGCCGAGGAGCGCGAGCGCGCGGCGCGCGAGGCTGCCACCGAGGCGGCAGCGCGCCAACGCGAGGCAGAGCATGCCGTCCGGCTGGCCGAGCAGGCGCGCGAGACGGCTCGGCGTACCGCCGCGCGCCACGCGGCCGACCTGGCCCAGGAGGAGAGCGCGCAGCAGCGGGCGCGCGCGGAGCTCGCCGAGATCGAGGCGACCCTCGCTCGTGCCCGCGAGGATGCCGAGCAGCTTCGAGCCGTGGAGCGCGCCGCCGGCGCCCAGGTACGCGCCGCCGAAGAGGCGGTGACCCAGGCGAACGCCGAACTGGCGACGGCCAGGACGGCAGGAGCGGTAGCGGCCGCCGAGGCTCGGGCGGCCCGCGAGCGTGCCGCCCGGGCGACTGCCGAGCTCGAGCGCGTCACCGCCGAGCAGCAACGCGCGGGCGCCGAGGCCGCGACCGCCGCCGACACAGCGCGCGCGACCGCAGCCGTGCGTGACCGCCTGGCCGCGCGCCTGGCTGAGGTGGAGGCCGAACTGACCCCCCTGGCGGCTGCCGAGACGGCGCGGCGCGCCGAGCTGGCCGATCTCGCCGCCACGCTGGCCGCGCTCGACGAGGCGCTGCACACGCACCAGCAGGCCGTGCGTGCAGCCGACGCCCGCTGTCACGAGGCGACGCTGGCCCACGCGCGGGCGGCTGACGCCCTGGCGGCACTGCACCGCGAGCGCGCCGCCTTGTGCGCGGAGCTGGGCGTCGCCGACCTAGGCGAGCCCGACGGCACAGTCCCCAGCCACGGCGCGCTATTCCCCGCGGGTGCCGAGCCCCCGGCCGCCGCGTCCGCGGGGAGTCTGCCACCGCGTGAGCTGGACGCCCTCCGCCGCCAGCTCGCGGCCTGCCAGCGCGAGCTGCGCGCCCTCGGCGCGGTCGACCCGGCTGCGCTTGAGGAGTACCGCGCGGTGGCCGCCCGTGCGGAGTTCGTGCAGAGGCAGATCGCGGACCTCGAAGCGGCGGCCGCCGCTCTGCGCGCGGGGATGGCCGAGCTGCAGCAGCGCATGCGCCAGCGCTTCCAGGAGACCTTCGCCGACGTGAACGCGGCGTTCGCCGAGTGCTTCCAGACGCTGTTCGGCGGCGGCCGCGCCCATCTCGCGCTGGCCGAGACCGACGACGTGCTGAGCGCGGGTATCGAGGTAATCGCGCAGCCGCCCGGCAAGCGCGCGACGACGCTGCACGCGCTCTCGGGCGGCGAGCGCGCGCTCACGGCAGTGGCGCTGCTGTTCGCGCTGCTGCGCGTCCAGCCCAGCCCGTTCTGCGTGCTCGACGAGGTCGATGCGGCGCTCGACGAGGCGAACGTCCGCCGCTTCGCCGCGCTGCTGCGGGCGCAGGCCGCGCGGACTCAGTTCCTGGTGGTGACGCACAATCGGACCACCATGGAGGCCGCCGACACTCTTTACGGTGTGACGATGGTGGACAACGCCGTGTCGCAGGTGGTCGCGGTGCGGCTCGCCGACCTCCCGGCGGCCACGACGAACGGCGTGGTACACTAACTACGCGCGCCGCTCTGCTAGCAGCGCGCGCCGTTTTGATAGTCACCCCCGACGCACCCGTGCGGGACGGAAAGGCAACACGCTCGTGCTCAAGCGCTTGTTCGGCCTCGATCGCAGCACGCAGAAGACCCGCGAGTCGCTGGTCCACCGCATCCGCAACGTGTTCCAGCAGGCCGCGGTGATCGACGACGACCTGTGGGAGGAGGCGGAGGCGATCCTCTTGCAGGCCGATGTCGGCGTGCCCACGACCGAGGAGCTGCTGCGCCGCCTGCGGGAGGCGGTGCAGCTCGGGGAGGCGCGCACGGGCGAGGAGTTGTTCGAGATCCTCAAGGAGGAGATGGAGGCGGTCATCGCCGAGGGCGTCGACTTCGAGCGGCCGCTGCTCCAGCCGGACCAGCTCAACGCGGTGCTCGTCGTAGGGGTCAACGGGGTGGGCAAGACCACCACCATCGCCAAGCTGGGCGCCTACTGGCGCGACCAGGGCCACCGGGTGCTGCTCGCGGCCGGCGACACGTTCCGCGCCGCGGCGATCGACCAGCTCAAGATCTGGGGCGAGCGCGCCGGCCTACCGGTGTGGGCGCACCCGCGGGGCGCCGTGGGGGGCTCGGGGGGCCGCGCCGCCCTCGCCGCGGCGCGCGCCCGCGGCGCCGGCGTGGTGCTGATCGACACCGCCGGCCGGCTGCACACCAAGTACAACCTGATGGAGGAGCTCAAGAAGGTCCGGCGGGTCATCGAGAAGCAGGGCGTCGAGGCGATCACCACGCTGCTGGTGGTCGACGCCACTACCGGCCAGAACGCGATCAACCAGGTGAAGCAGTTCCGCGAGGCGGTGGGGCTGGACGGGCTGATCGTCACCAAGCTCGACGGCACCGCCAAGGGCGGCGTGGTGTTCGCCATCGTGCACGAGCTGAAGATCCCCGTGCGCTTCATCGGCACGGGCGAGAAGCTCCAGGACCTGGCCGAGTTCTGGCCAATGGACTTCGTCGACGCGCTGTTCGGCGAGGAGAAGCGGGGCAGGGGTTAGCATGTTCGAGAGCCTGTCCGACAAGCTGCAGGAGGTGTTCAGCCGGCTGGGCCGCAAGGGCCGGCTGGACGAGCGCGACGTCGACGAGGCGCTGAAGGAGGTGCGTCAGGCGCTGCTCAGCGCCGACGTCAACTTCAAGGTGGTTAAGGCGTTCATGGCCCGCGTGCGCGAGCGCGCGGTAGGCCATGAGGTGCTGCAGAGCCTCACCCCGGCCCAGCAGGTGATCAAGATCGTCCACGACGAACTGCTCGTGCTGCTCGGCGAGCCGAGCCGGCTGGCCATCGCGCCGCAGCCGCCGACCGTGATCATGCTCGTCGGCCTGCAGGGCTCGGGCAAGACGACCACCGCCGCCAAGCTGGCTCTCCAGCTCCGCAAGCAAGGGCCGCGCAGCCTGCTGGTCGCGGCCGACCCGTACCGGCCCGCCGCCGTCACCCAGCTCCAGACACTCGGCAAGCAGATCGACATCCCCGTGTTCTACGAGGAGCGGCGCAAGCCGCCGGAGCTGGCCCAGGACGCCGTGAAACATGCCCGGCAGCTGAACCTGCCGTACGTCATCCTCGACACGGCGGGCCGGCTGGTGATCGCCGAGGACCTCATGCGCGAGCTGGAGGAGATCAAGCGGCGCGTACAGCCGCACGAGGTGCTGCTGGTCGCCGACGCGATGACCGGCCAGGACGCCGTGCGCGTGGCCGAGGAGTTCCACAAGCGGGTGGGCCTCACCGGGCTGATCCTGACCAAGATGGACGGCGACGCGCGCGGCGGCGCGGCGCTGTCGATCCGCGAGGTCACGGGGGTCCCGATCAAGTACCTCGGCGTGGGAGAGAAGCTCGACGGCCTCGAGCCGTTCTACCCCGACCGCCTCGCCTCGCGCATCCTGGGCATGGGCGATGTGCTGAGCCTCATCGAGCGGGCGCAGCAGACCATCGACCAGAACCAGGCGCTGGAGATGCAGCGCAAGGTCAAGACCGGCAGCTTCGACCTGAACGACTACCTCAAGTCGCTGCAGCAGATCCGCAACATGGGCCCCCTGGAGCAGATCCTGGACATGATCCCAGGGATGGGCAAGCTGCTGCGTGACCAGCGTCTACCCGCCATCCACGAGAAGGACCTGAAGCGCGTGGAGGCGATCATCCAGTCGATGACGCCGTACGAGCGGGCGCATCCGGAGATCATCGGCAGCAGCCGCAAGCGCCGCATCGCCCGCGGCAGCGGCACGACGACCGCCGATGTGAACCAGCTGTTGAACACCTTCAAGCAGATGCAGCAGATGATGAAGCAGATGAGCGGCGCCAAGATGCCGCGCCACGTCAAGGGCCTCCTGCCGGGGGCCATGGGCGACATGAGCAGCCTGGCGGGCGGAGCGCCGCTGAAGAAGCGGCCCCACGTGGCGCCGCCAGGAAGGCGAGGGCGCTGAGTACGCGACCGATCGATACCCCCCCGGCGATCCAGGTCGAGCACCTGGTGAAGAGCTACGGCGGCAAGCGTGCGGTCGACGACCTCAGCTTCACGGTCGCGCGCGGCGAGACGTTCGCCCTGCTGGGGCCCAACGGCGCCGGCAAGACCACCACCGTGGAGATCCTCGAGGGCTTCCGCGCGCCCGACGCGGGCACGGTGCGCGTGCTGGGCCTCGACCCCCGCCGCGACAGCGAGCGGCTGCGCCCGCGCATCGGCGTGATGCTCCAGGAGACCGGCCTGTATCGCGGCATCACCCCCCGCGAGGCGTTACACTTGTTCGCCAGCTACTACGCGGCGCCCGTCGAGCCCGACGCGCTGCTGCGGCTCGTGGGCCTGGAGGACGCCGCGCGCACGCGCTACCGCCGGCTGTCCGGCGGCCAGCGGCAGCGGCTGGCGCTCGGGTTGGCGCTGGTGGGCCGGCCCGAGGTGCTGTTCCTGGACGAGCCGACAGCGGGGATGGACCCCCAGGCCCGCAGCGCCACCTGGGAGCTGGTGCGGGGCCTGCAGGCAGCCGGGGTAACGGTCGTACTCACCACGCACTACCTCGAGGAGGCCGAGCGGTTGGCCGACCGCGTGGCGATCATCGACCACGGGCGCCTGGTCGCGCTGGGCACGCCCGCCGCGCTCACCCGCGGCGACGCCACCCGCGTGCAGCTCCGCGCCCCGGCCAGCCTCGATGTGCGCGCGCTCCAGGCGCTGCCCTCGGCCCAAGGCGCCGAGTCGCCTGCGCCCGGGCTCTACGTGCTCCAGACCCGCGATGCGGGCAGCCTGCTGGTCGAGTTGACGACCTGGCTGCGCGCCGAGGGCGTGGTCCCCAACGAGCTGCGCGTCGGCGCGGAATCGCTCGAGGATGTGTACCTGCGCCTGACGAGCAACGGCGGCAGCTAGAGCCGCCACGAGCGCAGAGCAGGCCACGGCGCTGTAGCAGCGGAGCAGAGACCATGAGCAGGTGGCGCAACGATCGCGGCGCCGCCGCGACCTCACAGCCCACAGCACAGAGTCAGCCCCTGGCGCCCGGCCCCGTGGCCGCGCCGGCCGTGGCCCCGGCGAGCGACCAGCGGCCCGCGGCGCTCGCCCGGATGCTGGCCGCCCAGACGCGCGCCGAGCTACGCCTGACCCTGCGCCGCGGTGAGAGCGTGCTGGTCACGCTGATTATCCCCTGTGTGCTGCTGGTGTTCTTCATGTCGCTGCCTCGCGCGCCCCTGCCGGAAGCCGCGACCATCGACTTCCTGCTGTCTGGCACGCTGGCACTGGCCGTCATGGCCGCCGGCCTCCCCAACCTGGGGATCGCCACCGCCTACGAGCGCGGCGACGGCGTCCTCAAGCGCCTGGGCGCCACCCCGCTGCCCCGGGCGGGCCTGATCGTCGCCAAGCTGCTGGCGGTGGGCGTGATCGAGCTGGTGCAGGTGCTGATCCTGGTGGGGATCGCCGCCCTGGCGTACGGCTGGCGGCCCACGGGGGCCCCCGAGCTGGCCCTGCTGGCGCTGCTGCTAGGCACCGCCGCCTTCGCGGGCCTCGGCTTGCTGATGGCTGGCACACTGCGGCCAGAGGCCACGCTCGCGGGCGCCAACGGCCTGTTCCTGGCGCTGCTCCTGCTGGGCGGCCTGTTCGTGCCGCTCGACGTGCTGCCGCCCTGGATGGCCGCCTTCGGCAGCCTCCTGCCCGCCGCCGCCCTGGCGCAGGCGCTCCGCGCCGCCCTGCACCCGACCCCCGAACTACCCGTGCTGGCTTGGGGCGTGTTGCTCGCCTGGGGGCTGCTCGCCCCCGCCGCCGCCGCGCTCACGTTCCGCTGGGAATAGCCCGCACCCGTCCATCCCGCGTCTCGCTGCGAGCCGCCAGCCCCTACCCGCTTGCACGCCGGAGGGATACCAGCTAGCATATAGCTGATATATCACTGAAGTGCGAGACGTATGGCACAGCAGCCTGGTCCCGGCCCGCGCTCGCTGGCCCGGCGCGCCTACGAGGCGCTCAAGCAGGACATCCTTACCTGCGCCCTGCGGCCCGGGGCGCAGATCTTCGAGGGCGAGCTGGCCGCGCGCTACGGCATGAGCAAGACGCCGGTGCGCGAGGCGCTCAACCTGCTCGGGCAGGAGGGGCTCGTTCAGGTGCTGCCCCGCCGCGGCTACCTCGTCGCGCCCGTCACGCTGCGCGACGTGCAGGAGGTGTATCAGCTCCGCTTGCTGCTGGAGACGGCCGCCGCCGAACTGGCCGCCGAGCACATCACCGAGGAGCAGCTGCGCCGCCTCAAGGCCCTGGTCGCCGTGCGCTACACCTATCGCGACCGCGCCAGCTACGGCCGCTTCCTGCGCGCCAACCGCGAGTTCCACGTCGCGGTGGCCGAGGCCTCGGGCAACCGGCGCCTCGCCGCCTTCGTGGGCAAGCTGCTCGAGGATATGGAGCGCATCCTGCACCTGGGCCTGGACCTGCGCGACAGCGCCGACGAGATGGCCGCGGAGCACGCCGAGCTGGTGGACGCCCTGCTCCGCGGCGACGGCGCGCTGGCGCGCCAGGTGGTGACTGCCCAGTTGCAGAGCTCGCGCAAGCGCGTGCTGGAGGCGCTGGTCGGCTCGGAGAGCGCGGCCAGCGGCATCCGGCTCGTGGCCGACTGAGCCTGGAAGGAGCAGAGCGATGCTAAGCGCGCCGTTGCAGGAGTTCCTCCGCGCGGCCGAACGACTGGCCGCGCGCGAAGCGGACTGGACGCGGCTGGTGGCACAGCTCGCGCTCCCGTTCCGCCAGCTCCTAACCGAGCCGGACCTCCTCACTCCCGAGCAGCAGCAGCTCGGCCCCGGCAGCTACGTGCAGCATGCGCTATATAGCAGTCCCAGCGGGCGTCTCGCGCTAGTGGCGCTAGTGTGGCGGCCGGGCGCGCGCACGCCGATCCACGATCACATCGCCTGGGGGCTGGCCGGGGTGTACCGCGGCTGCGAGCGCGAGACCCGCTACGAGTGGTGCGACCACGACGGCACGCCGCGGCTGCGCGTGGGCGAGACCCACGAGGTGACCGCGGGCGAGGTGGTGCCCATCGTCCCGCCCGGCGACATCCACCAGGTGACGAACCCGCTCGCCGGGCCGACAGTCTCGCTCCATCTCTACGGCGGCAACATCCTGGCGACGGCTAGCGGTACCAGCGTGCGCTGCGTCTACCGGCCCGAGCTGGTGCTGCCCACGACGCCCATCGCCGTCCATTGAAACGCGGACCGACTATCTTGCGACCCTCTGAAGCCCCCTGCTAGCCTACCGTTGTGCCGCGCGCCCCGCCGTCCGCTTCACGGCGGCGGCCCGATCGGCGGGCTGGACGCTCGGCGCATCTGGATAGCGTACCGAGGCGAGCGCGCGGCATGCCTGGCGGGGAGCCGCGCGACACGAGCAGGAGCAGTGGCGTGCTGAGGGTGCGCACCCGCCGCCGGGCGCGCACCGCGGGGGAGCAAGGTCATGGCGCGGGCAGCGGTGCGGATCGTCCTAGGCGTGCTCACGAGCAGCGTTCTCCTGCAGGGCTGCGCGCCGCCCTGGACCGCCCCGCCAAGCGCGGTCGTGCTGCTGGCGGAGCCGGGCGCGGCATCCGAGGCCGAGCTGCCGGGGCTCGTGGGGCGGCCGCCGCTCCCCCAGCTGGTGCCCGTCGATCTCGAGTTCGGTCGACGCCTGTACCGCAATGGCGAGACGGAGCGCGCCCGCCAGGTGTTCGAACTGCTCCTCGAGCGCGGGCCGGACGTGGCGGCCGCCGCCCGCCTCCAACTGGCGCTGCTCGCCCTCGACGATGGGCAGCCCGGGCAGGCCATCAGCCACTTGCAAACGCTGCTCCAGGGACCAGCGGGCGCGGCCGAGCGTGCGGCGGCGAGCTACCTGCTGGGGCGGGCGCTCGAGCAGCAGGGCGAGCCGCGCGAGGCGATCCGCTATCTCGAGCAGTACCTGGCCAGCGCCGATCTCCTGGCCGCGAACGTCGCCCTGCAGCTCGCCGACCTGTACCAGACCATCGGCGTGCTGGACCGCGCCGCGGCGGCAGCCGAGCGCGCGCTGGCCGCGCCCCAGTCGCGCCGGGTGCGGATCGAAGCACTGGAGCGGCTGGCCACGCTGGCCGCCGAGCAGGGCGATCTCGCCGGCGCCCAGCAGCGCTGGGAGGCGATCCTTCCGCTGGCGGCCACGGATAGTTACCGCGCCGAGGTCCTCTGGCAGCTCGCCCACCTCGCTCGGCGTCGCGGCCAGCTCGACGCGGCCGTGGAGCGCTACCGCGCGCTGGTCGTCGAGTATCCCAGCACGCCACAGGCCGGGCGCGCGCTCGCCGCCCTCAACGAACTCGACCGGGCCGACGTCATCAGCCACTACCAGGCAGGGCTGGTGCGCTACTATCAGCGCGACTACGAGCGCGCGCTGGTCGGCTTCGACGCGCAACTCGCCGCGGGCGGGGCGCCAGACGAGCTGCAGCAGGCCAGCTACTACCGCGCGCTCAGCCTGCTGCGCCTGGGCCGCACCGACACCGCCGCGGGCGCCCTCGAAGAGTTCGCGGCGCAGTACCCCGACAGCCCCTTGGCCGCCGACGCCCTGTATCGTCGGGTGCGCGCGCTGGAGGACCGCGATGGTCCGAGCGGCGCGGCCGAGGCCTACTGGACCCTCGCCACGCGCTACCCCGACAGCCCGCTCGGTGCGCTAGCGGCGTTCCATGCCGGCCTCAGTCAGTATCGGGCCGGGCGTACGGAGGCGGCCATCGCGACCTGGGAAGCGGCGCTGGAGCAAGTGGCCGGGCAGCGAGTGCGCGATCCGATCCTGGGAGTCAGCCTCCACGCGCGCGCCGCGGTGCTGTTCTGGCTGGGCAAGGCGCTGGCCGCACAGAACCGGCTGGAGGAGGCCCGGGCGCGCTGGCAGGAGGCGACCAGCGCCGGCGCTGACGACTTCTACGGCCTGCGCGCCAAGGCGCTGCTCGCCGGCGAGGCGGGGGCCGGCTCGCTGCACCTCGGCCGGCTGCTAGACGCGCCCGATTCCAGCAGCCTCGACGCCTGGCTCGCCCAATGGGGCGCCACGCGCGGCGCCCTGGCGGCCGAGCTGGCCGCCATGCCAGCCTGGCAGCGCGGCCTGGCGCTATGGAACCTCGGCCGCGGGCGCGAGGCGGCCTGGGAGTTCGACGACCTGCGCGCCCAGTTCGCGGCCGACCCGGCGCGCCTGGCGGTGCTGGCCGTGGCCCTGCGCGACCTGGGCGCCGACGCGGAGGCACTGCGTACGGCGGAGCGCCTCCGCACGGCCAGCGGCGCGGCGACCCTCTTCGACCTCCCGCCCGTGGTGCAGGGCCTGCTGTACCCGGCGCCCTACGCCGAACTGGTCGCGCGGTACGCGGAGCGCCACGGGATCGATCCCCTGCTCCTGCTGGCGCTGATCCGGCAGGAGAGCGCCTTCGACCCGCGCGCCGAGTCGGCGGCGCGCGCCCGCGGGCTCACGCAGGTCGTGCCCAGCACGGGACGCGAGATCGCGCGCGCCCTGGGACGGAGCGCGTTCGACGAGAGCGACCTGTTCAAGCCCGCGGTGAGCATCGAGTTCGGCGCCTACTATCTGGCCACGGCACTGCGGCAGTTCCGCGGCGATGTGTACGCCGCGCTGGCAGGCTACAACGCCGGCCCCGGTGCCGCAGCGAACTGGCGCCGGCAGGCCGGCGGCCAGGACCCAGACCTCTACGTGGAGCAGATCCCCTACACCGAGACCAGCACCTACGTGCGCCGTGTGTACGAGAACTACGCGATCTACCGCGCGCTGTACGCGAGCTAGTCCGCCCCGCGCCACCGGTCCGCGCGGCGCGAACCCCTGAGAACTAGGGAGGAGCCTACCGATGAGCCAGGGCGAGCCGCAGCCCGCCAACCTGCCAGCCCCAGCCACGGCCGATACCGCCACGACGGAGGCGCGCCCGCCGCAGATCGACCTCGAGCGATTCCGCGAACTCGATCTGCGCGTGGCGGAGATCGTCGCGGCCGAACCGATTCCCGGGGCCACGCGCCTGCTGCGCCTGGAGGTGGACCTGGGTACCGAGCGGCGGCAGCTGGTGGCGGGCATCGCCGAGTTCTTCCAGCCCGTCCAGCTGCTCGGCCGCAAGATCATCGTGGTGGCCAACCTGAAGCCCGCCCGGCTGCGGGGAGTGGAGTCGCAGGGCATGCTGCTGGCGGCCGGTGGCCAGGCGCCCGGTGAGCCCCTCGGCCTGCTGACCGTCGACCCCCCGGTGCCCAACGGCACGCGCGTCAGCTAGGTAGTTCGCGCCGTCGCAGAAGCGTCCGCTAGCCCGGCTGGCCCGGCGCGAATGGGCCCATGCCCGGCGGGTCGATGTAGATGGCCTGCTTGGTGATGCGCGGGTCCACCCCGAGCGATTCGAGCCGGGCAACGTCGCGGTTCAGTAGCGCGGTGCGCTCGTCGGCGGTCAGATCGTACCCCTGCAGGGCGGCGTCCGGGGCGCGCTGGAGTTCCAGGCGGTAGGCCTCGTCCATGCTGGCGCGCTCGATGATGCTGGCAAGTGCCTGCTGCGACATGACGGGACTCCGTTCGTCCGCGAAGCTGGCCCATCCTCTACCGTCGGTATACTGCGGCCGCCCGCGCCCGCCAATTTACCGGGCTCACGGGTGCGGGCGGCCCGTCGCTCGCTCCCAGTACCGCGTGTCGTAGAACTGCTCGGCCGGCGGCACGGGCGGCGGCAAGAACCCGAGCGCCGCGCGCAGGTCGAGCACGATCTGGATGCCCGGGATGTTGATCGTCGCGCCGGGCTGCACCGCGGCGTAGTCGTCCTCGGCGACCGCGCGCTCCAGTCCGGCGCGGCGCTGATGGAGCGCGATCGCCTCCTCGCGGTTGGCGGGGGCGAGCGCCCAGTCGGTGGCCGCCACGTAGGCGCGGATGAAGCGGACGAGTCGGTCCTCGTTCGCGGCGGCCCAACGGCGCGTGGTGCCGCCCTGCGGGCCAGGGTACTGGGGCAGGTGGTCGAGGGAGCGGCCCAGCACCCGGTAGCCGCGGGCCAGCGCCTCCTCGGTCTGCGGCGAGACCAGGATCGCCGCCACCGTCTCCCCGCGCTCCATCGAGGCCAGCCGCTGGGCCGGGGCCCCGACCGGCACCAGCCGGGGATCACCGGTGCGGAAGTCGATCCCGTGGTCGGCCAGGATCTGCCACAGGATCAGCACGAAGCCGGAGTCGACGGCATCGACGGCGATGTCCTGGCCGCGCAGGTCCGCGACCGATTGGATCTCGGGTCGCGCGACCAGCGTCCGCTCGGTGCTGCCGATCACGCCCTGGAACATGACCACGTCGGCGCCGTCGCGCACGGCGTAGGTGATCCAGTTGTCCGGGTTGGTGAAGGCGATGTCGTAGGTGCCATCGATCACGCCGGTCATCAGCTCGCGCGAGGAGCTCGTGATCGTGTGCTCCACCACCAGCCCCTCCGCCGTGAAGAAGCCGCGCTCCTGGGCCACCGAGAGCACCAGCGGCGGCGTGAAGGTGATGAGGCGCAGCGTATCCAGCGTGCGCCCTTCGGGGGCCTGCGCTCGCGCCAGGGGACCGAGCAAGACCGTGCCACACACGAGCGCGCCCACGACCACGAACAGCCCCCGGTATCCCATCGCCTTCCCCCTCCTCGCCTCAGAATCGCCTGCGACAGCTCGTGAGCGGCCACACGGGCCTAGCGGCGCGGGAACCCGTATTCGGTCAGCACGGCATCGACGAAGCCGCTGGCCTCCACGGCCTGCAAGGGCCCCGGCGCGATCATCGCCGTGGCATCGCGCACTGGCGCGGTGGGATTCACGCTCAGCGACTCGTCGATTACCGCTTGTACACCCTCGACCGGCACGCGGGGCGGCAGCGACAGCATGCGGTCCGCGTACACCTCCCAGGCGCCGGCCAGCGCCTGCTGGTCGTTCAGCTTCAGGTAGTCGCCCATCGTCTTGATGGTGAACTCGCGGTTCGCGCGGGCGTAGGCGGCCGCCTCGGTCATCGCGGCCAGGAAGCGCTCGACCAGGCGCGGGCGGTTCTGGAGCGTCTGCCGGTTGGTGAACAACGAGATGTAGACGCCCGCGACGCCCAGGTCGGCGATGTCGTAGATCTCGCGGAAGCCTTCGTTCTGCGCTGTGAGGTTCACGGGCGGGTTCACCGACGTGCCATCGACGATGCCGCCCTTGAGGGCGTTGTAGCGGTCGGTCTGGCCGCCGATGGGGACCAGCGTCACGTCCACGTTCGGCACCAGGCCGTGCCGCTCCAGGAAGATCATCACCAGGCGGTTGTCGAACTCGCCCGGCCGGCTGATGGCCATCTTCCGCCCGCGCAGCTCGGCAGGACTGGTGATGTCTGGGGACACGATCACACGGTAGGGGTTGCCCTGGTGGAAGGTGGCGATGAACACGGCGTCGCCGCCGGCCATCATCGCCGGGATCGTCGCGCCGCCCGCGCACTCTAGAAAGTCCAGGTCACCATAGCCGAGCGCCGCCAGGTTGGGGCCCGCGCCCTGCGCGTAGCTCAGCTCGACATCGAGCCGGTGGCGCTCGAAGATGCCGGCCTCCTTGGCTACCCACAGCGGGAACATCGCACCCGCCACGGCGCACCAGGCAGCACGCACCTTGGTGACCTCATCAGTGGGCGCCGGATACGCCGCGCGCCCCTGCGCGGGCGGGCTAGGCGCGGTGGCCGAGGACGTTGCTGCAGGTGGAGGCTGGTCGCGGCCCGCCTGTGGCTGCGCTGGGGCCGTGCAGGCCGCCATCCACAGCGCGCTGCCAGCGAGGATCGACCAGAGTCGTGACCACGAGAAGCGCATACCCACGTCCCCACCTCCGCATCACCCGCGCGGACTGCTGGCGCGGGCCGCACTTACACCCTGGTAGGGGCCATTATGCGGTGTGCGACCGCAGGTGCCAAGCGCGCCAACTGGGCCTTTCCGACTCGCTAGCGACCATGGCGGGCTAGCCGGAGGGACAGTTCCGCTCTCGGGGAGCGAGGCCGCGCCCCTGGCAGACTGTGCGCGTCACAGAGCGCACCAGGACCGCGATGCTAGACTATCGCCCAGAGCCCATGTCCGTCCCGCCGCCGCGCTGATAGCCGGTCGTCAGGAGGTGTCCATGCCTGCACGCGCCACGGCTCGCCCCCACCTGCTAGGCGGCCTGCTCGCTACCCTGCTCCTGGCCGGCTGCTCCGCGTCGGGCGGGCCGGCCGCCCCTGCGGCGGGTAGCACGCCAGCTAGCCGGAGTCCTACTGCGGCCGGCAGCACCCCAGCGTCCAGCACTGCGCCAGCCCTCACGCGCCTGCGGTTCGCCACCCAGTTCGCCTCGGGTGGGGTAGCCGCGTACCTGGCCGTGGATCGCGGGTACTTCCTGCAAGAGGGCATCGACCTCCAGTTCGAGCGCTTCGCGAGCAACTCGGAGTCGATCCCCGCCCTGGCCACGGGGCAGGTGGAGACGGGCGGCGTGTCGATGAACGCGGCGTTCTGGAACGCGGTCGCGCGCGGAGTCTCTCTGAAAGCGGTACTCGACCAGGGCAGCCTCCGGCCCGGTGCCCCGTTCACCGCGCTGGTCATTCGCAAAGACCTGTACGACGCCGGCCGCGGCCGGACGCTCGCCGACCTACGCGGGCTCAACCTCGTCAACACGCCCCCGGGCAAGGCGACAACGAACTACTGCGGGATGCACTATGCCCTCGAACGGGCTGGCATTCCGGACGACGACATCGCCATCGCCCCGCTGCCGTTTCCGGATATGCCGGCCGCGCTGGCCAACGGGGCGATCGATGGCGGACTGTTCGCCGAGCCGTTCCTGACCCACACGCTCAAGCAGGGCACGGGCGTGTTCGTCATGGGGCAGGACGCCATGTACCCGGGCCTCACGCTCAACGTGGTGGCGTTCTCCCAGGCACTGTACCAGAACCGCCCGCTGGCCAAGGGGTTCATTCGCGCGTACCTGCGCGCCAGCCGCGACTACCACGCGGCGAACCAGGGCCGCGCCAGCGAGGCCGACCGCGACCAGATCGCCGCCACCCTGGCGCGCTACACCGGGCTCGACGTGGCCACGATCCGCGAGATCTACCCGACCGCGATCGACCCCAACGGCCAGCCGAACGTGGAGTCGATTCGCTACTGCTACCAGTTCTTCCGTAGCGCCGGAGCGGTGCCCGAGCCGGTTGGCGAAGCGGCCATGGAGGCGCTGTGGGGCCTCGACCTGCTCGACGAGGTGCTGAGCGAGATCGGCCGCGTTGAGGGGTAAGGCATGCCGGACCTCTTGACCGGCTTCGGCGTCGCCGCGCTCGTGCTCGTCGTCGCGGCGCTCGCCGCTGGCCTGGTCGACCGGGCGCCCCTGTCGTTCCCCATGATCTTCCTCGCCCTCGGCTTCCTGCTGGGCCCGAGCGGCGCCGGGCTGCTGCATCTCGACGCCCACGACCGCACGCTCGAGGTGATCGCTATCCTCAACCTGGCGCTGGTGCTGTTCCTCGATGCGGTGAAGCTCCAGCTCGACGAGCTGGGTCGCGACTGGCCCATCCCCGTGCTGGCGCTGGGGCCCGGCACCCTGCTGATCACGGCGCTGGTCGCGGGCGCCGCGCTGCTGCTCCTCCAGCTCCCGCTCGTGCACGCGCTGCTGCTGGGCGCCATCCTCGCCTCGACCGATCCCGTGGTACTGCGCGACGTCGTGCGCGACCCGCGCCTGCCCCGGGCGGTGCGCCAGGCGCTGAGCGTCGAGGCGGGCACGAACGATGTCGTCGTACTGCCGCTGGTACTGGTGCTGCTGGCGGTAGCGCTAGCGCGGGCGGGCACCCCCGGCGAATGGGCCGTGTTCCTGGCGCGGGTGTTCCTGCTCGGCCCCGCCGTGGGCTTCGTGGTCGGGGCGATCGGCTCCTGGCTCATGATGCGGGTCGACGCTGCGCTCGGGGTACGGCGCGAGTACCAGGCGCTGTACGGCCTGGGGCTGGTGCTGGCCGCCTACACAGGCGGGGTCGCGGTCGGCGGCGACGGCTTCCTGGCCGCGTTCGCCGCCGGGGCGGCCATCACGGTGCTCAACCACGAGCTGTGCGACTGCTTCCTGGAGTACGGCGAGGTCACCGCCGAGATGGCGATGCTGCTCGCCTTCATCCTGTTCGGCGCGGTGCTCTCCACGCTGCTGGGCACGGTGCCGCTGGGCCGGGCGCTGCTGCTCGCCCTGTTCGCCATCGTCGTGGCCCGCCCGCTGGCCCTGGCCCTCGTGCTCGCCCGCGCGCGGCTGAGCCCCACCGGTCGGGTACTGATCGCTTGGTTCGGCCCCCGCGGGCTCAGCTCGCTACTGTTCGCCCTGCTGACCGTCCAGGCAGGGCTGCCTGACGGCGAGCGGCTACTGGCGCTGGTCGGCGTGGTCGTCATCGTCTCGGTCGTCGTCCACGGCTGCTCTGCCACACCCGTCGCCACTTGGTACGCACGGTGCAGGGCGCGACAGACGCTGGCCGAAGAGCGCGAGGAGAGCGCGGCCGACCTGTTCCGCCCCGCCGAGGAAGCGGTGCCGCGGATCGCGCCGGCGGAGCTGGCAGCACGGCTGGCCGGCCCGGCGCCGCCGCTGGTGCTCGATGTGCGCAGCGCGGGGGCCCGGGCGCGCGATCCCGTGCAGATTCCAGGCAGCGTGCCAGTGCCGCCCGACGCGATCACCCGTTGGGCCGTGGAGCAGGCGGCACGCCGGCCCGTGGTTACCTGGTGCACCTGACCGCGCGAGGCCACGAGCGCCCGGGCGGCGCAGAAGCTGATTGCGCTGGGATGGGACGCGGCGGCACTGGAAGGCGGCCTGGACGGCTGGCGCGCCGCGGGCTACCCGGTCGAGCCCGCCGCCGCGGCCGCCTAGCGCGGCGGTCGGACTGGTGGGGCCTGTGTCGTCGTGCACGGCGGGCTCGCCCTTGTGGGCCGCAGCTCCACCAGCCCGCCAATGGCGGTAGTTTCTACCTGCTCACAGCTGTGGCCGGAGCCCGACACGGCGCCGAATCGCGAGCCTAGCGCGCGCCACCCGAGTCGGCGGGCGCAGGAGCGCGGTAGCGATAGTCGGTGTCGGCGCGGCGCTTGGGCCCGATGCGATTGCGCAGCACGCCGATCCCCTCGACCTCCAGTTCCACCACGTCGCCCGCCTGGAGGTAGCGCGCCTGCGGGTACCGCCCGTGGCGCGCCTCGCTCACCGTGCCGCCGCCCACCGTGCCGCTGCCGATCACGTCGCCCGGCACGATGCGGCTGTCGTGCGCCGCGCGCTCGATCAGCGCGCCCCAGGAGTGATGCATCGTCCCGCCGTCGCCCTCCATCCACAGCTCGCCGTTGACCCGCAGCCGGCAGCGCACGGCCAGCCGTCCGTCGCGCAGGTACGGGGCCAGCTCGTCGGAGGTGATCAGCAGCGGCCCGAGCGAGGTGGCGAAGTCCTTGCCCTTGGCCGGCCCCAGCCCCACCTGGCTCTCGTCGCGCTGCAGGTCGCGCGCGCTCCAATCGCACAGGATGGTGAAGCCGGCGATGTAGTCCAGCGCCTCGGCCTCGGCCACGTCACGGCCCTCGCGACCGATCACCGCCGCCAGCTCCAGCTCGTAGTCGAGCTGGTCGGAGGCTGATGGGTGCGGCACCTCGTCGTCGGGACCGGCGATGCACAGCGGGTTGGAGAAGTAGAAGATGGGCAGCCGATACCACGCCTCGGGCAGCGTCTCGCCACGCAGCTGCCGCCAGTGGGCCGCGTGGGCCTCGTAGGCGAAGAAGTCGCGCACCGTGGGCGGTTGGAGCACCGGTGCACGCAGCCGCACGCGCGCCAGCGGCACGCTTGGTGCCGGCCGCCCGCTGGCCAGCGCGGCGTGCACGCGCTCGACGGCGTCGTCGGCCCATTCCAGCAGGGCGCGCAGGTCGCGCAGCGTCTCGCGTGTGCCCAGCAGGGCCGACAGATCGACCACGCGGTCGTCAACGAGCACCCCGGCGCGCGGCCCGGCGCCAGCGTCGTACGTTAGTAGCTTCATCGCCCGCTCCCCTCCTCGCCACCGGCCGGCCACGAACGCCTCTGGCGCTAGGTGGAGCCGCCGTGAACGGCGGGCCCGCCCGTTAGCCCGGCGGACAGCTCGGCCCTTCCGCCGTTTGCGCCAGGCCCAGCACCCCGGCGATGTTGTCGCGTAGCACCCGCGCGATCTCCGCCGGGGTGAAGCCGGCCGCCGCGAGCTGCTCGCGGCCCGTGGCCAGGTTCTGGCGCGAGTTGTACGGGAAGTCGCTACCGAACACCAGCCGCTCCACGCCCAGCACCTCCCGGGCCAGCGCCAGCGCGTTGACCTGGTAGGTCACCGTGTCGTAGTACAGCCGCCGCAGATAGACGCTCGGCAGCTCCGGCAGCGCGGCCTGCGCCGGGCTGAGCAGGCCGAAACGCTGCCCGTTGCGCCACACGCGGTCGAGCCGGCCGATAACGAACGGGAGGGTGCCGCCCAGATGCGGCACGATCCAGGTGATGCGCGGGTAGCGCGCCACCAGGCCCGAGGCGGCCAGGCGCAGTGCGGCGAGCGTGTCATCGAACAGCACGCCCACGCCCCAGGCCAGCAGGTACTCGTCGAGCACACCCGGGGCGCAGAAGCCGTCGGGATGGAAGAACAGCGCCGCCCCGCGCGCGTCGAGGTAGGCGTAGAACGGCTCGAACTCTGGCGCGTCCACCGGGCGATCGGCGATGTGCGTGCAGATGCCGATGCCGACGGCACCCAGTTCGTCGAGGGCGCGGGCCGCCTCGGCGATGGCCGCCTCGACGAACGGCAGCGGAACGCTGGCGAACAGCGCGAACCGCCCGGGATACTGCGCTGCCACCTCGGCACAGGCGTCGTTGAAGGCGCGCACCAGCGCGCTGCGCACCGCCACGTCGGGGTGCCAGATGTTGGGTGTGGAGAAGCTGAGCACCTGCCGCTCCACCCCCGCGGCGTCCATTAGCGCCAGCCGCTCGTCGAGGGCGTCCGTGAACACCGGGTCCTGGCGGATGAAGGCGTGCAGCGTGCGCTGGGCCGCGGCGCCCACCGCGCCCCCGGCATGCTCCAGCGGGCGGACGGCGTCCAGGTAGGCCGGCGGATACAGGTGCGCGTGGACATCGATCGCCATCGGCTCACCTCGCAGTAGGGATGACCGGGCCGGTGGCGCCGCGGGTCACGGCTCACGGCCGAGCCGGTCGAGCGCGGCCTGGAGATACGACTCATCGACGTGGCGCGCGAGATCGACGCGCTGCTGCTGGAGGCCCATGCGCAGGTAGAACTCCTGGAACGCATCCCAGCTCGCCGAGTTCAGCGCACCGTTCGGGTCCACCGTGTGCATGCCCATCACGTCGTACAGCGCCGGGTCCTTGACCACCGTGTGGGCCACCAGTGCCTGGACTACCGGCTCGCGGTCGCCGTCGCCCTTGTTGAAGGCGTGGTAGTAGTCGCGCAGGCCGCGCAGATAGGCGACCACGAAGCGCCGGGCGACCTCGGGCTGCTCGCGCCCGAAGCTGCCCGCCATGACCAGGTCCATGCCGTTCGCGCCGGGGAACAGCTCGCCGGTGCCCGCGATCACGGTAGCCAGGTTGCGGCGGACCGCCGCCGTGATCAGCGGCTCGACCTGCCAGGCCGCCGCGATCCGCTGGCTGGCGAACGCCGACAGGATGTCCGGCACCGGCATGATCACCCGCTGGACGTCGTCGAGCGTCAGGCCGCCCTGGCGTAGCACGCGCTCGACATAAAACTCCGAGGAATTGGCCGGGGTGGCGATGGTCAGCCCCTTCAGGTCCGCGGGCGAGGCGTACTGCCCGCTGGCGATCAGGTCGGAGCGCACCAGGAAGGCCGCGGGGCGATCCTCCGGCCCGTTGACGGTCCCCGAGGCGAGCAGCTTGATGTCGATGCCCCGCGCCAGGGCGTTGAACAGCACCGGATCGGGCACGGCCATGTTGAAGGCGGCCTGGCCGACGGCCAGCATCTGCGCCCCCGTGGTCGCGTCGGGGCTCGGCTGCAGCTCGACCTCCAGCCCCTCCTCGGCGAAGTACCCCCGGTCGAGCGCCACGTACAGCGGCACGGCCGGAATGATCCCCGGGTCGAGCGCCACCACGTGGAACGGCTGGCCAGGCGCCGTGGGCAAGCCGCCGACGGCCGGCGCGGCCGTGGCAACGGGGGCCGCAGCTGGCGCTCCCGTCGGCGGCTCGGTGGCGCGCGGGGGGCCTGCCGCAGCACACGCACTAGAGCCCAGCGCGAGCAACCCGACGGCGAGCGCCAGCAGCCCCCCGCTCACGCCTGCCCGCCTCGACCGGCACTCAGCCGTGGCGCGGCGCCGCGCCGAGCAGAGGATTGGCCGGATCGAGGCCCACCCGCACGCGGCCATAGCACACCCCCCAGTTGTCCCACGAGACACCGACGTGGTTGATCACGGCGTGGAGGTCACGCGCGGCACGGTGCAGCGCGCTGGGCTCGAAGAGGCTGTGGGCGCTCGCGGCCGTGACCAGCCGGTCCACCGCCTGCTGACACAGGCGTGCGGCGTAGCAGAGGTTGCGCAGCCAGGTGACGCGGCGCTCCATGGGCACGGCCGTCCCCGCCTCGCCCCACCACTTGATCTCGGCCGCATCGGCGCGGAGCAGCGCCTCGGCCGCGGCGATCTCCGCGCTAGCCTCCGCGATGCGCAGGTGCCGCGGCACCGACTCGCGCCGGTCGGGCCGCGCGGCAGTCTGGGCGATGTACTCGTCTAGCGCACCGTAAGCGATGCCCAGCGCCGGGCCGACCAGATTGTAGGGAAACACCGGGGTCAGCGGCAGGCGATAGATCCACGCGGAGTTTACCGCCCGGCCTGGCGCCTCGCCGGCCGCCATGGCCGGGATGGGCACCGTGTGCGCCTCGGGCACGAACGCGTCGTGGACCACCACGTCCTTGCTACCCGTGCCGCGCAGGCCCGCCGCGTACCAGGTGTCCTCGATGGTGTAGTCGGCGCGGGGCAGCAGGCAACAGCGCATGAGGGGTGGACCGTCGCCCGTGAGGCACGGGACGAACAGCAGGACCCACCCGACGGAGTCGATGCCGCTGGAGAACTCCCAGTGGCCCGTGACCCGGAAGCCGCCCGGCACCGGACGCCCCTCGCCGTGTCGCATGGCGATGCCCGTAGCGAGCAGCGCGTCGGGGTCGTCGCCCCAGACCGCGTCCTGCGCGGCGCGGGGGAACATGCCCAGCAGCCAGGCGTGGCAGGCTACCACGCTCTGCACCCAGGCGCTGGAACCGCAGGCCCGCCCCAGCCGCGTGCCGAGTTCGATCTGGGTGAGGCCGTAGTCCAGCTCATAGCCGCCGTAGCGCGCGGGCTGGAACAGCCGGAAGAAGCCCGCCGCGCGAAACTCCGCGATCGTCTCGTCGGGCACCCGCCGCTGCTCCTCGGTGGCCGCGGCGCGCTCGCGCAGTCGCGGCAGCAGCGCCTCGGCACGCGCCACCAGCTCCGCGATGGTCGGCGTCGTCCTCGTGCTCGCCATGTCGCTCCTCCTGCTGCTCTAGCCCGTGGCCCGCCGCCTCACGCCAGGCACGTCAGCGGCCGCCCGCCGTTGTAGGCCACCATATCGCGCAGCGCGGCCAGCGTGTCGATGCTCGCGCCCGGGGGCAGCCCCTCCAGCTCGGCGTAGGCGCGGTGCAGGTTGCCCACCAGGCGCTCCGGATCGGTCAGACTGGCGAACTCGCCCAGATCGGTCTCGCGCGCCACCGCCAGCGGCGTCAGCCCTGCCGCCTTGCCGGCCGCGGCGGTGCGCTGCACGAACCGCAGGTAAGCGGCCACCTCGTCAATGGCCGTCGGCGCGCTCACCGGGCCATGGCCGGGCACCAGCGTGGTGGCACCGAAGGCGCGCAGCCGCTCCAGCGCCTGGAGCCAGCCGGCCACCGAGCCCATCAGCGCGAACGGCGTGCCGCCGACGAACAGCAGATCGCCCGTGAACAGCACCGAGCGCTCTGGAATCCAGGCCACGACGTCGTTCGTGGTGTGCGCCGGCGTGCCGAGGTGATGCAGCTCGACGCGCAGCTCGTCGACCCAGACCGTCAGGTGGTCGTCGAAGGTGACGAACGGGGGCGCCGGGCGGAGCTCGCCCCAGTCGACCGTGCCGAAGATCGTCGGCGGCGGGGGGAAGGGGGCGCGAAGCACCTCCTCGCGGCACAGCCGGTGGCCGACGATGGTAGCCAGCGGCAGCAGGCAGTTGCCGTGGGTGTGATCGCCGTGGTGGTGCGTGTTGACGAGTAGGCGCACAGGCCGGTCGGTCACGCTGGCGATCGCCTCCAGGTAGGCGCGGGTGCGGCGCTCGGTGGAGGTGGTGTCGATCGATACCACGCCGGCGCGGCCCACCAGGAAGCCGGTGTTGTTGAGAAACCAGCTCCCATCGGGCTGCACGTAGGCGAAGATGCCGTCGGACACCTCCTGCAGGTAAGGCGGCGGCAGCGCGGCGTGGTCGTGGTGCGATGTGCTCATGTGTCTCTCTCGGTCGTCGGCGCCGGCGAGCGCGGGCAACCCGCCGGAACCGGCCAGGGGGCGATCAGCGGGTACATATCCCCAACCTCGCTCTGGCGCCGGAGCGCTCTACCGTGCCCCGTCCCTACAGGTCGGGCGGCTCAGAGCCCCACTGGTCGGTCACTCCAGGACCCGGCACGCGAAACGGCGGCACATAGCTAGCCTCGTCCAGGATCTGCTCGACCTCGGCGGTATACTCGACGATATTCCCCTCGGGGTCGTAGTAGTAGGCGAACAGGTTGTTGCCCGCCAGGTGTCGCCCCGGCCCCCAGTAGCGCCGCACGCCACGCTCCCCCATGAAGAACACGGCGCGCATGAACTCCTCCCAGTCGCGCAGCTCGAACGCGGCGTGCTGCAGGCCGCGCTGGCCGTGGCGCGGGCAGAGGAACGCCAGCGAGTGGTGGTTGGCGTTGCAGCGCCAGAAGGTCATGAAGTTGCCGATGTTGTCCGAGAGCTTGAAACCGAGCAGGTCGCGGTAGAACGCCTCCATCGACGGCCGGTCGCTCGCCCACAGCACCACGTGGTTGAGCGCCTGTGGCTTGACGTCGCGCCGGCCGTACGGCTCGCGCACCTGGTCCACGCCCGCCACCAGCTCGACCAGGTTACCCTCGGGGTCGGTGAAGCGCAGGGCCTTCGCCACCCCCGGCTCCAGCTCGCGGGTGGGCGGCGTCGCAATCGCGATCCCCTGGCGGCTCAGCAGCTCGGCCGCGCGCTCGATGTCGTCGGGATGCGCGACCTCGAACGCCACGTGGTCGAGCCCGGTGCCGCCCTCGTGCAGCGTGAGCACGTGGTGGTCGGGTCCCGCGGCGCGCAGGAACAGCTGGCGGCCGTGCTCCTCGGTGCGCTCCAGGCCCCAGCGGTCGATGTAGAAGGCCGCTTGTCGGCTCAAGTCGGTGGCACGCAGGCCCACGTGCGCCAGCCTGGTGACTTTGATCGCCTCCATCGGGCTCCTCCAGCCTCTCGTGGCTCCTCGGCCGGACCACCGCGCGCCCTATGCGATACGGCCCGGCCGGAGCACGCGGCCCGTACCCGTGTCCGTCTCGCAGAGCGTGGCACAGGGTAAGCCGATGATAGGCAGGCGGGCACCTCAAGTCCAGCGAATTGTCAGCGTACAAACCTCAAACACGGATTTAACTCGTAGCTGGACCCTGCCGTTCGGTCGCAATGCGCGGCGCCTGGGCGCGGATGAAGTCCATCAGGCGCCGGGCGAGGGGCGAGAAGTGGTGCGTGGCCCGGTACAGCAGCCGGCACTCCTCGGTCATGTCCAGGCCCTCAACCGACAGTTCCACCAAACGCCCGGTGGCCAACTCCTCGGCGGCGTTGCGGCGGAACAGGATGACCAGGCCGACGCCCTGGAGCGCCATCTGCTTCTGGGCCTCGTGCGAGGCGACGAGCATCACCGAGCGGCGCGGGGGTAACCCGGCCTGCGCCAGCGCGGCGTCCAGCATCTGGTCACCGAGCGTGCGAATGCGGCCGGTCACAAACTCCTGGCTGGCGATGTCCGCCAGCGTCAGGCGGCCACGCTGGGCCAGCGGGTGGTGCGGCGGGGCCAGGATGACCATCGTATCGACCCACAGCCGCTCCACCCGCAGCCCGCGGTACACGGGCGTCACCTCGCTGGCCACGGCGAAGTCGATCTCGCCGCGCGCCACTGCCTCCCCGAGCTGGTCCGGCACCAGGTCGAGCAGGCGCAGGCGCGCCCCGGGATGCTGGCGGTGGAACTCGGCCAGCATGGCCGGCAGGATGTAGGTGCCCTGCACCGACGAGGCGCCGAGGGTGACCACGCCGGCCTCGCCCCCCGCGAGGTCGCTGAGCCGCGCGCGCAGCGCCACCGTCTCCCGCAGCACGGTCGTCGCGTACTCGTAGGCGGCGTGGCCCGCCTCGGTGAGCTGGGCGCCGCGGCGGCGCCGGTCGAACAGCGGGCAGCCCCACAGCCGTTCGAGCGTGCGGATGTGCACGCTCACATTGGCCACGGACATGGCCAGCGCGTCGGCGGCGCGCGCGAAGCTGTGACAGTCGACGACGGTGCAGAAGATGGCCAGCCGAGCGAGGTTCACCAGGGCATCGTCCGGCCCGATGCCCTCGATCGAGCCGAGGCCGAGCGAGCGCAGCACGACATTTTGTTGAGCGGACATTGAACGTAACCTCGCGAGAGTTTGTCTGGCTGTCCGGTAGCGGTTAGTGTACGCTCGCGGTACCTGCTGGCTGCCATGCTGCGCAACCGGGAGGGAGCGATGCGCCGCTTCCACCTGCCTAGCCCTGGGCTCACTCGGTGGTGCCGCTCCTCTGGGTGGAGGAGGTGCGTGCACGCATCGAGCGGTTCACCGGCTGGCCCCAGCGCGAGTGGATCGTGCCCGGCCTGCACTATGCCTCTGTTGAGCGCCGTGGCGAGCCGCCGGGGGGCACTGCTCGGCGAGCGGCTGTGCGCGGCGATGGGCACGGTAGTGGCGGCCTACCCAGCCGCGGTTCCACCTGGCCGATGACGAGGGCAGCGACCATGCGCGTGCTACTGTGCCCGTGTTGTATGGGCGTGCTGGCGGTTGCCTTCTGGGTGCTGCTCGCCTGTACTCCCACCGCGACGCCGCCACCCTCTCTGCCGGCGACCACGCCGCCTCTCGCTCGCCCAACGGTAGTCGTAGCGGCCACCGCGGCGCCCGCGCCTCCCGAGCTGGCGCTCGTTCGAGTCAGCGACTACCAGATCCTGGCGGGAGCAGGGCACTACGTAGCGGACGCCCTCGGGTACTTCCGCGAGGAGGGCATCCAGGTCGAGTTCGTGCGGAGCAGCCCGCCCGACATGCTGCCGCTGCTGGTGTCCGGCCAGCTCGACATCGGGATCACTTCGGTCAACGCCGGCCTGTACAACGCCTTCGCGCGCGGCCTGCCGCTGCGAGTCGTAGCCGACCACGGCTCCAACGCTGGGACGGAAGCTGGCTCGATGCTGTTGATCCGCAAGGATCTCGTGGACAATGGCACGTACAGCCGGGTAGCGGACCTGCGCGGTCGCAAGGTGGCCAACGCTAACACCGCCGACGCGACGACGATCGAGCTGGACCTGCTGCTGCAGCGCGATGGCCTCACGCTGGAGGACATCGACTTCACCCTGCTGCCGTTCGCCGATATCCTCTCCGCGCTGGAGAACCGTGCCGTTGACGCCGCGTACCTCCAGGAACCCTTCATTACTATCGCCCTGGAGCGCGGCTGGGCGGTCGCTGGCCCCCGGGCGGGCGAGGTGTATCCTGACCACCAGATCGGGATCGTGCTCTACGGCGAGCGCCTGCTGCGCGACCGCGACCTGGGTCTACGCTACATGCGCGCCTACGTACGCGGCATCCGCACCTATCGGCACGCAATGTGGGAGCGCGACCCAGTGGCCCGCAGCGCGGTCATCCCGGTGCTGCTCGAACGCACTGCGGTCAAGGACCGGGCGCTACTGGAGAAGCTCCAGCCCAGCAACCTGAAGGCCGATCCGTTCCCCAACGTGCAGACGATGGCTGCCGATCAGGAGTGGTTCCTGAGCAGGGGCTTGCAGCCGCAACGCATCGACTTGGCAACGGTGGTCGACCTGTCGTTCGTCGAGCAGGTCGTGCGCGAACTCGCCGCGATGCGCTGAGCTACCTCAGTCCGAGCGAGGAGGCTATGAAGCTCGTGACCTTTAGCGTGGAAACGCCGCTGGGGCGATTCGACCGGCTGGGCGCGCTGCTCGACGGTGACCCCAACGGCCGCATCGTGGACCTCACCGCGGCCTACGAGGCGTATCTGCGCGCCGGGACCGACGAGCCCACCCCGCGCCAGCTCGCGGCGCTGCGCACGCCGCCCGACATGATCGGCTGGTTGGAGGGGGCTCACAAGGCCCGCGAGGCCGCCGAGCAGGCGCTCGCCTTCGTGCGCCGCCAGCTCGCTGCGGGCGAGCCCGACCCGCGCGGTCACGAGGGCGCGCGGCTGGTGTACGCCCGGCGCGACGTGCGCCTGCGCGCGCCGCTGCCGCGCCCGCGCTCGCTGCGCGACTTCTCGGTGTTCGAGGAGCACATGACCCAGGCGCCCAGCATCCCGCCCAAGGCACCCAAATGGTACCGCTACCCCCCGTACTACAAGGGCAACCCCGCGTCGGTGATCGGGCCAGACGACCCGATCCCCTACCCGTATTTCACCGAGCAGCTCGACTGCGAGCTGGAGATCGGCATCGTCATCGGGCGCGAGGGGCGCAACCTCCGCGTGGAGGACGCCAAACAGTACATCGCCGGCTACACGATCTTCATCGACTGTAGCGCGCGCGACGTGTACACCCGCTCGGACTACTTCGGCCCGGCGAAGACCAAGGACTGGTGCAACGTGCTGGGGCCGTGCCTAGTAACGGCCGACGAGATCGACGAGGCCAACCTGCGGGTCCGCTTGTCGGTGGACGGGGAGGTGTGGTACGAGGGGCACACGGGCCACCGACGCAACTACCTGGCCGAGCACCTGGTCGCCTTTGCGTCGGACAACGAGACGTTGTATCCCGGCGACGTGCTGGGGACGGGCACGATCGGGCTGAGCTGCTCGATGGACACGCACCGCTGGGTGCGCGTGGGCCAGACAATCACCTTCGAGGTGGAGGGGATCGGCATGCTGAGCCACCGCATCGTGCCCGGCGAGCGCGTGGTGGACTACGTGCTGAATGGCATTCCGGGGCTGCTCCCCCCGCCCTCGTCCGGCGCGGAGAGCTGATCAGGTACGACACGGGGCCGCCCGACTGAGGAGCGAGCATGCGCATCGACGTGCACGCGCACTACTTCCATCCCGAGTACCTCGCTTGCGCCGAGCGGCTCCTGGGCCGCGACAGCGTCGTTCCGGCTACCCGCGCGCCCGGCACCCCGCTGACGCTGCCCCAGATCGTGGAGCTGATGGACTCGGCGGAGGTGGACCTGCAGGTGCTGTCCGTCTCGGCCATCCAGCCGTACGCCGCGCGCGAGGCCGATGCGGTAACCGCCGCCCGGCTGGCCAACGACCTCTACGCCGATATCGTGCGCCAGTATCCGGGCCGCTTCGCGGCGTTCGGCTGCGTGCCCCTGCCGCATGTGGACGCGGCTATCGCCGAGGCGGCGCGCTGCCTCGACTCGCTTGGCATGGTGGGGATCACCACCGGCTGCTCGGTGGCAGGCCGCCCGCTCGACGAGCCGGCGTTCGAACCGTTCTGGGCCGAGCTGGACCGGCGGGGCGCGGTGGTGTTCCTGCACCCGGTGGGGGTCGGCGGGCCGTGCATGGACAAGTACAACTTGCCCTGGGTGGTCGGCGCGCCGTTCGAGGACACGGTGGCCGCGCTGCGCCTGGTGTGCTCGGGCCTCACCACCCGCTACCCACGCCTGCGGGTGATCGTGCCCCACCTGGGCGGCACGCTCCCGTTCCTGCTGCGCCGGATCGACGGCTCGACCGGGGGCGGCGCCGCGCCGCGCTCGCCCGACATCCAGGCCGAGGGCCCGCTCAGCACCCACCTGCGCCGGTTCTGGTACGACACGGTGAGCCACCACCCGGGCGCCCTGCGGCTGGCCCGCGAGGCGTGGGGGGCCGACCATCTGCTGCTGGGCTCGGATTTCCCGTTCGCGGTCGGCGACCGCTACCGGCACTGTGTGCAGTACGTGGCCGAGGCGGGACTGGCGCCGCAGGAGCAGGCGGCCGTGCTGGGGGAGAACGCGCGGGCGCTGCTCGGCCTGTAGGCGCGTGGCGGAACGGGGGGACAGGATATGCAGCGTCGCTGCGCGGGTGGGCGGGCGTATCTGGTGGCCGCGCTGGTCGCCTGCCTGGTCCTGGTGGCCTGCGG
>JADGHJ010000182.1 GCA_019686175.1 Chloroflexota bacterium | reverse complement strand
GGCAAGGGGGTCGGCGGTCCGAAGGGCCAGGGCACCTGAGCCTCCGCCGGGAGGCTCCCACACAGGACCACGGCGAGCACCACGACAGCGAGCACCGGGTAGAGGCGAGGCCGACGCATGCGCATCCTCTCCGCGCGGTGGGGCGCCGCGCATCAGCTCCTTGGGAAACAGGCTCGGCCTGCGGCGGGGACGCCGCGCGGCCGGCGGGCGCCTGGCGAGCAGGCCTTCGGCATCATAGCAACGGTCGGAGCGACCGCCCAAAGAATTCGGCCCCGTCGAGGGCACACCCCCGACGTGTCGGGCACGGCGGAGGTTTGTCGCGCCGGGCGGCATTTGGTACACTAGTGAGTGCTGGGCGGCGGTCGTCCGCCGAGCCGTGATCCCGTGGGGCAGTGGCGCAGCGGGAGCGCGCTTCCTTGGCATGGAAGAGGTCAGGGGTTCGATTCCCCTCTGCTCCACCCCGCTGGCAAGTGGCTCGCGAGGCTCGCCTCGGGCCACTTCTTTTTTTGACCGTGGCCGGCGGCACAGCCTGCCGCCGGCCGGCCGTTCACCCGGAGGGTGCACGCGTGCACGGAGGCGCGAATGGCGGAACCGTATACCCCGCAGAGTATCGAGCGGAAGTGGCAGGACCGCTGGGCCGCTGAGGGCCTCTATCGCACCGACTTGCGCGCCACGGACCGGCCGAAGTTCTACGCCTTGGTCATGTTCCCCTACACCAGCGGCGACCTGCACATCGGCCACTGGTACAACTTTGCGCCCGCCGACGCCTACGCGCGCTTCCAGCGCATGCGCGGGAACAATGTGTTCCTGCCTATCGGCTTCGACGCGTTCGGCCTGCCCGCCGAGGAGGCGGCGATCAAGCATGGCATCCACCCGTTCACCTGGACGCGCCAGAACATCGAGCGCATGACCGCCCAGCTCAAGACCATCGGCGGCATGTTCGACTGGTCGCGCTCGCTGGCCACCTGCTACCCCGAGTACTACAAGTGGAACCAGTGGTTCTTCCTGCAGTTCTACAAGCGGGGCCTGGCCTACCGTGCCAAGGCGCCGGCCAACTGGTGCCCCCACTGCCAGACCACGCTGGCCAACGAGCAAGTGGTCGACGGCGCCTGCGAGCGCTGCGGCACCCCGGTCACGCGCCGCGACCTCGAGCAGTGGTTCTTCCGCATCACCCAGTACGCCGATGACCTGCTCGACTTCAGCGAGATCGACTGGCCCGAGCGCGTGGTGACCATGCAGCAGAACTGGATCGGGCGCAGCACCGGCGTCGAATTCCAGCTGGGCGTGGAGGGGCATCCCGAGCTGCACATCGCCGTGTTCACCACCCGGATTGACACGGTGTTCGGCATGACCTACGTGGTGCTGGCGCCGGAGCACCCGCTGGTCGACCAGCTGACCATGCCCGAGCAGCGGGCAGCGGTAGCGGCGTACCAGGAGCAGGCGCGCCGCCAGAGCGAGATCGAGCGGCTGTCCACCGAGCGCGAGAAGACGGGCGTTCCGCTGGGCAGCTACGCCATCAACCCGTTCAACGGCGAGCGCGTGCCGATCTGGATCGCCGACTACGTGCTCAGCACCTACGGCACCGGCGCCATCATGGCCGTGCCGGCGCACGACGAGCGCGACTTCGAGTTCGCCCAGCGCTTCGGCCTGCCTATCCGTGAGGTGATCCGCCCGCCGGATCGCGAGGGCGAGGCGCCGCTCACCGCGGCGTACACGGGCCCGGGCGTGATGGTCAACAGCGGGCCGTTCAGCGGCCTGCCCTCCGAGGAGGGCAAGGAGCGGCTTGCTGCCTGGCTGGAGGAGCGCGGCCTGGGGCGCCGCACGGTGAACTACCGGCTGCGCGACTGGCTGATCTCGCGCCAGCGCTACTGGGGCACGCCGATCCCGATCATCTACTGTGGCCGGTGCGGCACGGTGCCCGTGCCCGAGCGCGACCTGCCGGTGCTGCTGCCGGAGGACGCCGAGTTCCGCCCCACCGGCGAGTCGCCGCTGAAGCTGCACGAGGCGTTCCTGCACACGACCTGTCCCCAGTGCGGCGGCCCGGCCCAGCGCGAGACCGATACGATGGACACCTTCGTCGACTCGTCGTGGTACTTCCTGCGCTACCTCGACCCGCATCGCGACGACGTGCCGTTCGACCAGGAGCTGGCCGCGCGCTGGACGCCGGTCGATCAGTACATGGGCGGGGTCGAGCACGCGGTGATGCACCTGCTGTACGCTCGCTTCTTCGCCCGCGTGCTGCACGACCTGGGGCTGGTGCCGTACAAGGAGCCGTTCAAGCGTCTGTACAATCAGGGTATCATCCTGGGCCCGGATGGCCAGCGGATGAGCAAGAGCCGCGGCAACGTCGTCAACCCCGACGATTACGTGCGGCAGTACGGCGCCGACACGGTGCGCACCTACCTGATGTTCCTGGGGCCGTGGAACGCCGGCGGGCCGTGGAGCCCGCAGGGCATCCAGGGGCCGTGGCGCTTCCTGAACAGCGTCTGGGAGCTGGCGAGCGAGGACCCGCCGGCGCCGACCCAGCCCGACGCCCGCACCGAGGACGAGCTGCGGCGGCTGATGCACCGTACGACCAAGATCGTGACGGAGCGTTACGGTAGCTTCCAGTTCAACACGATGCTGGCCGAGCTGCACACGTACCGCAACGGCCTGCAGCGGGCGCGCGGGCGGGTGTCGGCGGCGCTGTGGGACGAGGCGATCCGGCGCCTGCTGCTGCTGCTGGCCCCCACGGCGCCGCACCTGGCCGAGGAGCTGTGGGAGCGGCGCGGCTACGGCGGCAGCGTGCACCTGCAGGCCTGGCCGACCTGGGACGAGGCGCTGACCGTCGAGGAGCGCGTCAACCTGGTCATCCAGATCAACGGCAAGGTGCGCGACCAGATCGAGGTAGCGCGCGGGCTCAGCGAGGAGCAGGTGCGCCCGCTGGTGCTGGAGCGCCCGAAGGTGCAGGCGGCGATGGACGGGCGGCAGGTCCGCAAGCTGATCTACGTGCCCGACCGCCTGGTCAACCTCGTGATCGGCTAGCCCCTCTCTCTAATTGGAAGTGGCCCCTCCTGTCGCCGTGCACGGCGGGCCGGCTGGAGCCAGCCCAAACCCGCCATGTAGGACCGCGCCGTCGGACCAGCTCCTCAGGGCGGCGACGCCGCGGGCGCCTGCCTGGCCTGGGCGATCGCCTCCAGCACGCGCTCCGGGGTGAGCGGCAGGCGGTTGAGCCGCACGGGCAGCGGGTGCAGGGCGTCGCGGATAGCGTTAGCCACCACCGCTGGTGGCGAGATGGTGCCGCCCTCGCCCATGCCCTTGAAGCCGCCCATGGTGATCGGCGACGGTGTGTGCAGCATGTCCAGCTCGAACGCGGGTACCTCGGTCGCCGTGGGGATCAGGTAGTCGAGATAGCTGGCGGTCAGGAGCTGGCCGTTGTCGTCGTAGCGCACCTCCTCATACAGCGCGCCCGCCAGGCCCTGCGTAGCGCCGCCATGCACCTGGCCCGCCACCACGCGCGGGTTGATGGCGCGACCGCAGTCCTCGACAATCACCCAGCGGAGGATCCGCACCGCGCCGGTCTCCGGATCGATCTCGACGACGGCCGCCTGCGCGCCGTTGGAGAACGTCCCGAGCGGCGGGTCGTAGGCGCGCGTGACCTCCAGCCCCGGCTCCAGCCCCGGCGGCAGCCGGAAGATCGTGTAGTACGCCACCTGGGCGATCTCGCGCAGGGTGAGCGCGCGCTCCGGGCTGCCGCGCACGCCGACCCGGCCCCCGGCCAGCTCTAGGTCGTCCACGGGCGCCTCCAGCAGGTGCGCGGCGATCTGGAGTAGCTTCTCGCGCAGCGCCCGCGCCGCCAGCAGTGTCGCGCCGCCACCGGCCACGGCGCTGCGGCTGGCGAAGGTGCCCATGCCGTAGGGGCTCACGGCGGTGTCCCCGTGCAGCACGGTCACGTCGCTCACCGCCACGCCCAGCTCCTCGGCGGCGATCTGGGCCAGCGAGGTCTCGTGGCTCTGGCCGTGGGAGGAGACGCCGACGCGCAGGGTGACATGGCCCGACGGCTCGATGCGGATGGTCGCCGCGTCCCAGCCCGAGAGGTTCACCACCCCGCGGCTGCGGAACGAGGCCGAGCCCTGCGCCGACAGCTCGGTGTAGCAGGCGGTGCCGATGCCCAGCAGGCGGCCGGCCGCCTTGGCCGTGGCCTGCTCGCGTCGGACGCCGTCGTAGTCGATAAGCGCCAGCGCGCGGTCGTAGGCCTGCACGAAGCTGCCGCTGTCGTAGGTGAGGTTGGTGATGGCCTGGTAGGGGAACTCGTCGGGCTGCACGAGGTTCTGGCGCCGCACCACCGCCGGGTCCTGCCCGATCTCGCGCGCCAGCCGCTCGATAAGGCTCTCAATGATGAAGTTGCCCACCGGGCGGGTGACGGCACGGTACGGCCCGATCGGGGCCTTGTTGGTGAGCACTGCTACTGTCTCCCAGGCGAAGTGGCGCAACCGGTACGGCCCCGGCAGGAGCTTGCCCACCTGCATCGCCTCCATAGCGCCGGTGGTAGGCCAGGTGGAGTAGGCGCCGACGTTACACAGCGCGCGGTCGCGGATGGCCAGGATCTGCCCATCGCGCGTGGCCGCTAGCTCGACCTCGTGGACCTGCTCGCGCGACTGGCACGCCGCCAGCAGATGCTCGCGCCGGTCCTCCACCCACTTCACCGGGCGGCCGAGCTGTATGGCCAGCAGGCACACGGCCACGTCCTCGGGGTACACCAGCATCTTGCTGCCGAAGCCGCCGCCGACATCCGGCGCGATCACCCGCACGTGATGCTCGGGCAGGCGGAGGAACTCGGCCAGCGCCGAGCGCATCAGGTGCGGCACCTGCGTCGAGGCCCACACGGTCAACTCGCCCGTCTCGGGCGTCCAACGGGCGATGAGCCCACGCGGCTCGAGCGGATTCCCGTTCTGGCGCTGGCTGTAGAACGTCTCGCGCAGTACCACGTCGGCGCGAGCGAACATCGCGTCCGGGTCGCCGCCCTGGAAGCTGGCGCGCACCAGCACGTTCTCGCCCAGTTCCTCGTACAGGAGCGGTGCGCCAGGCGTCAGCGCCGCGGCGGGATCCACCACCGCCGGCAGCGGCTCGTAGTGGACGACGACGGCCTCGCAGGCGTCCTCGGCCAGGTAACGGCTCTCGGCCGCCACGATGGCCACCGGCTCGCCCGCGTAGCGCACCTTGTCCCAGGCCAGAGGGTAGGCGCCGACGTCGCGGTAGTGGGGCACGTTCAGCGGCGTGTGCAGCCGACTGGCGCGCTCGCGCGCCTCGGCGCCCGTCAGCACAGCCGTGACCCCGGGCAGCGCGCGAGCGGCGCTCGTGTCGATGGCGCCGAGCCGCGCGTGGGCGTGGGGACTGCGGACGAACGCCGCGTACAGCATCCCGGGCAGGACGAGGTCATCGACGTATTGGCCGTGCCCGGTCAGGAAGCGGCCGGCCTCGACGGTGCGCAGCGGGGCACCGATCAGGTTCTCCGATCGCGCGACATCAGCGACCATGGCTCTCTGCTCCTGGCAGGCCCGCGGGCCGCAGGCGGCGCGCTCGGCCTGCTGGCGGATGGATCGGGTGCGGGGCGCCGCCCTACCACCGCGCCGCCGTGCGGCGCCACATGCGGGCGCGGCGAGCGGGCAGCGGACGGTCCAGGATGATACCACACGGCCAGCCCGTGCGGTGTGGCACCGCGCGGAGCGACACCCGGGCCGTAGAGCGTGTCGAGCGACCGCCACAGCATGGTCCACCCCTGGCGCGGCACAGGGCGTGCAGCAGGTGGGGCGACCGAGCGCGCAACCTGCGCTCAGCATGCCGACGAGCAGTGGGGAGACGGCGATGGCGCTACGACTAGGCTGGAAGGCGGGGACCGAGCAATTCCCACCGGACGCGCTGCTGGAGTATGCCGGCCGCGCCGAAGCGGCCGGCTTCGACACGCTGGACGTCAGCGATCACTTCCACCCTTGGAGCGAGGCCGGGCAAGCGTCGTTCACCTGGACCTGGCTGGGCGCCGTCGCGGTCAAGACCCAGCGCATCGAGATCGGTACCGGGCTGACCTGTCCGATCCTTCGCTATCAGCCCGCGGTCATCGCGCAAGCCGCGGCAACCCTCGACTACATGGCGCCGGGCCGTACCTACCTCGGTGTGGGCACCGGCGAGGCGCTGAACGAGTACTCCAGCGTGGCCCAGTGGCCGAGCTACCGCGAGCGCCAGGCGCGCCTCGCCGAGGCGATCCAGTTGATCCGACAGCTCTGGACCGGCGAGGCGGTGACCTGGCGGGGCACCTACTACCAGACGCGACGGGCGCGCCTGTACACACGCTCGGGGAGCCCCATCCCGATCTACGTCTCCAGCCTGGTGCCTGGCAGCGCCGGCTTCGCCGGCCAGTATGGCGACGGGCTGCTCACCGTGGGCGGCAAGCCGTTGGACGTGTATCGCCAGATGCTGAGCCGCTTCGAGGCGGGCGCCCGCGCGCAGGGCAGGGACCCGGCGCAGCTCCGGCGGATGATCGAGCTGAACGTGGCGTACACCGACGACGTCGCCCGGGCTATCGAGGACCAGCGCCGCTACTGGGCCGGCGCCTACGTGCCCGCGCTCTACAACCAGAACATCTACACGCCCAAGATGTCCGAACAGAATGGGGCGGTGGTCGGGCCGGACACCATCCGGCAGAGGGCTTGCCTCTCGCCCGATCCCGACGAGCACGTGCGGTTCGCCCAGCAGTTCATCGAGCTGGGCTTCGACTGCCTGATCTTCCACTCGGCCGAGCCCGACCAAGCGGGCTTCATCGAGCGCTACGGCCGCGACGTGCTCCCGCGCCTGCGCGCCGCCAACACGCAGCGTGCGGCGTGAGCCTAGGGACGGGGGGCGCCACGCGGCAGCGGGGCTGGCTGGCCGTGTAACATGGGGCGAGAGCGATCCGCCGCGTGGGCCGACCGCGCCCCACAGCGCAGTCGCCGCGCCATCCCCGCGCCGCCCGGTCGCCCGCGGCGCGCCACGGAGCCAGCAGATGGGCTATTATCGCGACCTGCGCGAATACCTTCAGGTCTTGGAAGACCACGGCAAGCTCCGCTGCATCCGCCGCCTGATCAACAAGGATACCGAGCTGCACCCGCTCGTCCGCTGGCAGTTCCGCGGCCTCGACGAGCCCCAGCGCACCGGCTGGCTGTTCGAGAACCTCACTGACCTGGCCGGCCGCCGCTACGAGGCGCGGGTGGCGTCGGCGGTGATGGCGCCGTCGCGCGAGGTGTACGCGCTAGGCCTCCAGTGTCGCCCCGAGGAGATCTGGGACCGCTGGCAGGAGGCGTATCGCCACCCCATCGAGCCGCGCGTGCTGTCCGACGGCCCGTGCAAGGAGGTGATCCTGCGCGGCGCGGACCTCGAGCGCTCAGGCGGCCTCTACGCTTTCCCGATCCCGATGGCTACCAACGGCTGGGAGGCGCTGCCGCGGGTGACCGCTGGCTGCTGGCACACGCGCGATGTGGACACGGGAGTCATCAACGTCGGCACCTACAACGCGGCGCCGATGGGGCCGCTGCGCACCACCTGCCGCCTGCAGCATGCCGCGCAGATGCGCTGGCACATCCAGAAGGCGCGCCAGCGCGGCGAGCGCCTGGAGGCCGCACTGGTGATCGGCCCCGTGCCGGCCGTGGCCATGACCAGCACGGCCAAGGCGCCGTACGGGATGAGCGAGTTGGCGCTGGCCGGCGGGCTGGCGCGCGAGCCGATCGACGTCGTGCGCGCCGAGACGGTCGATCTCCTGGTGCCGGCCACCGCCGAGATCGTGTTCGAGGGCTACATCGACGTGGACCACGTGGAGCCCGACCCACCCAGCGGCGAGCACACCGGCTATATGATCGTGGGCGCCGAGGTGTTCGCCTTCCACATCACCTGCATCACACACCGGCGCAACCCGATCTGGCACGACTTCATCAGCCAGATGCCGCCCAGCGAGTCGAGCTGCATCCGCGCGGTGGGCGTCGAGGGCACGATGCTCAGCTTCCTGCGCAAGGACTGCGGTATCCCGCAGGTGAAGGCGGTGGCCCAGCACGACATGGGCGGCGCTTGGCGCATCATGGCCATCCAGTTCCAGGACGTGGGCGGCGTGCGCACCCACAACGCCATCGTCTGGCAGGCGCTGTACGCTTCGCTGAGCAAGTCGCCCGACTGGCCGAAGATCGTCATCGCCGTGGACGAGGACATCGACCCCCACGACGCCGACTCGCTCAATTGGGCGCTCGCTTTCCGCTTCCAGCCGCATCGCGACCTGCGGGTGGTACAGGGCCGCAGCGCGATCCTCGACCAATCGGCGATGCCCCACAGCTTGGAGACCTCCTACACGGCGCACTACCCGACCAGCAATACCGGCCCGCAGGGCGCCTCGGCGATGTTGATCGACGCCACCCGCAAGTGGCCGTACACGCCCGTCTCGCTGCCCAAGCGCGAGTACATGGAGCGGGCGCGCGCCATCTGGGAGGAGCTGGACCTGCCGCCGCTGCGGCCGCGCACGCCGTGGTACGGGTACAATCTGGGCGTGTGGCCGGCCGAGTTCGAGGAGCTGGCCGCGCTAGGCGAGCAAGGGCGGTTCGCGGAGGTCGCGCAGCGGCTGATCAGCCGGGCGCGGCCTGTACCGCGCGGGGAGGCATAACGCGACACCATGCGGTACCCGGTCTGGGTGGTCCTGGCGCTCCTCCTCGTGGCGTGTGGCGCGCCGACGGCGAGCGGCCCGGCGGCGTCGGGGACGCCGCCGCGCGGGCTGGTGGCGGTGGTGGCGTCGTCGGACCTGGCCGTGGGGCCCAACCACTTCGCCCTGGGCCTGCTCGACGCGCAGAACCAGCCGCTCGCCAAGGTGCCCGTGTACCTCAACTTCTACGACCTCGCGGGCCGCGAGCCGGCGCTGGTGGCCCAGACCGAGGCGACCTGGCGCCAGCCGCTGAGCGAGTGGAACCGCGGCGTGTACAAGGCGACCGTGGTGTTCGACCATCCCGGCCCGTACGGCGTGGAGGCCGCCGTCGTGCAGGCCGACGGTGCGCAGCAGACGGCGCGCGCCCGCTTCGAGGTCAAGCCCCAG
>JADGHJ010000181.1 GCA_019686175.1 Chloroflexota bacterium | reverse complement strand
TTAATAGGCCGGGTCTTTGAACAAATCCTGAATTTGTCCGGACGGGGGCGGGGGCGGGCTAGCCAAGGTGGATGAAGTTGCGGAGTGACCGATGAGCAGTGCGGCGGAGACGACGACCGTGACTGAGCACGAGCAGCGCGGTCTACCGAACGGCAGCACGGAAGCGGAGATCACCAGCGCGGGAGCCGAGCGGCCGCGCGTGGGCCGGCGCAGCGGCGGGACGGACACGGGCAACGCCCTGGGCGAGTACTTGCGGATGCGCCGCGAGCATCTCGGCCTCTCCCAGGGGGCGCTCGGTCGTGCCTCGGGGGTCTCGCCCTCCATGATCAGCCGACTGGAGTCGGGCAAGCGGCGGGCGACCCCGGGCTTGCTGTACCTCCTCGCCGAGCCGCTCCAGGTGTCGTACAGCCAGCTCCTGCAGCGGGCGGGCCACGAGCCGGCGGCGCGCCGCTGGCAAGATCAGGAGCGCGCGCTCGCGCCGGCCGATCCGCTGGCCGAGGTGCAGCGGGCGCTCAACCGCGGGCCATGGCCGCCCGCAGTGCGGAATGCGGTCATCACGCTCCTCTCGGAGCTGGCGCGCGACCAGGCGGCCACCTGGCAGCGACGGTTCGACGAGGCCGTGCAGGAGCTGGAGCGCGGGGACGCGCTGGTGTTCAGTCGGGAGGCTGAGACGCCGCAGGTGCGGGCCCAGGTGCAGTTCGCGGCCCTGCGGCACCTGCTGTTCGAAGCGCGAGACGGCGCCTGAGCACCCCATCTGCCCCGCCCGGCAGAGTCCAGGAGAGAGCGCGGTAACGATACTGTGGCACGAGAGTCCGCGACCCCGATCAACATAATGTATTCCGAGCACTTGCCCGACACGGTCGAGGCTGTGTACCTGCCGCGGCTGGGGCGGGTGTTGATCAACGGGCGCCTGTGGCGGCATGCCTCGCCCGCCGAGCGCCGGGCGATCGTGCGCCGGCTGGGCGGCATGGACGACGAGGGCTACGTCTGGCCCTGGCGTCCGAGCAGCGACCCCAAGGAGCTGCAGCGTCCGCTGCGCGAGATCTCGCCCGCTGCCTGGGAGCAGTTGCTGCCCGTGGATTGAGCCCCGCTACTCCGAAGGGGGCTGCGGGCCCAGCGCGGCGCGCTGCGCTGCCTCCTCGGCAGGCGGTGCCGCCGGCTCCTGGCCGTCCGGTCGCTGAGCGCTCGCCGCCGGCTCCAGCGCCTCGGCGAGCACCTCGGCTACGGTATCCACGAGGATGATCTGCAGCGCCTCGCGCACCTCTGGTGGGAGATCCTCGAGGTCGCGCTCGTTCGGCCGCGGCAGGATGACCCGCTTGATGCCAGCGCGATGGGCGGCCAGGAGCTTCTCCTTGATCCCGCCCACGGGCAGCACCTTCCCCCGCAAGGTGATCTCGCCCGTCATCGCCGTATCGGAGCGCACGCGCCGCCCGGTGGCGATCGAGGCGAGGGCGGTGGCGATGGTGATCCCGGCCGACGGGCCGTCCTTCGGAATCGCGCCCGCCGGCACGTGCACGTGCACGTCGCGCTCCTGTAGCGCCTCCACCGGAATGCCCAGCTGCTCTGCAGCCGAGCGCAGGTAGGAGAGCGCGGCCTGCGCCGATTCGCGCATCACCTCGCCCAGGTGGCCGGTGAGGGTCAGGCGGCCGCCGCGACCGGGCATGATCGCCGCCTCGACGAACAGGATGTCCCCGCCGACGGGCGTCCAGGCCAGGCCGGTGGCGACCCCCGGGCGGTCGATGCGCTCGGCCACCTCGCCGAAGTAGCGTGGCCGCCCGAGGTACTCCGCCACGCGCTCCGGGGTGATCTCGACCTGCGTCGCGCGGCCCTCGGCCAGCTCGCGAGCCGCCTTGCGCAGGCACGCGGCGATCTCGCGCTCGAGGTTGCGCACCCCGGCCTCGCGCGTGTAGTCGCGGATGATGCGCCGCAGCGCGGCGTCGGTGAAGAGCACCTCGTCCTCGCGCAGCCCGTGGGCCTGCCGCTGCTTGGGCAGCAGGTAGCGCTTGGCGATCTCGAGCTTCTCCTGCTCGGTGTAGCCGGCGAGCTGGATGACCTCCATGCGGTCCTGGAGTGGGCCGGGCACGGTCTCCAGCGTGTTGGCCGTGGTGATGAACATCACGTGGCTCAGGTCGAAGGGCACCCCCAGGTAGTTGTCCACGAAGGCGTGGTTCTGGGCGGGGTCCAGCACCTCGAGTAGGGCCGCGGCCGGGTCGCCCTGGAAGCCTACCGACAGCTTGTCCACCTCGTCGAGGACGAAGACGGGATCGGCCGCCTCGGCGCGGCGCAGCCCCTGGATGATGCGGCCCGGCATCGCCCCGATGTACGTGCGGCGATGGCCGCGGATCTCCGCCTCATCGCGGACGCCGCCCAGCGAGATGCGCACGTACTTGCGACCCAGCGCGCGCGCGATGCTTTGGGCCAGCGAGGTCTTGCCGACGCCAGGCGGCCCGACGAAGCACAGGATCGGCTCGCGCAGGGCGGCCTCCTCGGGGCGCTCGGTGGCGCCGGCCGCGGCGGGCGGCGGCGCTTCCTCGGGCGCGCCGGGCTGGGTCGCCCGCGCTGCCGCGGCGCGCTCTTCTTTCAGCTTGCGGACCGCCAGGTACTCCAGGATGCGCTCTTTGATCTTCTCCAGGTCGTAGTGGTCCTCGTCGAGCACGGCACGGGCGCGCGCGACGTCGATCGTGCCGCCCGTAAAGCGGTTCCACGGCAAGCTGGCCAGCCAGTCGAGATAGTTGCGGATGATGCCATGTTCGGGCGAGGCCGCCGGCAGGCTCTCGAGGCGGCTCAGTTCACGCTCGGCCTCCCGCCGCGCCTCGTCGGGGAGGTTGGCGGCCTCCAGGCGCGCCCGCAAGTCGGCGGTCTCTCGGTTCTCGTCCTCGCCCAGCTCGCGCCGGATCGCTCGCAGCTGCTCACGGAGGATATACTCGCGCTGGCTCTTGCTGAGTTGCTCCGCGGCCGACGACTGAATCCGCCGGCCGACCTCCATGATCTCGATCTCGCGCGCCAGCTCGCGACTCAAGCGCTCCAGCTTGCGGGTCACGCTGTCCAGCTCGAGGATCTCCTGGCGCACGGCCGTGTCGAGGCGCACACTACCGGCCACGAGATAGGCCAGGGCACGGGGATCCTCGACGGTGCTGACCGCGGCCACCTGCTCGCTGGGGAGGTTGGCCGCGGCCACGAGCCGCTGGAACTGCTCGGTCACCACGCGGCGCAGCGCCTCCAGCTCCGTGGTGTGCTCCACCACATCCGGGATGAGGAGCAGCCGCGCGCGGAGATACGGCTCGGTCTGCGTCCAACTGATCACCCGGAAGCGCTCGATTCCCTGGACGGCGACCAGCAGGCCTCCCTCGGGCTGGCGCAACAGCTGCACGACCCGGGCCACCGTACCGACGGTGTACACCTCGTCCGGCTTGGGCCACTCCGTCTCGGGCCGGCGCTGGGCGACGATGCCGAGCAGGCGTCCGCCGCGCATCACATCGTCCAGCAGTTGCAGCGCCTGCGGGCGCCCGACCTGGAGCGGCGCGACCCCGATGGGGAACATGACCGCGTCGCGCAGGGGCAGGATGGGCAACTCGTCCGGGATTCGCTCCCCCAGCTCCGGGCTCTCAGGCGCTGGGAGGCGCGTGGGCTCCGCTACCATCAGAGCGATCTCCTCTCGGGATCGTGGGAACCGGCACGGGGCAGCGTCACATACAGGAAGCCGTTGTCGAAGCGAGCGGTCACCCGCTCGGCGTCCACCCGCAGCGGCAGGTAGATCTCCGCCTGAAACGGCCCGTAGCGGATCCCCCCCTCATGGTAGCGACACTCGTACGTGCGGCAGTCCAGGCCCTCAGGGTAGGTCTCCCGGCGCTCCCCGGCCACGACCAGCATGTCCTCGAACAGGGTGACCTCGACGTCGCTCTCGGTCACCCCGGCCAGCTCCATCTTGACGAGCAGGCCGGCGGGGCTTTCCAGCACATCCGTGGGCGGTCGCCAACGCATGCCTGTCTGCCAGGTCGGCTGCCGGTTCAGCTCCCAGATGCGGCGGAGCAGCTGGTCCAAGTTGGTGCCTGGGCCGGTGTAGCGGTAGGTGACGCGGCGGTAGCGCAAGGCCATCGGGTGCTCTCTCCCACACGAGCCGGCAGGAACGGCGTCGCGCAAACTCCGTGCCGCGAGATGGCGGCTGGCGCTGCGGGGGCGCGGGCGACGCACCGCTGCCTAGGCGATGGTAGCACGTCCAGCGGGGTCGGTAGGCCGGACTAGGCGCGGTGGCGACGGCGATCGCTGCCCTCGCCGCGGGCCCGGCTGGGTGGCAACTCCACGACGCCGCCCGACGCCGGATCCGCCGCCTCACGCTCCCCTGTGGGCGAGGGGAGGGGAACGGGCCGCGGCGGAGCCTCGGCAGATTCAGCGGTGGGGGCAGCCGTGGGCGCCGGCGGCTTGACCACCTCACCGCGCGCGGTTGCCAACACGTAGTCGACGGCGGCCGCGATGTCCACAGCTCGGAACGGGCGCGACAGGAAGCACGCGACCCCGTAGGGGCGGGCCAGCTCGCTGCCCAGCCCGCGCGGCAGGGTGGAGAACATCACCACGGGGAGCTGCCGAAACCGCGGGCTACGCCGTAGCTCGGCGAGCACGTGGAACCCATCCAGCACGGGCAGCGCGGTGTCGAGGACGAGCACATCTGGGCCGACCGTCTCGAGCTGCGCGAGAGTGCTGGGGCCGTCGTGCGCCTCGTACACGAGGTGCCCGGCCGCTTCGAGGGTTTGCCGCGCGCCGACCCGGCTGCTCACCATCGCGTCGTCGCTGGCCAGGAGGATGCGAGCCATGGGCACTCCTCTCCCGTGTCACAAAACGATACATCCCCCGGGCCCAAGTGTCAACTGCTCGACGGAACCACGGAATCGTCCCTACCGTGGCCTCCTCGCCTGCCCTCGGGCAGCCGGCTCAGGTAGTAGCTCCATGCTCGACCAATGTCGCGCGCGGCAGCAGTGAATGCCGCGCACTCCTCGGCGCCGAGGTAGTCGGGCTCGCCGTGCTGCAGTGCCAGATGCTGGATCTGACCGTTCCACGCCAAGCGGAGGGTGCGGATGACCGTCTCCTCGACGCTGCTGCCCACCACCACATCGCCGTGGTGGCGCAGCAGGGCGGCTGCCTCGGTCCCCAGCGTGGCCGCCAGGGCGGCGCCTTGCTCCGGCGTGGTCACGAGTCCGGCGCCCCTGTAGACTGGCACCCCCATGGTAGGCAAGAACGCCGCGTACTGATGCACTGGCCGTAGGGGCACCGGCAGCACGCTGAACACGGCGCTCCAGCGGGAGTGCGTGTGCGCCACGCACTGGACATCCGGGCGGGCACGCAGGATCTCGGCGTGGATCGGCCACTCGAACGGCGCGGGCTGCGCGCCGCCCAAGTAGGTGCCATCGAGGCCCAGCAGGATCAGCGTGTCCTCCCGCACCAGCCGTGGGCTGACGCGCGCCAGGGTGAGGAACGCTCCGTCGCCCGGCACGCGCACGCTGATGTGGCCGTAGCCGTCGAAGATGCCCTCGTTGTCGAGGATGTGGTGAGCAGTGACCAGCAGGCGCTTGAGGGAAGCCAGCTCCGGCGCGTCGAAGGCGGTAGCCACGGCGAGACCTCCGAGCACGTGATAGGCCGCCGGGCGCCGGCCCCGCGGCCGGCGCCATCCCAACGGCGATGGTATAATTTCCCACGCTACCCGATCGATGCGCAGCGTGGGGTGCGCGCGGTGACCAACTACCACATCTGGACCATCGGCTGTCAGATGAACGAGGCCGACGCCCGCCGGCTCGGCGACGAGCTGGACGTCGTGGGCTTCGCGCCCGCTGAGTCGGCCGAGGATGCTGACCTGGTGGTGCTGTACTCGTGCGTCGTCCGGCAGGCCGCCGAGAACAAGGTCCACAACCAGCTCATGCGCCTGCGTGAGGTGAAGCGCCGGCGGCCCGACTACAAGATCGTGCTGGCCGGCTGTCTCGCCGGGGAGGAGACGGCGGCGCTCCAGCGCGCGTACCCGTTCGTCGACCTGTTCGTGTCGCCGAAGGCCGACATCTCGCTGCGCAACCAGATCCTCGATTTGCTGGACTTGGACCAGCGCTACCGCCAGGAGCCGGAGGGGGCGCAGCGCGCGCCCGGTGTCTCGGCCGGGGTGACGATCCATCAGGGCTGCAACCGGCGCTGCACGTACTGCATCATTCCGTTCCGCCGTGGCCCAGAGCGCAGCCGGCGGCCGGCGGAGATCCGCGCCGAGATCGAGGGGCTGGTGCAGCGCGGCACACGCGAGGTGGTGCTCCTGAGCCAGATCGTCGAGCGCTACGGCTGGGACCTCCAGCCACGCACCACGCTGGCCGAGCTGCTGACGCTCCTCAACGAGATCGAGGGCCTCGAGCGCATCCGCTTCCTGACCTCCTATCCGGTCGACTTCGGCACTGACCTGATCGAGGCCGTGGCCACGCTGCCCAAGGTGTGCGAGGACATCAACCTGCCGATCCAGGCGGGCGACGACACCGTGCTGCGGCGCATGGCGCGCGGCTACAAGGTGGCCGACTACCTGCGGCTGGTGGAGGCGCTGCGCGCGCGCATCGCCGAGGTGGCGATCTCGACCGACATCATCGTCGGCTTCCCGGGCGAGACCGCGGCGCAGTTCGAGAACACCTTGCGCGTGATGGAGCAGGTGCGCTGGGACGTGGTCCACGTCGCGATGTACTCGCCGCGGCCGGGCACCGTCGCGGCCACCTGGCCGGACGACGTGCCGAAGGCCGAGAAGAAGCGCCGCCTGCACGCCGTCGAGGAGCTCCAGCGCGAGATCGCGGCCCAGATCAACGCCCGGCTGGTGGGCCGCACCGTCGAGGTGCTGGTCGAGGGCCAGAAGGATGGCAAGTGGTACGGGCGTACCCGCAGCAACAAGCTGACGTTTTTCCCGCACCCCGAGCCGCTCGCCGGCGAGCTCGTGCAGGTGCGCATCACCGAGGCGAGCCCCTGGGCGCTCCAGGGTGAGCTGGTCCGCCGCCAGCCAGCGGCCCCGCGCCCGACGCAGATCCCCCTCTACCTCTCGGCGTAGCCGGGCGCCCGGTGAGCGGTGGGGTGCCGGCGGCTCTCGCGGCGCTCCCGTCCTTCTCCCTCGTGCCGCCGCCGGTCGAGTGGCTCGCGCTGATCGGCGCCGCGGGCAACGCCGTCGCTCACCTCTGCTTCAAGCGTGCCATGGGGGCGGGTGCGCCCCGGGTGTTGCTCGCGGCGCGCTGGGGTACCGGCGCGGTCGCGATGACCGGCGCGCTGCTGGTCGGCAGTGGCTGGGGCGCGTTTCATCCCTCCTGGTCGCTGCTGCTGCTCGCCTTGGGCTCTATCTCCGGCCCGGTCGTGGGCTGGCTGCTGTACCTGCGGGCCCTCCCCCACCTCGATGTCTCGGTCGCCCAGCCGATCTTCAACAGTTCGGTGGTGGTCTCGATGGTGCTAGCCGTGCTGCTGCTTGGCGAGCGCCCGAACGCGTTCACCTGGCTCGGTGCGCTGCTCATCCTCGTCGGCGTGCAGCTCCTGCAGTGGAGCGGCTCACGGCACCGGCGCCACGGATCGCCGACCGTGGCGGGCGGTGCCGTGGCCCCCGGGCCCAAGGTAGCGCCCTGGGCAGTGGGCTGGCTCACCCGCTGGATCAATCCGTATCTCCTGCCGGCGCTGGCGAGCGCCGGCTGTCTGGGCATCGCCAGCTTCTGTTTCAAAGTCGGCTTGGGCGAGTTATCGCCCGTGGAGACGAACTGGGTGCGTACTACCGTGCCCAGCCTCGTGCTGTGTGGCCTGATCCTGGCCGGCGAGCTGCCGCTCCGGGCGGGAAGCGGCGGGCTGCGGCCTCTGCTGACCTGGCAGGGCCTTGCCCTGGCCGTGGCGGCGGGCATCGCGAACGACGTGGTGGGTTGGGGCGCTCGCTTGGTCGCGCTGAAGCACGGGCCGCTGACTGTCGTCGAGCCGCTGGCCTCCACGAGCCCGCTGTTCGCCGCGCTGCTGGGCGCGTGGATCCTGGGCGAGCGGCTGGACCCGTGGGGCTGGGCGGGAATCGTCGCCACGCTGCTCGGCGGTGCTCTCCTGGGGGGACTGGGCCGCTGAGCGGCGCCGCACGGCCAGAGGCGCTACAATCGGGCCACATAGATCGCCGGGGGATACGAGCGCTATGAAGGGCAGCACCGACCGGATCCTCACCACGCACTGCGGCAGCTTGCCGCGCCCGCCCGAACTCCTCGATCTCATGAAGGCTCGCGCCAACGGCCAGCCGGTCGACCCGGCGACCTACGAAGCCACGCTGCGGGCTGCCGTGGCCGATCGCGTGCGGCAGCAGGTCGAGTGCGGCATCGACGTGGTGACCGACGGCGAGCAGAGCAAGGTTGGTTTCTACGCCTATGTGAGCGAGCGGCTCACGGGCTTCGAGGCGCGCCCCGGCGATCGGTTCACCCACTTCTCGGCCGAGGTCCAGGCGTTTCCGGAGTTCTACGAGCAGTACTTCGGCCGCTCGGTGCTCGGCGGCAACGTCGTGCGGCTCCAGCCGCTGGTGTGCGTCGGGCCGGTGGAGTACGTGGGGCAGGCCGCGCTGCAGCGCGACATCGACAACCTGAAGGCCGCGGTGGCCGGCCGCGACGTGGCCGAGGTGTTCATGCCCGCGATCGCCCCCAGCGGGGTAGGCCGCGGGCACAACGAGTACTACCGCAGCGAAGAGGAGTTCGTGTTCGCCGTGGCGGAGGCGATGAACACCGAGTATCGCGCCATCGTCGACGCCGGGTTCGTGCTCCAGATCGACGACCCGTTCCTGACCGAGATCTGCAGCTTCGCACCGCTCAGCCCCGAGGAGCGCCGCAAGAAGGCCCAGATGTACGTGGAGGCGATCAACCACGGGCTGCGGGGTATCCCGGCCGAGCGCGTTCGCTTCCACACCTGCTACGGCATCAATCAAGGCCCGCGGGTCCACGACGCGCCGCTGGCCGACCTCGTGGACCTACTGTTTCAGATCAACGCCCAGGCGTACTCGTTCGAGGCGGCGAACGCGCGGCACGAGCACGAGTACCATCTGTGGGAGCGGGTGCGACTGCCGGAGGGCAAGCTGCTGATC
>JADGHJ010000180.1 GCA_019686175.1 Chloroflexota bacterium | reverse complement strand
GACACCGGGCACGTGTTCATGGATCAGCGCGACTACGAGCAGATCACGCTCAGCGACGAGGATCTTGGGGAGAACGGGAAATACTACCTCACCGAGGGCCTCGAGGTCGAGGTGCAGTTCTACGAGGGCAAGCCGGTCGCCGTCGACTTCCCCATTACCATGGAGTTCGAGGTCGCGCGGACCGACCCCGGCGTGAAGGGCGATACGGTCTCCGGCGCTATGAAGCCGGCCACCATGACCACCGGCCTGGTCGTCCAGGTTCCGCTCTTCATCAATGAGGGCGACCGCATCCGCGTGGACACGCGCACCGGCGAGTACCTCGGCCGTGCCTAGGCGCGGCGCACACTCCACCTCGCTGCCGCCACGCGGTCGGCGCGCGCGGCGGGCGGTTGTCCCGTCCCGCGCGCAGCCGCCTCAGTCCGGATAGTTGGGGTACAGGGTCACCGGCAGTGACCGCACCGGCGGCGGATTCTCGGGGAACCCGTCGCTAATCTTGATGCCGGTGAGTGCCTCGAACTCGTCCGTGGGCACCATGCGGATGGCGTCCCAGCTCACCAGCTTGGTGCATACCCGGACGCAGATGCCGCAGCCGATGCACTCATCCCAGCGGTCCTGCACGGGTTGGATCGGGCGGTCGGGGTACGTGCCCTCGGGCAGCGGCTCGATGCAGTTGACCGGGCAGAACTCCACGCAGCCCTTGCAGCCAGTGCACTTGTCCTCGTTGTGCAGGGCGATCTGCGGCGGACGCCGCTTCTTGCTGCTGTATTTGTCAGGGATGTTCGGGATATCCCAGTAGTACTCGCGCTCGGGGCGCTTGGCCGGCGCCTCCTTCTTCGCTGGGGCCTCCTTGGTGGCCATGCTGCTCTCCCTGGCGGAGTTGCGCTGCGTCGCGCGGCGCTCGCCTGTAGGCCGCACCGCGGCCAGCGGCCGCCTCCTACGATACAGGATACCAGGCACATCCGCGGGCAGCCTGCCCGCCATGCCCCCCTCTTCGATCCGCCCTTCCAGCGGCCGACCGCTGGGCCGCTTCAGACCACTCAGACCACGCTGCACGGCCACACCGTCTCGCCCGCTACTGCTACCAGGCCTAAGGCACGATCACCCGCTACTTCGGCACGCCCTAGCCGCGGCTCAGCCCCCGACCGTCGGCTGGGCCCATTGCGCCAGGCCGTCCCCACGGATACGCAGGGCAGCGTAGGTGACCAGCGCCGCAACCACGATCGTCACCACATTCGTCCCCAGGATCAGCGCTTGCTGCACCGGCGCGCCGTCCACCGCGCCGTCGCCCAGTGCCAACCAGACGCCGAGCCAGGCCGGCAGGATGCCCACCTGGGAGGCGGCGGCTAGACCGATCAGGGTCCGCTCGCCCGCATCGTCGCCGGTCGCCACCCCCGCCGCTACCCCCACGCCGAGGGAGATCAGCACGCTGATGGGCAGCAAGCTGATCTGGTCGAACCGCAGCGGTGGCCCGATCAGCCGCGCCACGACCAGCGCCGCGAGCATGATGAGCGCCAGCGCCAAGAGCAGTGCTCGTGCGCCCTGCGCGACCAGCCGCCACTGCCGCGCCAGGATCCCGAACGCCACGGCGAGCAGCAGCGGGAGCGGCGGCATGAACAACAGCCCTCCGACCATCACCAGCAGGTAGTTCTGGAGCATGCCGTAGGCGAGGAGCAGCGCCGCGATGAACGTACGCCCCACGAAGCTCGGTGTCACGTAGCTGAACTGCCACAGCTCCTGGAAGATATCGGCTGTGGGCTCAACCAGCGGCCAGGTGATCGCCTCCGGCCGCTGCGGGGTAACGATGGAGCGCGGCTGCCGCACCGTGACAGAGCAGTCCCGCAGGTCGTAGAAAGGCGCAGCCAGCAGCGCGTCGATGAACTCCTTGGCGGCCGGCGTCGCCCCGGCGACATCGACGACGTCGCGCGTCTCGCGGCGCCCGTCTGCGTGGCACACTTGCTCCTGGAACAACGCCACCTCTGGGATGCCCGCCTGGAAGGCCAGGCTGGCCACGCGCTCGCCCTGGCCCGCCGGCACCCTCACCTTCACCAGACGCACGCTTTTGCCCCCAACCGAGCGTTGTATTACCCCCCCTACATGCAGATATCGGGCCGCCGATGTGCTACACTCCGGCCCAGCGCCGGAGACCTCGCACTGGAACTGGAGATGTGCGCGATGGCGAAGCTGCGCCTCACCCTCGCCTGCGGCCCGTACGACCGCACCCAAGCGCTCCGCGACGGCACGGTCCGCCCCGATGGCATCGAGCTGACCTACCTCGCCCGCCAGCCCGCCGAGATCTTCTGGCGCATGCTCCAGTACCAGGAGTTCGACGTCGCCGAGATGTCGCTCTCCAACTTCGCCACGCTCGTCAGCCGGGGCGACCCGCCATTCGTCGGGCTGCCCGTGTTCCCCTCCCGCGGCTTCCGCCACGGCTACATCTTCATCCATACCGATAGCGGCATCCGCCAGCCGGCCGACCTGGCCGGCAAGCGCGGCGGCGTGCCGGAGTACAGCCAGACGGCCGCCGTGTACATCCGCGGCCTGCTCCAGCACGACTACGGCGTGCCGCCCACCAGCATCGAGTGGGTCCAGGGGCGCGCGGACCGTCTCGAGCACCCCCTGCCGCCCGACCTGCGCCTCCAGCACGCCCCGCCGGGCGTCCAGCTCAACGACCTGCTCGACCGCCGCGAGATCGACTTCCTGATCACGGCGAACAACCCGGTGAGCTTCCGGCGCGGCCTGCCGCATATCCAGCGGCTGTTCCCCGACTACAAGGCGCGCGAGCAGGACTACTACCGGCGGACCCGGATCTTCCCCATCATGCACCTGGTTGTGATTCGCCGCGACGTGTACGAGCGCGACCCGTGGGTGGCCCTGAGCCTGTATCAGGCCTTCTGCGCCGCCAAGGAGCGCTGCTACCGCCTCCTGGAGGAGACCGGCTCGCTCAAGGCCACGCTGGCCTGGCTACAACCGGCGCTGGAGGAGGAGAAAGCCCTGCTCGGCCCCGACTGGTGGCCCTACGGCCTGGAGGCCAGCCGGCCCGCCATCGAGGCCCTGCTGCAGTACGCCTGGGAGCAGGGGCTGCTCTACCGGCCGGTGGCGCCGGAGGAGCTGTTCGCGCCCAGCACCCTGCGCGACATCCCGCTCGGCGAGGGCCAGTTCGTCTAGCCGGCGCCGGCCGCCCTAGTCGAAGCGGCAGCGCATCTGGAGCGCGCGGGCCAGCAGGCGCTCATACTCCGCCGCCGAGACGGTGAACGCCCCGAAGCGCGCCAGGTGGTCGGTCAGGTACTGCGCGTCGAGCAGCAGGTAGCCGCGCTCGCGCAGCCGCTCGACTAGGAATGCGAAGCACACTTTCGAGGCGTCGGTGGCGCGGTGGAACATCGACTCGCCCATGAAGGCGCCACCGATGGCCACGCCGTACAGCCCGCCGACCAGCGCCTCGCCCTCGTACGCCTCGACGCTGTGGGCATATCCCAGGGCGTGCAGCTCGGTGTACACATGCTCGATCTCGGGCGAGATCCACGTCTCGGGGCGCTCGGCGCAGGCGTGGATGACGGCCGCGAACTGCGTGTTCACCCGCACGCGGAAGCGACCGCGCCGGATGGTGCGGCGCAGCGATCGCGGCAGATGGACGTGCTGTGGGTCGAAGATGGCGCGCGGATCCGGACGGAACCAGGCGATCGGGCCGTGACGAGAGTACGCCATGGGGAACAGGCCCAAGCAGTACGCGCGCAACACCAGCTCCGGGGTGAGTCTCTCCATCATCCACCTCGACGCCGTCAGTACTGCTCTGTCCTCGCGTCGCCCGGGCGGACGCCCAGACGGTTAGCGCGGTGCCGGCGCGATGCTGGGATAGCAGAGGAGCAGGCCCGTGGCGCCGCGGTTGACGCCTGCAGCGCTTGGCGCGATGATGGGATGGCGCGGGCGCCAGCGAGCGGCAGGCGAGGCCCCTCGCCGAGGGGTATAATCCGGACGCCGGCTGAGCCATCCACCCAGAAGGTCGGGCTCGCCCTCCCCGCGACCACCACCGACGGATGGGGCGTAGACAGCATGGTCGGGGCACTGACTCTCTACCAATCGTCGATCGGCAAGAAAGTCATCATGGCCGTTACCGGCCTGGTCTTGTTCGTGTTCGTCTTCTTCCACATGGCCGGCAATCTGAAGATCTACTTCGGCCGTGAGGAGATCAATGCCTACGGCGCGTTCCTGCGCGTGGTCGGGTACCCGCTGGTGCCGCACGAGTACGCGCTGTGGGCGGTGCGGCTGGTCCTGCTGGCCTGTGTGGGCCTCCACATCTGGGCCGCCTACCATGTCAGTCGCATGGATATCGCCGCGCGGCCTGTCGGCTACGCGCAACAGAAATACCTGGCCTCGACCTACGCCTCCCGCACGATGCGCTGGAGTGGCGTGATCATCGCGCTGTTCGTGGTGTACCACCTGCTGCACTTCACCACCGGCACGCTCCACCCCCGCTTCGTGGCAGGCGACGTATACGGGAACATGGTGGTCGGCTTCCAGAACCCGCTCGCCTCGGCTGTCTACATCCTAGCGATGATCTTCCTGGGGCTGCACCTGTACCACGGGGTCTGGAGCATGGCCCAGACGCTCGGCTGGCGGTCCCGCCGCAGCGACCGGCTGTGGCGGGGCTTCGCCTCGCTGATGGCCGCGGTGATCACGCTCGGCAATATCAGCATTCCCGTGGCCGTCCTGATCGGGCTCGTGCGCTAGCCGCTGGCGTGCAGAAAGGACTAGGACGATGGCGATCGAGACGACCGCACCGCCCGCTCGCGTGGCGCCAGTCGAATATGAGCTGGCCGACGTCGTGCTGGATGCGAAGATCCCGAGCGGGCCGATCGAGCGGAAGTGGGAGAAGCACAAGTTCGAGATGAAGCTGGTGAACCCCGCCAACAAGCGGCGGTTCACCATCATCGTGGTCGGCTCGGGCCTGGCCGGGGCCGCCGCGGCGGCCACGATGGGCGAGATGGGCTACAACGTCAAGTGCTTCTGCTATCAGGATAGCCCGCGCCGCGCGCACAGCATCGCCGCCCAGGGCGGCATCAACGCCGCCAAGAACTACCGCAACGACGGCGACAGCGTCTACCGCCTGTTCTACGACACCATCAAAGGCGGCGACTTCCGCTCGCGCGAGGCCAACGTCTATCGCCTGGCGGAGCTGAGCGTCAACATCATCGATCAGTGCGTGGCCCAGGGCGTACCGTTCGCCCGCGAGTACGGCGGCCTGCTCGATACGCGCTCGTTCGGCGGCGCGCTCGTCTCGCGCACCTTCTACGCGCGCGGCCAGACGGGCCAGCAGCTCCTCCTCGGCGCCTACCAGGCGCTGTGCCGCCAGATCGAGGCCGGCACCGTGCAGATGTTCCCCCGCACGGAGATGCTCGACCTGATCGTCATCGACGGCGCCGCGCGTGGCATCGTCACGCGCGACCTGGTCACCGGCGAGGTCCGCTCGCACCTGGCCGACGCCGTGGTGCTCTGCACGGGCGGCTACGGCAACGTGTTCTACTGGTCCACCAACGCCAAGGGCTGCAACGCCACCGCCATTTGGCGCGCCCATCGCCGCGGCGCGGCGTTCGCCAATCCCTGCTTCACGCAGATCCACCCCACCTGCATCCCGCTCTCGGGCGACTACCAGTCCAAGCTGACCCTGATGAGCGAGAGCTTGCGCAACGACGGCCGAGTGTGGGTGCCCAAGCAGCCCGGCGACCCGCGCCCGCCCAACGAGATCCCCGAGGACGAGCGGGACTACTACCTCGAGCGCAAGTACCCGACCTACGGCAACCTCGCGCCGCGCGACATCGCCTCGCGCGCCGCGAAGCAGGTGTGCGACGAGGGCCGCGGCGTAGGCCCCGGCGGGCTGGGCGTGTACCTCGACTTCGCCGACGCCATCAAGCGCCTGGGCATCCAGCGCATCCGCGAGCGCTACGGCAACCTGTTCGACATGTACGAGCGCATCACGGGCGAGGACCCCTACAAAGTGCCGATGCGCATCTACCCGGCGGTCCACTACACCATGGGCGGCCTGTGGGTCGACTACAACCTGATGAGCACGATTCCCGGGCTGTTCGTGGGCGGCGAGGCCAACTTCTCCGACCACGGCGCCAACCGCCTGGGCGCTAGCGCGCTGATGCAGGGCCTGGCCGACGGCTACTTCATTCTGCCGCTCACCGTGGGCAACTACCTCGCGCAGGCCAAGCTGCCCAAAGTCGATCTCGACCACCCGCAGGTCCGCACCGTCGAAGGTGAGGTCCACGCGCGGGTCAAGCGCTTGCTCGAGATCAACGGCAGCCGGACCGTGGACGCATTCCATCGCGCCCTGGGTCGCCTGATGTGGGACTACTGCGGCATGAGCCGCAACGAGGCCGGGCTGCGCTACGCCCTGGCCAAGATCCCAGAGCTGCGCGAGGAGTTCTGGCACGACGTGCGCGTGCCGGGCAGCGGGGCCGAGCTGAACCAGGAGCTGGAGAAGGCCGGGCGCGTCGCCGACTTCTTCGAGCTGGCCGAACTGATTGCCCTCGACGCGCTGCACCGCGACGAGTCGTGCGGCTGCCACTTCCGCGAGGAGCACCAGACGGAGGACGGCGAGGCCCAGCGCGACGACGAGCGCTTCGCCTACGTGGCCGCCTGGTTCTGGAACGAAGCCGGGCCGCCCCGGCTGGCCAAGGAGCCGCTGGTGTTCGAGTACATCCCCCTAGCCCAGCGCAGCTACAAGTAGGATGCCGGCATGCGTCTGACATTGAAGATCTGGCGACAGTCCGGGCCCGACGCCCCCGGGCGGTTCGTCACCTACGAGCACAACGACGTCAACCCCCACATGTCCTTCCTGGAGATGCTGGACGTGCTGAACCAGCAGCTCATCCAGAAGGGCGAGGAGCCCATCGCCTTCGACCACGACTGCCGCGAGGGGATCTGCGGCATGTGCAGCATGGTGATCAACGGCGTGCCGCACGGCCCGCAGCGCGCCACCACCACCTGCCAATTGCACATGCGCCACTTCAAAGATGGCGACGTGATCACCATCGAGCCCTGGCGCGCCCGCGCCTTCCCGGTGATCAAGGATCTGGTGGTCGATCGCAGTGCCTTCGACCGCATCATTGCCGCGGGCGGCTACATCTCGGTGAACACCGGCAGCGCGCCGGAAGCGGCATCGATCCTGGTGCCGAAGCCCGACGCCGACCGCGCGTTCGACGCCGCGGCCTGCATCGGCTGCGGCGCGTGCGTGGCGGCCTGTCCCAACGCCTCGGCCATGCTGTTCACCGCCGCCAAGGTAGCCCACCTCAACAGCCTGCCGCAGGGGCAGCCCGAGCGGTACCAGCGCGTGGTCCGCATGGTCGCCCAGATGGAGAAGGAGGGGTTCGGCGCCTGCACCAACCACGGCGAGTGCGAGGCCGTCTGCCCGAAGGAGATCAGCCTCGACACCATCGCCCAGCTCAACCGCGACCTACTAGCCGCCAGTCTGCGGGGCGTCCGGCCGTAGCGGCCGGGGCGGGCCATGCGCCTCTTGATCACCGGCGGGAGCGGTTTCGTCGGCCGTCATGTGCTGGCGCGTCTCCCGCCCACCTGCCAGTGGACGGCGACGTACTACCGGCGGCCCCCCGCCGAGCCCGGCCCCCGCTGGTGGCCGCTCGACTTGCGCGATGCGGCGGCAGTGCGGGCGGTGGTGCGCGCCGCCCGCCCGGACACCATCCTCCACCTGGCCTACGACAAGGCCGATCCGGCCGTCACCGCTGCTGGCACCCAGCACCTGGTGGAGGCCGCCACGGCCGTCGGCGCGCGGGTGCTCTTGCTCTCCACGGACCAGGTGTTCGATGGGCGCCGCGGCGGCTATCGCGAGGAGGACCCGCCCGCGCCCGTAAACGCCTACGGCGCCGCCAAGCTGGCCGCCGAGGAGGCCGTGGTGGCCGCGAGTGGCCTGGTGGTGCGGACCTCGCTGGTATATCGCCTAGCGCCGCCGGACCCGGGCAATCACGCGCTGCTGCTCGCCCCGCTGGCCCAGGGCCGCACGCCGCGGCTGTTCGTGGACGAGCGCCGCAGCCCCATCTACGTCGAGGATCTGGCGGCCGCCCTGCTGGAGTTGCTTATCCCACCGCTGCGCGAGGCGTGGGAGCGGCTGGGCGTGGCGCGGCGCCTGCACGTGGCTGGCCCGGAGGCACTCGATCGCTACACCTTCGCCTGCCAGCTCGCCCCCTGCTTCGGGATCCCGATCACGCGGCTGCAAGCCGCGCGGCTGGCCACCTCCGGCCTGGACCGCCCAGCGGATTGCTCGCTGGACAGCCGCCGCGCGCGCGCCCTCCTGCGCACGCCACTACGGGCGGTAGCGACGGTCCTGGCGGCAGCGGCCCCGAGCACGGCGACGCCCGCGCCTAGCAGCGACGCGGGCGTGTGACCGATCGTGCGTGAGCGAGTGGACCTCAGCGCTTCGGCTCGCGGGGCTCCTTCGACTCGCCGCTCTTGCCGAGATCGTCGATATCGAGGCTCTCGATGAACTGCTTGAAGACGCTGAGCTTCTCCTCGTCGACGGGGGAGGACTCCTCCTTCGTGACCGCCGGCTCGCTCTCGCTCTCCTCGCTCTCGAACATGATGCCCGCTTGATCGAGCACCGACTCCTCGACGTAGATCGGCACCTTCGCGCGGATGGCCAAGGCGATCGCATCGCTCGGCCGCGAGTCGATCTCCAGATGCTGCCCGCCGTGGTCGAGGATCAGCCGCGCGTAGAAGGTCTCGTCGGCCAGGTCGTTGATGACGATCTGGGTGAGCCGCGCGCCGAGCGTCTGCATCACGCGTCCGAGCAGATCGTGCGTCAGCGGGCGGCTGACCGGCACGTTCTGCATCGGGATGGCGATCGCATCGGCCTCGAAGTGCCCGATCCAGATGGGCAGAAAGCGCGGGCCGGTCTTCTCCTTGAGCATCACCACGCGCTTGTAATTCTGCATATTGACGCGGATGCTCTCGACGTAAACCTCGATCACCGCTTGTCTCCTTCGCCCATCACCACGGCAGCGCGCTGGGCCCCCGCCTGTAGCGGCCCGGCGCGGCCCCGCGCCGCGTCCCCGCCCTGCGGGCCGCCCCCCCGCGTCTAGAG
>JADGHJ010000179.1 GCA_019686175.1 Chloroflexota bacterium | reverse complement strand
CTTGACCATCAACTACCTCCCGGGGAGTGCTGCGGCTGCTGTCGCGCGCGCCAGCCGGACCACTTGACGCACCTCTACGGGCTGCCCGCGATTATCGGTGACGGACAGCCGCAGGGTATAGGCTCCGCTTGGGAGCCCCGCCACTTCCCACGTTTCGAGGACCCCCGCGCTGACCGGCTGCCGGCGGGGGGAACCGATAGGATACCACGTCGTAGGCACGTCACCGACTCCGTATTCTACCGCATACTGCTCGAAGTACGGCAGGCTGGCGCTGCCGAGCACGGGCAGCGTGTCCCCGGCCACGACCTCGCCGATCGGATAGGTGAGGCGGACATCGAACGGCAGGTGCGCCCAGGGATGGTACGGCGTGGGTCCCTCGGGGCCGGGAGTCGTGGTCGGCAGCACCGGCAGCACCGCCAGCAGGCGCCCCGCCGGGCTGCCCAGCCCCAGGGGCGTCAGCGTGGGCGAGGGCGTACGCGTGGGCGAGGGCGTCCAGGTCGGTAGTGGCGTGAGTGGCGCGCCCAGCACGACGCGCGAACTGACCGGGGTGGGCGAGACCGGCGTCGGGGTCGCCGTCGCCGTGGCGGTTGGGGCCGTCTCCCAGGGGAGCGCGGGGCGCCCCGTCTGCGGCCCGTGCAGGTCGCAGTACTCGGTCGGCGCGTAGGGCCCCTCGCCGCTCACGCTCCCACCGAAGGTGCGGAAGGCGATCTCCGAGAGCGGACAATACGGGGTCGCCAGCTTGTTGGATCGCGTGTTGATCGCCACACGCGGTCGCGGCGCATTCGCCCGCTGCGGCGGGCGCTCGGCCAAGAACCAGTCCTGCACTTGGCGGCTGCACTCGTATCCAGCCACGTAACCCGTGGTCGCACAAACTGTACCACGGACAAGGCCGTCCGGAACCGGAAATGGCTCTGGTGGAGTGCCTTCCAACGCCCGCTCCATGAACTCGTGCCAGATGATGCCCGCGCCTGACGACCCCAGCACCTGGCGCATCGGGTGCCCGTCGCTGTTGCCCACCCAGACGCCGGCCACCAAGCTCGGCGTGTAGCCGATCGTCCAGCTATCGCGATAGTCGTCGGTCGAGCCCGTCTTCACCGCCGCCGGTCGGCTGAGCCGCAGCGGACTGTTCACGCCGAACGTCTCGCTGCGCGCATCGTTGTCCGCTAGGATGTCGGTGATCAGGAACGTGAGCCGTGGATCGATCTGAGGCGTGGCCGGGGGCTCCGGGCGCGTGTACAGGACAGCGCCAGCGCTATTCTCGATGCGGAGGATCGGATCGGGGGGCACGGGCTTGCCCCCGTTCGCCAGCGCGGCGTACGCGCCGGCCAGCTCCAACAGCTTGACCTCCGTGCCACCCAGCGTGAAGCTCAGCCCGTAGGGATAATCCTCGCGCAGGCTGGTGATGCCCAAGCTGCGCGCCAGCCGCACCACCTCCTTGACCCCGACGAACTGCAGTACCTTCACCGCCGGAATGTTGAGGGAGTTGCCCAGTGCGCGGCGGAGGGTCACGGGCCCGCGAAAGCGCCGGTCGTAGTTCTGGGGGACGTAGCGGCGTCCCAGCGTGTCGGGGAACTCGGTGCGTTGATCGAGCACCACGGTGGCCGGGCCGAAGCCGCGTTGGAAGGCGGCCAGGTACACCAGCGGCTTGATCGCGGAGCCAGGCTGGCGATCCGCTAGCGCCGCATTGACCTGCCCGTCGATACTCGCGTTGTAGTAGTCGGGGCTGCCGACCATCGCGAGGATCTCGCCGGTGTCCGGGGCGAGCGCGACCAGCGCCGCGTTCCGCGCGTCCTGGCGCGCCAGAGTGGCCACATGCTTGCTGACTACCTCCTCGGCCAGGTGCTGCGTGTCGAGATCGAGCGTGGTGTACACACGCAGTCCGGCTTCGGTGAGAGCGCGCTGGCCGTACCGCTCGATCAGCCAGTCGCGCACGTACCACACGAAGTGCGGCGCCTCGAGATGCCCCCAATTGGGATTCGCATACTGCAGCGGCTCGGCCTTGGCCGCCTCGGCCGTGGCTTCATCGAGAAACCCGTGGCGCACCATCAGGTCGAGCACCTGTCCCTGCCGCTCTTTGGCCGCCGCTGGGTTCTTGAACGGGTCGTAGTAGGCGGGCGCCTGCGGCAGCCCCGCCAACATGGCCGCCTCGGCCAAAGTCAGCTGGCCGACATGCTTGCCGAAGTACGTCTGCGCCGCTGCCTCGACTCCGTAAGCGAGGTTTCCGTAGTTGATCTCGTTGAGGTACATCTCCAAGATGCGCTCCTTGGGGTAGGAGCGCGTGATCTGGAAGGCGTACAGCGCCTCGCGGAGCTTGCGGTCGAGGCTGAGGTCGTAGCGCTCTTCCGGCGGGATCAGCACGTTCTTCACCAATTGCTGCGTGATGGTGCTGCCGCCCGCTACGACGGTGCCAGCCTCCAGGTTCGCCTTGATGGCGCGCAGGACGCCCACTGGATCGACCCCGAGGTTCCACTCACGGAAGAAGTTGGCGTCTTCCGTGGCGACAGTCGCGTCGATCAGGTAGCGGGGCATGTCGGCCAACGAGACCACCGTGCGCCGGCCACCCTCCTGGTCGAAGATCTCGTACAGCACGTTGCCGTGCCGGTCGAGGATCTGGGTCGTTTGGAACGCAGGCCGCTCGGGCAAGAGTACCTCCGAGGGCATCTCGCGCATGACGACTTGGTAGGCGGCAACGGCTGCCAGCATCCCGCCGACGGCCATGCTCGCGCCCAGCACGACTAACAGGAGGCCGGTCGCTAATCCGATGCGCACGGCCGCGACCGCAGGGCTCCCGGGCCGACGAGGCCGCAGTCCGGGGCGCTGCCCCGGGCGCCATCGGCGAACGGTTGTTGTCTCTCCCGAGGGCCGCAGGGCCCTTCGGTCCTGCATCGCTATGTCTCCCGTGATCGGCCACGCGTCTGCCGCGCGCCTCCCCGTCTATAGTACGGGCCTGCGCGGCGCAACAGCCACAATGGTGGCGCTTCCGACCCCGCCTATAATGCCCGGTGGTCGCGAGAGGGAGGAGGGAGTGATTCGCGTGTGGCTGCTTATCCTTGCTTTGGCGGGCGCGCTGCTGGGGGGGGTGCAGGGCGCGGCGCTAGCCTCGGTGCAGCGCGACGACGCGGTGGAGAGCGCGAAGGCCGCCGTGCTCCGGGCACACGACGAGAGTATCTACCGACAGGCGTATCTGGCCCGAGACGCCGCGCTCCTCGCACAGGGCTGGGGTGGCGAGGCGCTGCTGGACATGCAAGACGATCTGGCGCGGCTGCGGGCTCTCGGCCAATACCTCGATCTGCAGCTCGAGTCCCTCGAGTTCCTGGAGGCCCTGCCCCTAAGCCCTCGGCGGGTGCGGGTGGTGACCCGGGAGCAGTGGCTCGTTCGCGTCTACCTGGACAGCGGGCAGCTCTTGGGACAGCAACGGCAGATCGTCGACAACCGCTACGTGGTCCAGCAGGACGACGATGGCTGGCGGATCGTGGAAGTCGACCAAGAGGTGAAGGGCGGTGACGTCAGCCTCCGCTCTGCTGCGTCTCGGGACGCTGCGGTCGCGGCCCGCGGAGGCGCTCCGGCGCGGACCAGTGCGGCGGCAGGCCAATGAGTGGTCGTCCCTGGCGCTCGTGAGCGATCAGCTCCTCGATATAGAGCGACAAGTACCCCGCGTGGCGAGCCTGGAACGCCGCGTCGCGCCAGTCTTGCCCGGTCATGCGACCGCGACACGTCGGGGCGCCGCACGCGCACTCCAGCACCCAGCGGTCGGTATCGGTGGTGCCGTAGTCGAACGTTAGCTCTTCCCCGGGGGCGATGTCGCGCCGCGCCACGATCACCACGGAGCCCCGCACGCCGCAGTTCGGCTCGCAGCTGTGGTTCATATAGTCCACCGGCTCGATCTCCTCGTCCCTCATGGGGCCGATGAACATGTCGTACCAGATCTGCACGGGGTAATCGCGCAGGTGAGCCGGCAGGGCCCAGAGCTGCGCCGTGGTCATCACTCGGTTGCCCCAGATGGCCACCAGCTCATGGCGGGGGATAGGCGCGACGGCGATGAGCCCCTTGCCGCCCAGGCGACTCGAACCGAGCCGGGCCTTGGGCGTGAGATAGGAGTGGGGCCCGCACTGGAGCACCGGCGACGGCATGCGGGGGAGACGCTTCATCGCTCGACGACACGCAAGGCGACCGGCTCACGCAGCGCCACCGGCAGCACCTCGTCCATGTGGTCCACGGGGACGAACTGGATCTGCCGCTTCACGTCGGCCGGCACGTCCTGCAGGTCCTTCAGATTGCGGCGCGGCAGGACGAAGGTCTGGATGCCCGCGCGATGGGCGGCGAGCACCTTCTCGCGAATCCCCCCGACGGGGAGCACACGGCCGCGAAGGGTGATCTCGCCGGTCATCGCCACATCGCGACGAGCAGGGCGCCGAGTCAACGCCGAGATCAGCGCAGTGGCCATCGTGATGCCGGCCGAGGGGCCGTCCTTGGGAATCGCCCCAGCTGGCACATGGAGGTGGACGTCCTTGGTCTCCCAGAAGCGCTCGCGGACGCCCAGCGCCTCGGCGCGCGAGCGGGCATACGACATCGCCGCCTGGGCCGACTCGCGCATCACTTCGCCGAGCTGGCCGGTGAGCGTCACATTGCCCTTGCCGTCCAGCACAGCGACCTCGATCGCCAAGGTATCGCCCCCTGCCGAGGTCCAGGAGACGCCGGTGGCCACGCCTACCTGGTCGGCCTCCTCGGCCGCGCTGCCGAAGTAGCGCGGCGGGCCGAGGTACTTCGCCAGGCTGTGCGTCCCAATGGTATGGGGCGCCTGCCTGTTGGTGGCCACGGCGTGAGCAGTCTTCCGACAGATGGTTCCGATCTCGCGCTCCAGTCCGCGCACGCCCGCCTCGTGAGTGTAGCTCCGGATCAGCTCGCGCAGCGCCGCCGTCGAGAAGTGCAGGCGGTTGGGTGTGAGGCCGTGCTCGGCCAACTGCTTCGGGATGAGGAACCGCCGCGCGATCTGCACCTTCTCCTCTTCGATGTACCCTGGGATCTCGATCACTTCGAGCCGGTCGCGCAGGGCCGCCGGTACCGGATCGAGCAGGTTGGCCGTGGCGATGAACAGCACCCGCGACAGGTCGTACGGCACATCGAGGTAGTGGTCGGAGAAGGCCATGTTCTGCTCGGGATCGAGCACCTCCAAGAGGGCCGCCGCCGGATCGCCCCGGAAGTCGACCCCGATCTTGTCCAACTCGTCGAGCATGAACACGGGGTTCACGGTGCCTGCGGCGCGCATAGTCTGGAGGATGCGCCCGGGCAGCGCGCCGATGTAGGTGCGCCGGTGGCCGCGGATCTCGGCCTCGTCGCGGATGCCGCCGAGCGAGACGCGCACGAAGCGCCGCCCCATCGCGGCAGCGATCGAGCGCCCGAGCGAGGTCTTGCCGACCCCGGGGGGGCCGACGAAGCACAAGATGGGGCTGCGCATCTGGCTGCCAGCGAGTTTGCGCACGGCCATGTACTCCAGGATGCGCTCCTTGACCTTGTCCAGGCCGTAGTGGGCGGCGTCGAGCACGCGGGCGGCCTCGGCGATATCGAGCTGGTCTTCCGTGGCCTGTTGCCAGGGCAGCGTTACCAGCCAGTCGATATACGCACGGACCACGCCCATCTCGGGGGAGCCCGGCGGGATGGCGGCCAGCCGCTCGAGCTCCTCCTCCGCCTTGAGGCGCACCGCCTCCGGCATGCCTGCCGCATGGACCTTATCGCGAAGCTGGGCGACCTCGCGCGTGTGGGTGTCCGCGTCGCCGAGCTCCTTCTGGATCGCCTTGATCTGCTCGCGCAGGAAGTACTCGCGCTGGCTCTTGTCGACCTCTTCCTGGACCGCGCTGTGGATGCGGCTCTGCAGCTCGAGCACGTCCAGCTCTTTGGCGAGCAGCACGCTCACCTTGTGGAGCCGCTCTGCCACGTCCAGTGTTTCGAGCAGGTCCTGTCGCTGGGCCACGCTGAGGTCGAGGTCCGACGCCACGAAGTCGGCCAGCCAGCCCGGCTCGTCGATGTTCAGCGCCGCGACCTGGTGATCGTCGGGGATCGAGGGGCTCAGCTTCGCGCAGCGCTCGTACAGCTGGACCACGGCGCGCATCAGCGCCTCGAGGTTGGTGTCGCTGCTGGCGGTCTCCTGGACCGGCGCGATCCGCGCCGCCATGTACGGTGCGGTCTTCAACACCTCCACCAGGCGCACGCGCCGCTGTCCCTGGACCAGGATGGAGGTGGTGCCGTCGGGCATCTTGAGCACGCGCCCGATGACCGCCTCGGTCCCCAGCGTATAGATGTCGGCCGCTTCCGGCAGCTCGGTCTCGGGATCGCGCTGTGCGACCAGCAGGATGTGCTGGTCGCTGGCGTGCATCGCCTGTTCTACGGCGCGGAGCGAGCGCTCCCGGTCGAGAAACAGCGGCGTCACCAGATGCGGGAAGATCACCGTGTTCCTTACAGGCAGCACCGGCAGGACCGGGAGGGCGCTGCGACGAGGGCGCCGGCGCGAGGAGGGTCGTGTGGCCATGGCCAATTTGGAAACTCCAGAAAAGGCGGCAGGCAGGCGCGCTCGGGCCTTCGAGCGCCAACTAGCGATTAAGCGGCGGTCAGCGCCGCTGTCCGTACCGCGCGTGTATTCGCTCGGGTCGCACTCAAAAAGGGGAACTACCACCAACAACGCGGTAGTTCCCCCGGGAGCGGTCGACGGGATTCGAACCCGCGGCCTCAATCTTGGGAGGATTGCGTGCTGCCACTACACCACGACCGCTCGGCAGCGCACCGCCACTGCGACACGCTCTGGAGAGACTATAGCCCGCTCCCGCCGGAGTGTCAAGCGGACGACCGGTTTCGACCCGGCCTGGCCACTGCCACGGCGCGCGGGGTGGCGCTGAGGTCACACGCGCGCTTTGAGAAAATCCGACAGCAGCTCCCCGATCAGGATCGCGGTCAGGTTGGTGTTGGCGTGCGGCACCACGGGCATGATCGAGGCGTCGGCGATCCACAAGTTATCCAGGCCGTGTACCCGCAGGTGCGGGTCGACTACGGCCAGCGGATTGCTCGCCGGGCCCATCAGGCAGGTGCCCACGCCGTGGTGGTAGCTGTCGTGGGTGGCCCGCGCCCACTGTCCCCAGTCCGCGCCGGGCCCCGGCTGGAGCAGCTCGCCGTAGTACCGCCGCATCGTGGGCTGGGACGCGAGCTCGTAGACGAACTGCATCGCTGCGGTCAGCGCGTGCACGTCGTCAGGATCCTCGAGGAGGCGCGCGTCCACACGCGGCTGCTCGTGGGGGTCCGCACTCTCCAGATACACCCGGCCCCGGTTGCGCTGCTCCAGCAGGTGGACCGATACGGGCACCATCCGGCGCAGCCCTGCGACCTCCGTGGGGGGCCGGGGAATGATGTGGATGTCGCCGCAGGGGCGGCTTGGCTCGCTCTTGATAATGAGGCGCAGGCGGGGCACCACCAGTTCCTCTGTGAACCGCGTGGGACCCTCGAACGTCATGTACACCACCGCGTGGTCCTGGTAGTTCTCACCCACGCCCTCCATGGGGTGGACCACCGGAATGCCCAGGCGCTCTAGCTCGCGGGGCGGGCCAATGCCGGACAACATCAGGAGCTGAGGGGTGCGGTACACGCCCGCGCTGAGCACCACCTGGTCGCCGGCCACGCTGTGGCGTATCCCGTCCTGCTCGTAGTACACCGCCTCGACCCGACGGCCCACCACGCGCAAGCCCACGGCCGGTGCCTCGGCGCGGATCTCCAGGTTGGGACGCCCCCGCGCCCGGTCCAGGTAGGCTACGGTGGTCGACTGCCGCCGCCCGTCCTTCATCGTGTACGGGGAGGCGCACACACCGAGCGGGTCGGGCACGTTCAGATCCGGGCATAGCGGCAAGCCCATGCTCACCGCCTGCTCGACGAACGCCCGTCCGGCCTCCGATAGGGGCCCGTCCAGCCGCAGGGGCCGCTCGATGTGCAGCGGGCCCTCGTTCCCGTGCAGCGGGCTGTCCGGGAAGTCGCGGTCGGTTTCCATCCGCTTGAGCACCGGCAGCGCGCGCTCGTAAGCCCAGTCGGGATTGCCCAGGGCGGCCCACGTGTCGAGGTCGTGCCGCATCGGCCGCGGCGCGGCCATCACATTGACCGATGAGCCCCCGCCCATGATGCGCCCGGCCAGCGAGTAGTACAGGCTGCCGTCGACCACGCGTGGCGTGGGGTACATCTCCAGATAGGGCGACTCCAGCAACAGGCGCGTCTGCTGGGCGCCGTCGGCCACGATCTCCGGCAGCGGTTGGGGATCGGGGCCGGCCTCCAGCAACAGGACGCGCCGGCCTGGATCCTCGGACAGGCGCATGGCGGCCGCACAGCCCGCAGAGCCCCCGCCCACGATGATGACGTCATAGTGCGTGCCCATCGCTTGCTCCTGCTGCCCGAGAATATAGGGCCTACGGCGCGGGCCGCTCCGTGCTACTGGCGCGCGCCGCTAGTTGCGCTTGGAGCCGCCGCGCGCACTCGGCCAGCAGCAGGGCGGCGGTCGTGCGCAGCACCATCTCGCCGAGGATCGCCAGCCGCCCCTTCACCTGCACCGTCGCGTGGTAGGCCAGGGCTGTCTCGGTTGGGCCCAGCGGCGTTAGCTCCACCACGGTATCGCTGTGGAGCGTGCTGCGAGTAACCGAGTCGACGCCTTCGACGCGCGCCGTCATCTGAGAGGGTGGCTGGCAGTCGACGATCTGCGCGCGGAAGGCGAATTTGCCGCTCATGGGCCCCACGCTGGCCTGGATCATCGCGGTAAAGGTGCGGTCGTCGAGCTGCGTGACGTCCTCGGCACCGGGGATGCAGGTGGCGAGAGCGCGTGGGTCGAGCAGGAACTCCCAAACGGTGGGCACCGGGGCGCGGACGATCACGCGATCTTCGAACAGCACAGGCCGCCTCTCGCTGCGGAGTGTGCGCCGCACGGCTACGCGCGGGAACGCTCGCCTGGAGGATAGAGGAACGCCGCGCACCCGGCAAACCACGGCGCTCGCCAGCTCTGTGGCCCGCGACTGAGGCGGCGTACCAGGAACGTGCCCCCCGGGGGGGGGGTGGTTCCCGGCCCCGGGGGGCGCGCCCGGGGGGCGGGGATGGGGGTGGGGGGCGG
>JADGHJ010000010.1 GCA_019686175.1 Chloroflexota bacterium | reverse complement strand
CGTGGCCCCAACGATTTCATCTGGCGCAACGGCCGCTGGGTGGCGCGACCCTCGGCGGGCGGGCTTGTCAGCATGCTCACGCCGCTGGCTCGCCAGCCCGATGTCGCCTGGTTCTGCTGCGTCTCCGAGCCGCCCGACGCCGAGGCCTCGCGCTCGGGCCTGTTCACCACCGCGGCAGATCAGACCGACACGCGCTTGAACGTGATTCCCGTGCCGGTGCCCGCGCGGGTGTACCACGCGTACTACGGCCTGATCAGCAATGAAGTGCTGTGGATGCTCCAGCACCGGGTGGTCGGCGCGGGCGGCTATGAGTATCTCGACCACTGCCGCTACCGGGCCTGGGACGAGGGGTACCTCGAGGCCAACCGCTGCCTGGCCGAGGCTGTGATCGGGGCCTGTCCGGGGGCGCACGCGTTTCTGGTGCAGGACTACCACCTCTATCCGCTGCCGGCGCTGCTGCGTCAGGCGCTTCCCTCCACGCCGATCCTGCACTTTACCCACATCCCGTTTCCCGACGCGGCATTGCTCAAGCTCCTGCCGGCCGAGTGGCGCGAGACGATTCTGCGCGGGCTCCTGGGCGCCGATGTGGTCGGCCTGCAAACGCCCAGCGACGTGCAAGCGTTCCTTGGGGCCTGTGCTGAGCTACTGGGCCTCAAGGTCGACCCGGTGCGCTCGACGGTGCTGGCCGCGCCGCGGCGCCGCGTGGCCGTGCGCGCCTACCCGGCCAGCGTCGATCCCCAAGCTCTCCAGCGGGGGATGCGCCCGCAGGTGGTCGAGGCCATGGAGCGACGGCTGGCGCCCGAGTTGGGCGAGCTGAATGTCGTGCGGGTCGACCGCCTCGACCCGAGCAAGAACCAGCTCGTTGGCTTCCTGGCATTCGAGCGGCTGCTCGAGCTGCGGCCAGACCTGCATGGACGCGTGCGGTTCCTGGCCTTCCTGGTGCCATCGCGCACCGACCTCGGGGTGTATCAGGCATATCGCGACAAGATCTACGCCACGATTGAGCGCATCAACGCGCGCTTCGCCGCCTCGTGCGGCCGCCCACCGATCCATGTCTATTACACCAACGATCGCGACCAGGCGCTGGTCGCCATGCGGCTGTGCGACGTGATGCTGGTGAACTCGCTGCACGACGGGATGAACCTGGTGGCGAAGGAGTGGGCGATCGTCTCGCAGCGGCCCGGCGTGCTGATCGTGTCGGAGACGGCGGGGGTGGCCGAGGAAGCGGCGGAGAGCGCGCTGCTGGTGTCGCCGCTGGACGTGGAGGGGACGGCTCAGGCAATGGCGCAGGCGCTGGACATGCCGGTAGCGGAGAAGAGCGCCCGCCTGGCACGGCTCCGGCGGCGGGTGAAGGAATGGACGGCCGCCCATTGGCTCGCGGCACAGCTGATGGATCTGGGGATCACGGAAGCCGTGCCCGCCAGCATCCGCCGGCAGTTGCTCCAGCGCGCCCGGGCCTGATCTCCCGCCGCCCGGTGTCTGCCGGGGCGCCTCGTGACGTGTCGCCTGGCCCGGTTGAGGACTAGCGTGCCGGCGGAACGGCGTTGTCAGGCAGGTAGAACGGGAAGCGCTGGCGGAGGTACCAGGGCTGCCCGATCACGACCTCGTCGCCAGCCATGACGGTCAGGTGGACGACGCCGCAGGCGGCCAGCGTGCCGTTGACCACGATCTCCAACGGCTCTCCGAGGTCGGCGACAGCTACCAGTAGCGGCTCGCCTCGCAGCGTTGGATCCGACCAGGGCCGGTAGCGCAAGGTGTAGGGCAGCCCGTGGGCAGCCAGCAGCGCGAGCAGGCCGAGGCGCGGCGCCGGCACCCCCAGCACCTCCCGGCGCGCATTCAGCCACAGCACCACCGGACCGTCGCCCTGCCCTGGTCCAAGCGGGGGCGACCAGCGGCCCGAGCCGTGCCGCTGGCCGTACAGCACCTGGTGGTGCACGCCCCACCCCGCCCCCGGACTTGGCTAGACAGTGGCCGCTTCGAGCGGTCGTCGCGCGTCCAGGTGCACCGGCTCGCGGTAGCCGGCCTCATGCGCGGCCCAGGCGCCCGCCACTCGGCCGGAGAACAGCGAGCCGCCGATCATGATGCCCTCCAAGGCGCGCTTGCCCGCGATGTGACCGCCGGCCTGGCCGCACAGCTCGCCCGCCGCGTACAGCCCCGGGATCGGCCGGTTGGCGCGGTCGAGCACGTGGCACTGGAGGTCCGTGCGCACGCCACCCAGGTTCTTGCGCGCCAGCGGGAAGAACTGGATGGCGTAGAACGGGGGCTCGGTGAATGGCTTCAGCCCCTTCAGCTTGCGGCCCGTCAGCGGGTCCTCCTCGGCGCCCGAGGCCAGCAGCGCGTTCCAGCCCTCGAAGGTGCGCACGAAGTTCTCCACGTTGAGGCCGGCGTTGCGGGCCAGCTCCGCGGGCGTGTCGCCGCGCCAGATGTACGGCGAGTGGGCCAGCAGCTCCTCCACCCGGTCGCGCAGCACCTCCTGCCCCCGCCGATAGTAGGGATCGGCGATGTCCATCTGGCTGGCCATGGCGCGGTCGAGGATGCACCAGCAGGTGGCGCGCGGGAGCTGGAGCACGGCCGGGGTGGCCATCCCCGCGCCAGTGTAGAACTCGTTGTGGAAGCGCTCGCCGTTCTCGTTCACCCAGATGTTGTCGTCGATGCCCCGGATGACCAGGCCGCGCCGGCCCTCCGGGTCCTTGTAGTCCGGGGTGGCGTAGACGTAGCACCAGAGGTTGTGCATGTGGGTCAGCTGGGCGCCGTAGCGCTCCAGCAGGCGGTGACCCTTGCCCTGGGCGCCGCGCCCGCCGCCCACGAGCACCTTCTCCACCCGACGTAGGTGCGGCCCGTATTCGAGCACCATCTCCAGGTTGCCCATGAAGCCGCCGGTGGCCATGATCACGGCCTGGCCGCGGAACTCGTGCAGTGCGCCCTGCTGGTCGCGCGCCAGCACGCCCACCACACGGCCGTCGGCGAGGAGCAGGTCCTCGGCAGTCATGTTGAAGTGCCAGCGGTCTTGCAGGCCGAGGCGCCCCATCTCGGCCCACAGGGCGAGCATGATGCCCCGACCAGCGCCCTTGGGCTGGTGCCAGCGCGGCACCGAGTGGTGTTCCTGCCACTTCAGGGCGATCCACTCCACACCGCGCTCCTGGAGCCAGTCGTGCAGGTCGCGCGCCGAATGCTCGAGGTAGAAGCGGCCCCACTCGGCGTCTGCCTCGCCGTCGCCAGCCTCGATCAGGTCCTGTAGGGCGAGCTGCCACGAGTCCTCGATGCCGCGCGCTTGCTGGAAGCGGGAGCCGGCGATGCAGCAGCCACCGCCGCTGGTGATGGCCGTGCCACCGAACTCGCCGAGCTGGTCGAGGCCCACGAAGGTCGCTCCTGCCGCGTGGGCCTCCAGTGCCGCCGTGGCGCCCGCTGCCCCCGCGCCGACAATCACCAGATCGGCCTCATGCGTCACACGCCGCTCGCTGCTCTCCGTCACGACTCCGCCTCCCCGCAATCGACCCACGACGGGCCCTTGAAGTGCCCCAAGGATAGCACAGGCCCTCAGCTGCCCGCTGGACACGAGGCGTCATTGACAATCAAAAAATTGCCAACCTGCCTCCGGCTCCCCTATCGTAGCTCCCTGTGAGATGGCCCGGCAGGGCGACCGGCTGGACGAGGGCCAAATCACTCGCGCCTCGAGATGAGCGAGCCGCACCTGCAGGAGACAGTTGCGGCAGAAAGGGGTGAGATGCTCTCGCTGCGTCCGTGCCGGGCCTTTCCCGCGCTGGCCATTTGCCTGTTGGCGCTGGCCAGTCCCCGCGCGACTGCCGCCGACGAGGCGATGGTGGTGCGCATGGTCAACAACGCCTATCTCCCGGACACGCTGACCGTCTCGGTCGGCTCCACCGTGCGCTTCGTCAACGATGACCCCGAGATCCACACGGCGACCCAAACCGGGGGGTTCGACTCCGGGTTGATCTTCCCCGGCGAGAGCTGGCAGTATACCTTCACCGCGCCGGGCGAGTACCAGTACGTATGTCTGCCGCATCCCTTCATGGTCGGCACCATCGTGGTCCAGTAAGTCTGGTCTGGCTCGGCTGACCGCACTGCGCCGCCGCAGCTCAAAGTACTGGTCTCTGGCCCTGAACGGCAACGGGAGAGGAGAGGACCCCCGTGAGCACACTGTTTCGACGTGGCGCCACTACTGCCCTGGCCGCGGCACTCGCGCTCGGCAGCCTCCTCCCGCAGGCGGCGGTTGCCCAAGCGCCAACGCCTCCCGTACCATCCGCCGACAACTCGCTGACCATCGACGTGATCGGGGGCGCCTTCGATCCCGCCTCCATCACGGAGGTGCTGGAGTTCCTGCCCAAGACGGTTACCATCCCCGCGGGGGGCACCGTGCGCTGGTTGGTCCACGGCTTCCACAACGTCGCGCTCGCCTCGGGCCAGCCGTACCCGGAAGTGTTCCTGCCTCTGCCGGAGGGCGAGATCCAGGTCAATCCGCTAGTCGCCCATCCGGTCCAGCCCGAGCCGGTGTACAGCGGCAGCGGCTATTTCAACTCTGGCCTGCCCGCTGACCCGAGCCAGCCGTTCGAGTGGGCGCTGACGTTCACGCAACCGGGCACCTACGAGTACGCGTGCCTCATCCATCCCAACATGAAGGCCCAGGTGACGGTGGTCCCGGCGGGCACGGCTGTCCCGTCGCAGGAGGAGGTCACGGCCCAGGGGCAGCGCGAGCTAGCCGAGTACCTCGCGGTAGCGCGGGAGCAGGCTAGCCAGCAACAGCCGTCGGCGCAGCTCGCGGCCGGTGGAGCCACGCTGTGGACCGTGCCGATGGACATCCCGAACAATGCCAACGCGGCGGTGCACAAGTACTTCCCCCAGCATCTGACGATCGAGGTCGGCGACACCGTGCGCTGGGTCAACCAGGCGCTCACCGAGCCGCACACGGTCACCTTCCGCGTGGACGCGCCGCGGGAGCGGGAGTTCGTGCCCCAACCGCAGGCCAGCGGCCCGCCGCTAGTGGTCGGTAACCCGCGAGTCATTGATCCGGTGGTCCCGCCGCAGCCCTGGGACGGCCAGACCTATGCCGGCTCGGGGATGATCGGCCCAGGAATGCCTGCCGGCCTCGAGTTTCAGCTCGCGTTCGGGGCGCCGGGCACGTTCCCCTATGTGTGCGTGCTGCACGAGGACCTGGGTATGTCGGGGTTCGTCACCGTCGTGCCCCGCGGCACGCTCCCGCGCTGAGGTCGCGGGCGACTGGCGCGGTCTGTGAGATGTTGTTCACGAACAGCCGCGCTCCGATTGACCCCGCCGGCACAGCTTCGTATACTCCGGCAGGACAACTGAATAGCACAACGACGGTGAACAGGACGAGTACGTGTCGTGTTCGGCCCAGCGAGTCGGGTACGGTGGAAGCCGATGCTCGAAGCGACACGGAATGGACCTGGGAGTCGCTGACCGAACGGCTTGCGCTCAGTAGGCTCAGCCGGATTCGCCCCCGTTATCCGGGCGGCCGTCCCCGCGCCCTACCCATTCCAGGGCAGAGGCGTGTAGACGGCGTGAGCGTGCGGCGGCGACGTCGCACGAAACCAGGGTGGCACCACGGGAGCCCTCGTCCCTGACGGGACGAGGGCTTTTTGCATGGGAGCGGTAACGAGAGCAGCGTTCGGAACGGATGGGCCTGTCGCTGGCGTGCACGGCGGGCCCGTCCCGCAGGGGCGATGGCTCAACCAGCCTGCCAATGGCGGTAGATGCTGTAGATGCCAGGACGCGAAAGGAGATCACCACATGAACCGTGCGAACTCCATGCCCCAGAAGCGGATTCTCACCGGCGACCGCCCCACGGGCCGCCTGCATCTCGGCCACTGGGTCGGCACGCTGAAGAACCGCGTCCAGCTCCAGTATGAATACGAGTGCTTCTTCATCATCGCCGACTACCATATTCTGACCACGCGGCTCGAAGGCCTCGGCGAGATCGAGCAGAATATCCGCGACATGGTGCTCGATTATCTCGCCGTGGGCATCGACCCGGAGCGCTGCACGATCTATCTCCAGTCGCTCGTGCCCGAGGTCACCGAGCTGCACTTGCTGTTCTCGATGCTCACCACGGTGCCGCGCCTCCAGCGGGTGCCCACGCTCAAGGAGGTGATGCGCAGCCTGCACATCGAGACGGCGTCGTATGGCCTGCTGGGCTACCCGGTGCTCCAGGCGGCGGACATCCTGATGGTCCGCGCCGACCTCGTGCCGGTGGGGAAGGACCAGGCATCGCACCTGGAGCTGACCCGCGAGATCGCGACCCGCTTCAACAACCTGTACGGGCCGGTGTTCCCACTGCCCGAGACGCTCATCGGCGAGGTGCCCACGCTGGTCGGCACGGATGGCAAGCACAAGATGAGCAAGAGCCTCAACAACGCCATCTTCCTGTCGGACGACCCCGCGACCGTCGAGAAGCGCGTGATGAGCATGTACACCGACCCGACGCGCATTCGGGCCACCGACCCGGGCCACGTCAAGGGCAACCCGGTGTTCACCTACCACGACATCTTCAACCCGAACGTGGAGGAGGTGAACGACCTCAAGAAGCGCTACCGGGCCGGGCGCGTGGGCGACGTGGAGGTGAAGAAGAAGCTGGCGGCCGCCCTCAACGCGTTCCTCGACCCGATCCGCGCTCGCCGTGCCGAGTTCGCCGCCCGGCCGGGGCTGATCGACGACATCATCCACGCGGGCAGCGCCCGGGCGCGGCGCGAGGCAGCGGAGACTCTGCGGCTGGCCCGCGAGGCGATGGGCCTCAACTACTTCCGCACCCCCGCGCTGGAGGCGGTCCGATGACCCGGCCAGGAGGAACGCCGCCGCAGGCGGCCGCCGTACCATCTACCGCGTCCCGTGCTGCGCCCAGCGCGCCGAGAGCCGCGCAGCGGAGCGACGAGCGCCGCTTCACGGTGCGCGACGCCATCGCGCGGCTGGCCGAGCGCCGTGACCTCTCGGAGGCCGAGGCGGCTGCCGCCATGGAGGACATCGCCGAGGGAGTCGCCACCCCGGCGCAGATTGGCGCCTTCGCGACCGCCCTCCGCATGAAGGGCGAGACAGCCGAGGAACTAGCCGGCCTCACCCGCACCATGCGGCGGCGGCTGGTGCCGGTCCCCGTCGAGGGCGAGGTGGTCGACACCGCTGGCACCGGCGGCGACGGCGCCCACACCTTCAACGTCTCCACCCTCGCGGCCATCGTGGCGGCGGCGGCCGGGGCGCGCGTGGCGAAGCACGGCAACCGCGCCGCCTCCAGCGCCTGCGGCAGCGCCGATCTGCTCGAGGCGCTGGGCGTGGCCATCGACCTGCCGCCGGCGGACGTGGCGACCTGCATCCAGCAGGCCGGCATCGGGTTCATGTTCGCCCCGCTGTTCCATCCGGCGTTGCGGCACGCCGTGGCGCCGCGTCGGGAGATCGGCATCCGCACGGTGTTCAACCTCCTCGGCCCGCTCCTCAACCCCGCCGGGGCGCGTCACCAGCTCCTGGGCATCTCGGTGCCGGCGCTGGCGGCGACGATGGCCGAGGCCCTGCGACGCACCGGCTCGCGCCACGTGCTGGTCGTCTACGGCGAGGACGGCGTGGACGAGGTGTCGCTCAGCGGGCCGACCGTGGTGCACGAACTGGTGGCGGGGGAAGTGCGGCACTATCGCATCGTACCCGAGGAGTTCGGCCTGGCGCGCGCGCCCCGGGGCGCGGTGCGCGTGGGCAGCCTGGAGGAGAGCGTTGCCCTGGCGCGGCGGGTGCTGGCCGGCGAGCGCGGGCCCGCGCGCGACATCGTGGTGCTGAACGCCGCCGCCACGCTGCTCGCGGCCGATCGCGCCACCACACTCGCCGAGGGCGTGCAACGTGCGGAGGCGGCGCTGGACAGCGGCGCCGCGGCCCGCTGCCTCGAGCACCTGCGCGCGCTGTCCCAGGACCTGAAGGCCCGTCACGGCGGGGCGCGCACATGAGCGACTTCCTGACGCGCATCGCGGCGCACAAGCGCGCGGAAGTGGCGGCGCGCGAGGCGGCACGGCCCCTGCCGCTGGTCCAGGCCGCGGCGGCCGCAGCGGCGCCGCCTCGCGCGTTCCACGCCGCGCTGGACGGCCCACCACCACGGCTCATCGCCGAGGTGAAGCGCGCCTCGCCGGCGCGTGGGGCCCTGAATCTCACCCTGGAGCCCGCCGCGCTGGCCTGCACCTATGCCGCGGCCGGCGCCCACGCCCTGTCGGTACTCACCGACGAACAGTTCTTCCACGGTAGCGATGCCGATCTGGTCGCGGCGCGCACAGCTGTCGCGCTCCCGGTGCTGCGCAAGGACTTCGTGCTCACGGCGTACCAAGTCTGGGAGGCACGCGCCCTGGGGGCCGATGCCGTGCTGCTGATCGTGGCGCTGCTGCCCGAGCGCGAGCTAGGGGCGCTCCAGGCGCTGGCGCACGATCTCGGCATGGCGGCGCTGGTCGAGGTGCACACCCCGGAGGAAGCGGCCGTCGCCGCGGCGGTCGGCGCGCGCCTGATCGGGATCAACAACCGCGACCTCACGACGTTCCAGGTGGATCTCGGCACTACCGAGCGCATCGCACCGCTCCTCCCGCCAGAGGCCACGGTGATCAGCGAGAGCGGCATCCAGTCGGCCGCCGACGTGCGGCGCGTGCTCCGGGCGGGTGCGCGGGCCGTCCTGGTGGGGGAGGCGCTGGTCACCGCCGGCGAGCCAGCGGCGCGGGTCGCGGAGTTGTTGGGGGTGGCAGTGCCGTGAAGATCAAGATCTGCGGGCTGCGCCGCCTGTACGATGGCGAGGCGGCGCTGGCCGCCGGCGCCGACCTGGTGGGCGTGGTGTTCTACCCGCCGAGCCCCCGCTACCTGCCGCCGGAGGAGGCGCGGCGGCTGTTGGCTGCCCTGCGCGAGCGGTTCCCCACGCGCAGGTGGGGCGCCGTCGGGGTGTTCGTCAACGCGCCGGTTGAGCAGGTGAACGCCGTCGCCGCGGCCTGCGACCTCGACTTCGTGCAGTTGCACGGGACGGAGGACGTCGCGTACTGCGCGCAAATCGCCCGGCCGGTGATCAAAGCGCTGCGGCTGCACGAGCTGCCGTCGCCCGGTGAGTTCGCCCAGCGGGGGGCCGCCGCATGGGGCGCCGCGCGCCTGCTGATCGACGCCGCGGTGCCCGGGCGCTGGGGGGGCACGGGGCAGACCTACGACTGGCAGCAGGCGCGCCCGTACGCGCGCGAGGCGCTCATGGCCGGTGGCCTGACGCCCGACAATGTGGCGGAGGCCGTGCAGGTCATGGCCCCCTGGGGGTTGGACGTGAGCAGCGGCGTGGAGCGCGAGGGCTGGAAGGACGCCCGCCTGATCGAGGCCTTCATCGTGCACGCCCGCCAGGCCGCGGCGGCGCTCGCGGACCTATGACCCGATTGACGCGGACGTTCGCGCGCCTGCGCGCCAGCCGCGAGGCCGCGCTGCTGCCGTACCTCACGCTCGGCTTCCCCGCGCCAGCCGCCACCGTCCCCTTGGGGCGGGCGCTGCTGGCCGCGGGCGCCGACGGACTGGAGCTGGGCATTCCCAGCGCCGCGCCCACCGCCGACGGACCGGTGTTGCGCCAGGTGGCGGCCACGGCGCGCGCTGCGGGGGTGACGACGGATCGAGCGCTGGAGCTCCTGGCCGCGATCCGCGCCGAGACGGCGGCGCCGCTGGTGTTGCTCGCCTACTGGGCGGAGCTCCACGCCCACGGCCCCGCGCGGCTGTGCCAGGAGGCGGCCGCCGCCGGTGCCGACGCGCTGCTGGTGCCGGACGCGCCGGGCGATGAGCGGCCGGCGCTGATCGCCGCGTGCGTCGAGGCCGGTCTGGCCTGGGTCCCGCTCGCCACCCTGGGCGCGCCGCCGCCGTCCGACCTGGACAGCGAGGTGGCCGGGTTCCTGTACTGCCGGCTGCGCCGTGGGCGGACCGGGGCGCGCGATGGCCTGCCGCGTGGCGCCCGGGCAGCGCTGGCGCGGCTGCGCGCGCAGGCGGCGCTGCCCGTGGTGGCGGGGTTCGGCCTCAGCCAGCCCGAGCAGGTCGCGCGCCTGGCGGCCAGCGTCGACGGCGTGGTGGTGGGCAGCGCGCTGGTCCAGCACGTGCGTGCCCTCGGTACTGACCGCGGTGGCGCGGCAGCCCCGCAAGAGCCAGCACCGCTGCCGTCGGATGCGGCCGCTCCCTCCTTCGCCGCCGTCCAAGCGTATATCCGCGCGCTGAAGGCTGCCTGTCGCGGCCATGCTGCGGGAGATCGCGATGGCGGCCCTTGAGCGCACGCCGCTCACGGTCGCGTTGCCGGAGTTCAGCGGGCCGCTGGACCTGCTGCTGCAGTTGATCCAGCGGCGCCGGCTCGACGTGACAGCGGTGAGCCTGGCGGCGGTCGCCGACCAGTATCTCGCCCAGGTTCTGGCGCGCGAGGGCGAGCTGGAGGCGCTCTCCGACTTCCTAGTAGTGGCCTCGCAGCTCCTGCTGATCAAGTCGCGCGCGCTGTTGCCGGCAGCGCCCTCGAGCGACGTCGACGAGGATCCTGCCGAGGAACTGGAGCGCCAGCTCGGCGCGTTTCAGGTGCTGCAAGCAGCGGCGCGGTGGCTGGCCGAGCGCGAGGCGAGCGGGCTGCGGGCGTGGCCGCGCGGCGCGCCGCTGGCGTGGGAGCCTGGCGCCGCGCGCCTCGCTCCTCTGCCTCCCGCGCGCTTGCTGCAGCTTGCCCAACGCTGGCTGGCGGCCGCCGCACCGCCGCTCCCCGCGCTGGACGAGGTGCCGCGCCCGCGCTTGGTCGAGCGCGCGACGGTCGTGCTGGCTTGGCTCGACCATCACGACTGGGCGCCGCTCACGGCAGTGCTCGGCGCGGATGTGCCGACGGCCGTGGCCACGCTGCTGGCGGTGCTGGTACTGGTGCGGGTCGGCGCGCTGGGGGTGCGCCAGGACGACCCCGACGATCCGGTGCTGATCCGCCGGCTGGTCGACGACCTCGAGGTCGTGCGGCGCATCGAGCGCTGGGACTAGCGCGCCGCGAGCGCTGCCGTGTACGCCGCGGCCAGCCGCTGCGCTCGTGTGGACCAGGGCAGATGCGCTGCGGCATGGGTCCGTGCGCGGGCCGCATACGCTTGCCGCAGGTCCGGCGTGGTGAGCAGGCGCACCGCCGCCTCGACCAGCGCCGTGCTCGCCCGGGCGGGGACGAGCCATGCGGCGTCGCCCGCCAGCGCGGGCACCTCGCCTACTGCCTCGGCCACCACGGGCCGGCCGTGCGCCAGCAGCTCGGCTAGCTTCGCCGGACTGCGCGCCCGGTTGATCGCCGTGTCGTCGAACAGCCAGAGCGCTACGCTGTCCTGGGCGAGCAGAGCGTCGCGGGTTGCCCCCTCCTGGAAGCCGGCGCAGGTCACGCGCGCGGCGCACCCCAGCGTGGCTAGATCGCCTAAGAAGGTACGGCCGGCCGCGCTGTCGGCCGGGCCGACCACCAGCAGCCGGGCCGCCGGCACTCGCTGGAGGATCGCTCCCACCAGGGCGGCCCCGCGCTGCGGCGCGAACTCGTTGAAGCGAGTGTACAGGAGCAGCGTGGGCACGGTCGCGGCCGCCTGGGGCACGAAGCCATCGACGGCGGGCAGGTCGCCGCCGTTGGGCAGGTAGACGATGCCTTCCTCACTACCGCGCCAGCCCACCGCCAGGTCGGCCAGGAAACGACTGGCGACGCTCACCAGGGGGGCGATCCGGACGCCCGCGCGCTCCTGCCAGGTGCGTAGCACGCGCTGCCACGGGGGCAGGCGGTCGGCCGCCGCCCAACCTGCGGCGCCCTCGAGATCGTCGAGGTCGAGAGCCAGTAGTGGCCGGGGAATTCTCCTCGCTCCTCCACAAGAGAGGGAGTGGGAGGCAGCCGATCCCCCAGCTGCGCTGACGCGCAGCGCGAGCAGCAGCGCGCCGCTGTAGCCGATCGGCTTGAAGCAGTGGATCACCTGGGCGCGGTCGGCCCGCGCGCGGCGAACCAGCTCCAGCGCGAGCTGGGCACATAGCGCCGCGCCCCGTCGCGCGCGCAGGGGCAGGCAGGTCACCCGCACGCCGCGCCACAGATATCGGCGGCCGCGCTCGGCTGGCACGTCCCAGGCCGGGACGAGCACATGCAGGCGATGGCCCTGCGCCGCGAGCGCCGCGGCCAGGGGCAGGACTCGCGCGCGAGTGGTGCCTTTCCGGCCCAGGCCAAACGGCGCAACGAAGGTGATGTGCAGGGACGCTCACTCCACGGTGACCGACTTGGCCAGGTTGCGCGGCTGGTCCACGTCGCAGCCCCGCTCGACGGCGGCGTAGTAGGCCAGCAACTGCATGGGCACGACGTTGACGATCGGCGATAGCAGCTCCGGTGCCGCCGGCACGTACAGCACGTGGTCGGCATGCCGCTGGATCGCCGTGTCGCCCTCGGTGGCGATGGCCACCACCCGGGCGCCGCGCGCCTTCACCTCTTCGAGATTGCTCAGCACCTTGTCGTAAGTGGCGCTCGCCGTGGCCAGGGCGATCAGCAGCTTGCCCGGCTCCACGAGCGCGATGGGGCCGTGCTTCAGCTCGCCGGCGGGGTAGCCCTCGGCGTGAATGTATGACACCTCCTTGAGCTTCAGCGCCCCCTCCAGCGCCGTCGGGTAGCCCACGCCGCGCCCGATGAACAGCAGGTGATCGACGTTGACGCACGCGGCGGCGATGCGCTGCACGGGCTCGGGCCGGGCCAGGCAGGCCGCCACCCGCTCGGGCATCGCGGCCAGCGCCGCGGCCAGCTCCTGGAGCTGCTCGGGCGGCAGGGTGCCGCGGCGCGCCGCCAGGTCGAGGCCCATGGCGTACAGCACCGCGAGCTGGCCCGTGAACGCCTTGGTGGACACGACGCCGATCTCCGGGCCGACGTACAGGTAGACGCTCGCCTCCACGGTCTGGGTCAGGCTGCTGCCAACCACGTTGGTCAGCGCGAGGGTGCGCGCCCCAGCGCGAGCCGCCCACTCCGCCGCCGCGCGGGTGTCGGCCGTCTCGCCCGACTGACTGATCGCGATGACCAGGGCGTGCTCGTCGAGCGGCGGCGGCGCGTAGCGCATCTCCGAGCCGATGATGCACTCCACAGGCAGGCGCAGCCACTGCTCCCAGGCGTACTTGGCGACCATACCCGCGTAGTGCGAGGTGCCGCAGCCCACGAGGTAGACCCGGGTGACCCGCGACAGATCGAGCCCGTCCAGCTCGGCCAGATAGGCGCGGCCGTCGGTGAGGCGGCCGGCCAAGGCGCGGCGCAGCGCCTCGGGCTGCTCGTGGATCTCCTTCAGCGTGAAGTGCGGGTAGCCGGCTTTCTCGGCGGCACTCTGGTCCCACTCGACGTAGGTCGGCAGCCGCTCGACCGCGCGGCCCGTCTCGTCATACAGCAGCACGCGGTCGCGGTCGAGGGCCACGAGCTCGCCCTCGCGCAGCCGGATCACCAGGCGGGTGCGCGGCAGCAGCGCCGGGATGTCCGAGGCGAGGTAGTTGGCGTCGTCGCCGATCCCGACCACCAGCGGGGCGTGCCGCGCCGCGCCGACGAGCAGGTGTGGCTCGTCGAGGCTGATGGCGGCTAGGGCGTAGGCGCCCTGCACGCGGAGGAGCGCCTCGTGGACTGCCACCCGCAGCCGCCCGCCATCGCCCTCTACCTGCCGCCCGTCCGCCGCTGTGACCGGGAGGGAGGCGGGCGGACATGCGGCGAGGCGCGCCAGCTCCTCCTCGATCAGGTGGGCGAGCACCTCGGTGTCGGTCTCCGAGCGGAAGGTGTGGCCGCGCGCCTGAAGCTGGTCGCGCAGCGTGGCGAAGTTCTCGATGATGCCGTTGTGCACCACGCAGATGCGGCCGGTGCAGTCGGTATGGGGGTGGGCGTTCTCGTCGGAGGGACGGCCGTGGGTCGCCCAGCGTGTGTGGCCGATGCCGACGGCCCCGTGCGGCTCGCGACCGGTCACGAGGGCCACGAGGTTCTGTAGCTTGCCCGCCGCGCGGTGCAGGTGCAGGGTGCCATTGGGGGCGATGACGGCGATACCCGCCGAGTCGTAGCCGCGGTACTCTAGGCGGCGCAGGCCATCGAGCAAGAACGGCGCGGCCGGCTCGCGGCCGACCACCCCTACGATCCCGCACATGTCGCCTCCAGCAGCTCCCGCGCCGTCCCGGCCACGAGCACCTGGCCGGGGAGACGCGCGGCGAGTTGATCCAGCGTCCAATCGTCTAGCGTGCGCCGGCCGGTCGCATCGAACATGGCGCGCGGCAGCACCGTGCGGTCGGCCTCGTGGCCGGCGAGGGCGGCGGCCACGTCGCGTGCCGTCAGCAGGCCCGAGACCGTCACGCTGGTCCCGAAGAACGCGTTGGGCACCGCCACCACCGCGACCTCCAACCCCTGCACGCTGGCGCAGTCGGCCGCCACGACCTGCAGCGCGCGCTCCATAGCCTGCCCGCACACCCACAGCACCCGTCGCGGCGACACGGCCGCCGGCAGGCGCCGGCGCACCCGGCGCCACTGCCCCACGAATAGCGGCACCAGCCCGACGCCGTTGCTGAGCTGGGGATAGTCGTCGTAGCTCCGCGCCGCCGGGTAGCGGCGGCCGGCGAGCAGGTACAGCTCGTCGCTAGCGTACACGAAGCCGATACCCAGGCGAGGACGCAGGTGCCGCTGCCAGCGCTTGCAGATCGCCAGGACGTCGCGCGCATCGGTGGCGCTCAAGGTGCGCAGCCCCGCGACATGGGAGTGGCGGGTCAGCCCGACCGGGACCACCGCCAGCGACTGGACCACAGGGTAGCGCGCGGCCAGGTCGCCGATCGTGCGCTCCAGCACCGCGCCGTCGTTGATGCCCGGGACCAGCACCACCTGGGCGTGGAACTGGATGCCCGCGGCACCGAAGCGGTCGAGCTGAGCCAGGATGTCGGGGGCGCGCGGGTTGGCCAGCAGGCGGCGCCGCACGGCGAGATCGGTGGCGTGGACCGATACGCGCAGCGGGCTGAGGTGTTGGTAGCAGATCCGCTCCTCGTCCGCCGGCCCCAGGTTGGTCAGGGTGACGTAGCTCCCATACAGGAAGGAGTAGCGGTAGTCATCGTCGCGGATATAGAGCGTCTCCCGCAGGCCGGCCGGCAGCCCGTCGATGAAACAGAAGGGACAGGCGTTGGCGCAGCGGCGGATGCCGTCGAACGTGGGCGTCTCGAACTCCAGGCCGAGGTCCTCGCCGGGGGGGACCTGCGCGGTCGTGGTCCAGCGCCGGCCGTCGCGCTCCAGCGTCAATTGCACCGCCCCGCTGACCGTGGCGTAGTGGAGGTCGATGATATCACGGGGTACCAAGCCGTCCACGGCCAGCAGGCGGTCGCCCGGGCGGATACCGCAGCGGGCCGCCGCGGTGTCCGCGCGCACGCGCCAGACCACCCCGCCCACCGACCGTGGCAGGCGCGACTGGGCGCTGGTGGACGTTGCTTGCGTCGACGTGGCGAGCGGCAGGGCTATCGACTCCATCACGGGTGCTGATCCATCCTGGTGCGTCCCGTGCTCTGGGGCTCGGGGACTGCCTCCTGGTCCTGAAGCGCAACTGCGCCCGCAGTTCGGGCTGCGGCGGCGTACACGCCGCGCTGCCGCGGCGGGAGCAGGCGCGCGATCGCCAGCATGATCTCATCGGCGCGCCGCTGATAGTATGCGCTACCGGCGCGCGGTGCGGCCTCGCCGGGGAGGAGTGGGCCGCAGCGCACGATCAGCCACGGGCGCCGCAGCCAGTCGCCTATCGTCACGATCCGCTCCGTGCCGAGGATAGCCACGGGTAGCACCGGCGCGCCGGAGCGCGCGGCCAGCAGCCCGACCCCCGGGTGGGCTCGGCCCAACACGCCGCTCGCATAGCGGGTGCCCTCGGGAAACACCGCCACGGCCTGGCCGCGAGCGAGGACGGCCAGGGCGCGGTCGAGCGAGCGGCGCTCGGTGGCCCCGCGACGCACGGGGATCACGCCGGCATAGGCGAAGAGCCAGCCGAGCCAGCGGGGCTCGAACAGCTCGGCCTTGCCCATGAACGCGAGCGGGCGAGGGAACAGCGCGGCCAGCAGGGGTGGGTCGAGGTCGCTGACGTGGTTAGCGGCCACGAGCAACGGCCCGGTCGCCGGGATGTGCTCACGGCCCTCCAGGCGCGCCCGCGCGGCGCCCCGCAACCAGCTGGCGATGACCCAGCGGCCAAGGCTGTACACCGGCCCGCCGCAGATGGGCGTCGGCGCGAGCGGCAGCTGTCCTCTCATTGGCCGGTTGCTCCGGCGCGGCCGGTGGACGTGCTCTGCCGTTGGGCCCACAGCGTCTGTATCCGCTCGACTACTTGCTCCGCAGTGAGCCCGTCGGTCACGATGCGCACGGCGTCGGGCGCGACGGTGAGGGGGGCGGCCGTGCGCTGGCTGTCCAGCGCGTCACGGCGCAGGATCGCGGCCCGCTCGGCTTCCAGCGAGGCCGAGGCGCCCCGGCTGGCCAGCTCGGCCGCCCGGCGCCGCGCGCGCTCCTCCGGCGAGGCGTCGAGATAGATCTTGAGGCGCGCGTCGGGAAAGATCACGGTCCCGATGTCGCGCCCCGCGACCACGGCGGGCCCATCCCCCACCGCGCGCCGTTGCAGCGCGATCAGCGCGGCTCGGATCGCCGGCTGCCGTGCGACGAGCGACACGTCGGCGTCGATCGCTGGGTCGCGCAGCGCGTCCGTGACCTCCTGCCCCCCGATCCACACCGTGGTGGCGCTCTTGGCCTCGTGCGGGGCGCCGGCCCGAAGGTCGAGCAGCGGCACCAGGCGGAGGAGTCCCGGCGTGTCGTCGGCGGGAACACCGTGCTGGTGTGCCAGCCAGGTCAGCGCGCGGTACACCAGGCCAGTGTCGAGGAACCGCCAGCCGAGCCGTGCGGCCAGCCGGCGCCCGACCGTCGTCTTACCGGCGGCCGCCGGGCCGTCGATGGCGATGATCTCGCGCGACATACTCCTCCTTGAGGGCGCGCCGCGCCTCGCCCGGGCTGAGGACCCGCCAGGCGCCAGCGGGCAGATCGCCGAGAGTCAAGCCGCCGATGCGCACGCGCACCAGCCGTTCCACCGGCAGCCCCAGGGCCGCGAGCATGCGGCGGATCTGCCGCTTCCAACCCTGGCGCAGCACGATGCGTAGCCAGGTGCCCGCCGGCTCACGGCGGAGCACGGCGACCTCCGCCGGCGCCGTTCGCCCCTCGGCCAGGTCCACGCCGCTGCGCAGCCGAGCCAGCACTTCCTCGGGTACCGGCGCGGGCACGAGAACATGGTACTCCTTCGGTACCTTGTAGCGCGGGTGCGTTAGCCGCAGGGCCAAGTCGCCGTCGTCGGTCAGTAGCAGCAGGCCCTCGCTGTCGGCATCCAGGCGGCCCACCGGATACAGGCGCGTGGGGGTGGGCACCAGGTCGAGCACGGTGGGTCGGCCCCGCTCGTCGCGCGCGGTGCTGACGTAGCCCCGCGGCTTGTGGAGCAGGACGTAGTGGCGGGCAGCCCGCCGCGCGATCGGGCGGCCGTCGACGGTCACGGTGTCGCGGTCGAGGTCCACCCGGGTCCCTAGCGCGCGGACGACCTCGCCGTTGACGGCCACCCGTCCCTGGAGGATGAGCGCCTCGGCCGCCCGCCGCGAGGCGACCCCAGCGTGGGCCAGAGCTTTCTGCAAGCGCTCCTCGGCCATGGGCTAGCGTGGAGTGCCGGCCAGCAACGGGAATTCCCCGAGGATCCCGAGCGGCGACTCGACCCGTAGCCGGCCAAGCGGGCCGTCCGCACGCGTGGCGTCCTCGATGAGCACGCGGAACCGTAGCTGGGCGCGTTCCCAGAGCGGCACCGCGATAGCGACTTCCTCGACGCGGGCTTGCCGTCGCTCGCGCTCGCGCTGGTAATCGAGCAGGCGCGGGCGACTCGGAACGGCGGTGGTCCACTCGAAGCTGCCGTACGCGAATTCGAGGAGGGCTTGGGCGTCCTGAGCGGGGTTCTGGCTGTGCAGGACCACGGCCACCACGCGATGGCCGCCCCGCTCCGCGGTTACCGCCAGGCAGCGCCCCGCCAGATCGGTGAAGCCGGTCTTGCCGCCGTCCACGCCGGCGACGGTGCCGAGCAACGGGTTGCTGTTGCGGAATTGATAGAGCGGCGGGCCCGGCACTGTGTGGACGCGCGTGCCCACGATGCGGGCGAGTAGCGGCTGCTGCATCAGCGCGGCGGTGATCCGCGCCACGTCGCGGGCTGTGGAGTAGTGCCCCGGCTCATCCAGGCCGTGGGGGTTCTGGAAGTGGGTGTTGTGTAGGCCCAGCTCGGCCGCCTTACGGTTCATCGCCGCGGCGAAGCGGGATACGGACCCCGCCAGCCCCTCGGCGATGGCCACGGCCGCATCGTTGCCGGAGGTGAGTAACAGGCCGTAAAGCAGGTCTTCGAGCCGCATCGTCTCGCCCGCGTCGAGACCGATCACGACGGGCTCGACGTACACATGGGACGAGGCGGTGATCCGCTGCTCAGGCTGGCCCAGCTCCAGTGCCACCAGCGCCGTCATCATTTTCGTGAGGCTAGCCGGGGCGACCTGCTCGTCGGCGGCGCGCGCATAGAGGAGGCGGCCGCTGGCGACGTCGAGCAGGGCCGCATTGCGGGCGGTTATCACGGGCGGCCGGGTGGCCTGTGCGGCCCGTGCGGCCGCCGGCCCCACGCCGACGTCGGCGCCGTCGCGCTCCAGCCACTGCGGGGGGCCGAACCCGACGCTCGCCACGAGGCTAAGCAGGCTGAGGAGGAGCGCGCCGCAGCGGCCGAGCCGGGTGCTCACGGCACGACGCTCCGCAGGTGCTCGAGGCGATGCGGGGTGCCACGCGCGTCGATCTCCACGGCGATCAGATCCACTCGCCACGGGGGCTCGACCGGTGTGTCGCAGTGCAGGAGATAGTGGGTAGCCGCGCGCAGGATGCGCGCTTGCTTCCGCGCGGTCAATGACTCCTCGGGGCTGACCAGGGCGGCCGGCCGCCGCGCGCGTACCTCGACGAACACCAGCTCGGGGCCATCGCGGGCCACCACGTCGATTTCGCCCCCGCCCCCTCGATAGTTGCGAGCCAACACGGTGTAGCCGGCCCGCTCCAGGTAGCGTGCGGCGTATGCTTCGGCGGCCGCGCCACGTGTCTGGGCGGCTCTGGTCACCTCTGGCCTAGCTCCCGCACCGGCGCAAAGCTCCGCCGGTGCAACGCGCAGGGGCCGTGGCGCTGCAGCGCCGCCCAGTGCGCGGCGGTCCCATAGCCTTTGTGCCGATCGAATCCGTAGGGAGGGTAGTCCAGATGGAGGGCGCTCATCAAGCCGTCGCGATACACCTTGGCGAGGATGGACGCCGCGGCCACGCTACAGCAGCGGGCGTCGGCGCGTATCAACGCCAGCTGGGGCAGCGTCGAGGCGCGAATCCGGAAGGCGTCGGTGATCAGGGCGTGTGGCGTCACCGGCAGCGCAGCTATTGCACGAGCCAAGGCCAACTGGCCAGCGGCCGCGATGCCCGCGGCGTCCACTAGCTCGGCCGGCACGACCGCCAGGGCGGTGGCGACCGCCACGGCCTGCAGGGTCGCGGCCAGCCGCTCGCGAGCCTTAGGTGGCAGCGCTTTCGAGTCGCGAAGCCCCGGCAGCGCCGCCGGCAGACTCTCGTCGGCCGGCAAGATGACCGCTGCCGCCACCACGGGCCCCGCCAGGGCACCGCGCCCCACCTCGTCCACTCCAGCGACGAGCGTGTAGCCACGGCGCCAGAACCAGCGCTCACAGTCGAGTGTTGGACCACGGACTGCTCGGGCCACCGCCGGAGGCTGCGCCCTACGAGCTCTGGGCGGCGGGCTTCCGGCGCCGCTCCTTCAGGCGGGCGGCCTTGCCCGACAGCTTGCGCAGGTAGTAGAGCTTGGCACGGCGCACACGGCCGTGACGGACCACTTCGATCTTCTCGATCCGGGGGGACCAGGTCGGGAAGGTCCGTTCGACACCAACCCCGTGAGTAACTCGGCGGACCGTGAAGGTGCCGTTCAGCGTCTTCGGGGCATGCATGCGAATCACCACCCCCTCGAACACCTGGGTGCGCTCGCGCCCACCCTCGACGACCTTCACATGCACGCGCACCGTATCGCCGACGGCGATGTTCGGCGGCCCCCCGGGCCGCCGGCCTTCTTTCAAGGTAGCCAGGTCGAGCATCGTATCCTCTCGTCGTGCGCGGTGGCCCCGGCGGCAGGCCAGCCCCCGCCATACGGAGGGTGGAGCCGAGCCAGGGGGCGGCGCCGCTCAGCGCAACAGGAAGAGCGGCGCCATGACTAGCGTAATCGTGCTCAGGAGCTTGATCAAGACGTGCAGGGCCGGCCCGGCGGTGTCCTTGAACGGGTCGCCCACCGTGTCGCCGGTGACCGCCGCCGCGTGCGCGAAGCTGCCCTTGCCGATGATGTTCCCCGCCTCGTCGCGCAGGTTGCCCGCCTCGATGAACTTCTTGCCATTGTCCCAGGCGCCGCCCGCGTTGTTGAGGACGGTCGCCACCAGGATACCAGTGATCGTGCCCACGATGAGGAGGCCGGCCGCGGCCGCGGCACCGAGCCAGATGCCGATCACGATCGGCACGCCCACCGCCAGGAGCCCGGGCGCCACCATCTCGCGGAGGGCCGCCCGCGTGGTGATGTCCACGCAGCGCGCGTAGTCTGGCCGAGCCTTGCCCTCCAGCAGCGCGGGGTTGGTCTTGAACTGGCGCCGGACCTCCTCGATGATGTCGCCCGCTGCGCGGCCGACAGCGCGGATGGCCAGCGAGCTGAACAGGAAGATCAGCATCGCGCCGAGGAACGCGCCGATGAAGATGTCGACGCGGGCAAGGTCGACCACCAGCGGCGGCTGGTTAGGCCGCAGGATCTGCACGCGGTCCAGATAGGCGCTGAACAGTAGGAAGGCGGCGAGGGCCGCCGAGGCCACCGCGTAGCCCTTGGTGAGTGCCTTGGTGGTGTTCCCGACCGCGTCGAGCTTGTCGGTGATCTGGCGCGTGGAGGCGGGCGCCTCGGACATCTCGGCGATGCCGCCGGCGTTGTCGGTGATCGGGCCGAAGGTGTCCATCGAGAGGATGTAGGCGGTGGTCATCAGCATGCCCATGGTGGCGATGGCCGTGCCGTAGATGCCGCCGTGTGGGATGCCGCTGCTCTCGCCCAGCACGTACGCCAGCAGCAGGGCGATGGAGATCACGATGGCGGTGCTAGCAGTGGTCTCGAAACCGACGGCCATACCGGAGATCACGTTGGTGGCGTGGCCCGTCTTGGACGCGGCAGCGATCTCCTTCACGGGGCGCCAGCTACCCGCCGTGTAGTACTGGGTGATGTACACGAAGGCGATGCTGACCAGGATGCCGATCAGCCCTGCCCAGGCGAAGTTGAGGTTGCCCAGCATCCAGTAGGTCACGCCGACCATAGAGATGGCGGACAGTGCCGCGGCCACCCAGTAACCGCGATCGAGCGCCCGCATCGGGTCCTCCTGCTCGCTGCCACGCGCGAACAGCACGCCGACGAGTGAGGCGAGGAGGCCGAATGCTCGGACCACCAGGGGGAAGAGGATCCAGTGCTCCGGGTGCGGAGCGCCTTGGCTGCGGGCCCAGGCGTAGATCGACACGCCGAGGATCATGGCGCCGATGTTCTCGGCGGCCGTCGATTCGAACAGGTCGGCGCCGCGGCCAGCGCAGTCGCCCACGTTGTCGCCCACCAGGTCGGCGATCACCGCCGCGTTACGCGGGTCGTCCTCGGGGATCCCGGCTTCGACCTTGCCGACCAGGTCGGCGCCGACATCGGCCGCCTTGGTGTAGATACCCCCGCCGAGCTGGGCGAACAGCGCCACGAAGCTCGCGCCGAACCCGAAGCCGACGATCAGCTCCGGCGCCAGGTCGGGACGCGTGGCACCGCCGAACGCGTAGAAGATGCCAGTCACCCCGAGCAGACTCAGGGCCACCACCAAGAAGCCCGACACCGCACCCCCGCGCAGCGCCACCGTGACCGCCTCGACGACGCTGCGGCGCGCGGCGGACGCCGTGCGCAGGTTGGACTTGACGGCGATGTACATCCCGATGAAGCCGGCCAGCGACGAGCAGGCGGCCCCAACCAGGAAGGAGATACCCGTCTTCACGGCTAGCTCGCCGGCCAGCGCGCGATTGGGCTCCAGGAAGTACAGGAGCGCCGCGATGACCACCGCCGCCACGATGGCGATCATCCAGATCGTCCGGTACTGGCGGTTCAGGAAGGCCATGGCGCCCTCGAAGATCGCCTGGGCCACCTCTTGCATGGCCTTGGTGCCCGTGTCCCGACGCAGCACGTCATACGCGAGAAAAGCCGCAAAGCCGACGGCGATCAGACCGCTCACCCAGACGATGATCGTGGGTAGCATGGCGTCCATCTGTTGGGCCTCCTCCACCTACGCGCCCTTGCGTGTCCGTTTGGCCCCCGCCTCGGCCTGGCTCACGCGGGGCCACACGGCCTTCGCCCGCAGCGTGACGGCCGCTGGCCGTGTGAGAACGTGCTTACCGCCACCCTCGCTGCGCTGTCGCCCGTTCAGGGCACGGGGCACCGCGCCCTGGTCGGCCCCCGCATACTGCGGGCAACCACTAGGGAGTCGCCAAAGGGGACCGCCGGATGCTGACGCTTCGTCGGCGCCGGACACCCCGGCGGCGCGAGGCGGGACTGCGCGGCCACACCGCGCATCTGGACCCCCATGGTCCAAAACCGGCGTAAGTCTATCAGACTCCTTCTCGTCGGTCAAACGCCGCGTCGACACCGCCCAGCCGGCCCGCGGTCACCGCTGTGCTGTCCCCCGCACAGCATCCAGCAGGCTCCGTGCCGCCTCCGCTGGGTCGGGCGCCGTGGACACCGCGCTCACCACCGCCACCACGCGCGCGCCGGCAGCCAGCACCTCCGGCAAGTTCTCGTGCGTGATCCCGCCGATCGCGACCACCGGGCAACGCACGGCCGCCAGCACGGCCGCCAGCATCGCCGGGCCAGCGTACTCGGCATCGGGCTTGGTGGCGGTGGGGAACATCGCCCCGAAGCCGATATAGTCGGCTCCCGCGCGGTCGATCTCCACCGCCTCGGGCACGGTCGACGCCGACACGCCCACCAGCATCTCCGGCGGCACTAGTTGGCGGACCACCCCGTACGGCAGGTCGTCCTGGCCAACATGCACCCCGTGCGCACCGGCCGCAACCGCCACGTCGACGCGGTCGTTGACGATCAGGAGGGCATCGTAGGCCTCGCACAGGGCGACTAGCTCCTGTGCCTCCCGCAGCAGCGGGCCGCCGAGTGCGTGCTTGTCCCGCAGCTGCACCACCCGCACGCCGGCCTGCAGAGCCGCCTCGACCACGCGCCGTCGCTCGCGCGGGGGCTGGCGCTCATCGGTGACCAAGTACAGGCCAGCCTCTCGAAGGATCGCGAGCCGATGGTGTCGCTGCTCGTGCATCGTCTCGGGTCCCCGCTACTCGCCCTCTTAAGAGAGCGTAACATAGCAAGGACTTGTACCGCCGTCGCGTCCCGCATACGATACCCGTGAGCCGTGCTGAGGCGGCGAGCCGGCGACGCGCCGCCACTTTCGTGCGGGAACGGCATCGGTATCTCGGCTCCTATCCGGTGGCCTGTGTTCGATCGCATTCGAGACCCCTGGCTGCGTGCCCTCTCCATCCTGCTAGTTTGCATCGCGGGCCTGTACCTGGCAGGCATGGTGTGGGCGCTGGTGCTCCACCTGGCGGACATCCTCGTGCTGTTCTTCGCCGCGTGGCTGCTGGCCTTCATGCTGGAGCCGCTGGTCTCGCTACTCGAGGACCGCTACAAGCTGCGCCGTGGCCTGGCAGTCGCCCTGGTGTACGGTGCACTGCTCGGCACGCTGGTCGCCGCTGCGATCTGGCTGCTGCCACCGCTGATCAACCAGCTCGTGGCCATCGCGCTGCAGTGGCCCGCGTATGTCGAGAACGTCGGTCGGTACTTTGCGTTCTGGCAGGGCGAGCTAGCGGCGCGGGGGGTCAACCCGCCGCCCGAGCTGTGGGGCAACTACCAGGAGCTGCTGCAGCGCCTGGCAGCCCTCGGCGGGCCGGTGCTCACGAACGTCGTGGTGCTGGCGCGTAGCGCGGCAGCGCTGGCGATCGATGTCATCATCGTTCTCGTGCTCTCCGTTTACCTCGTCCTCGACGCCAGCCGGATCACCCGCGCGGTGCTGGTGGCTACGCCGGTGTCGCTCCGCGACGACGTACGGTACTTCATGGAGAGCGTGCGCCAGGCGTTCGGCGGGTTCCTGCGCGGCCAGCTCCTGCTGGCGGTCGCCTATGGGCTGGGCACGGCCGTGGTGATGACGGTGGCCGGGTTGGAGTACGCGCTGGCGGCCAGCGTGTTCGCCGGGCTAGCGATGCTGCTCCCGTTCATTGGGCAGGCGCTGGCCCTCGTCCCGCCAGTAGTGATCGCCTTGTTATTGCAGCCCGGGCGGCTCTGGTGGATGCTGCTGTTGCTGGTGGGCCTACAGGTGTTCTTGATCAATGTAGTGAGTCCGCGCCTGATGAGCCACACGGTGGGTATCCATCCGCTGCTGGTGTTGGTGGCGGTGCTGGTGGGCGGCAAGCTCGCCGGAGTGTGGGGTGCGGTGTTTGGCGTGCCGATCGCCGGGGTGTTGGTCGCCATGGTAGCGTTCTACCGGCTGACATTGGAGGAGCGCCGCCAGCGGGCCGCGCGGCTCCCGGGCGCGGTGCTCGACGATAGCTCGGAGGACGCCCACGCCGCCTGAGGGGCCGGCGGCGCGCGGGCCGGCGCGGCGTGTGGAGCAAGGAGGCAGTGGTGGCGATTCGGAAAGCGGTGATTCCAGCGGCCGGGCTCGGTACCCGGTTCTTGCCTGCCTCGAAGGTCGTGCCCAAGGAGATGCTGCCGATCGTCGATCGGCCGGTGATCCAGTATGTCGTCGAGGAAGCGGTGGCCGCCGGGGTCGAGCAGATTATCGTGGTCACCTCGCAGAGCAAGCGCGCGCTGGAAGACCACTTCGATACGCATTACGAGTTGGAGGCGCGGCTGGCCGCGGCGGGGAAGGAGGAGCAGCTCGCGGAGCTGCGGCGGATCACGAGCCTCGCCGAGTTCGTGTACGTGCGCCAGCCGGCCCCGCTCGGCAATGGGCACGCGGTGCTGTGCGCCAAGCACGTGGTGGGTAATGAGCCGTTCGCCATGCTGTGGGGCGATGACCTCATCGACTCCGAGGTCCCGTGCCTGCGCCAGCTCCTCCCCGTGTACGAGCGGTATGGGGCCAGCGTGGCCGCGGTGATGCAGGTCCCGCGCGAGGTGATTCCGCGCTACGGTATCTGCCGCGTGGAGCCGGTTGCCGCACGCACCTACCGCGTGCAGGAGCTAGTGGAGAAGCCGCCGATCGAGCGCGCCCCGTCGAACCTCGCGGCCGTCAAGGAGTACATCCTGACCCCCGATATCTTCGAGCTGCTGGAGCGCACGCCAGTGGGACAGGGCGGCGAGATCTGGCTGGCCGATGCGTTGAATGTGCAGGCGCGTGAGGGTGGGCTGTACGCTTACGAGTTCGAGGGCCGGCGCTACGACGTGGGTGACAAGCTGGAGTTCCTGCAAGCGAATGTCGCCCTGGGGCTGAAGCGGCGCGACCTGGGGCCTGGGCTCCGGGCTTTCCTGCGCGACCTGGCGCTCTAGCGCCGCTCGCGATAGCGCAGAGGCACCAAGTCGACCATCGTCCGCAGCCCGGCCGGGAGCGCGGCCAGGCCGAGCGCGACGTTGACCACGAGGGCGCAAGTCGCCTCCTCGCCAGGGGTGGCGGGCGTGATACGCCACTCCAGCGGGGGCGTGCCGTCTAGCCAGATGGTGTCGCCGGGGGCCGCGACCGCCTCGGCAATGGTCAGCTCGAGGACGATGCGCGGCACGCCGCCCACCAGCGCGCGTAGCTCCTGATGCACGCCGCTGCAGCGCCCGTCGGCACGCGGCAGTGGGCGTACCGCCTCGCCGAGGGTCTCGATCTCCCAGCCGAGGCCCGCAGCGAGCAGGCGAGCTGAGGCCGCCAGCCCCACATGCCCCACCTCGCCGCGCATCAGCCGCGTCTCGAACTCGGCGGGCGTGAGGCCCACGCCCGTTTTGGCCGCGAGCTGCGGGCGGCGCGTGCGCACGTCCACCACGCGCCGGACACGCACGGCCTCCAGGTCGAGCATGGCGGCGCTCAGCACCAGCGGGAGCGCATCCATTACGAAGCCCGGGTTGACGCCAGCGCCGAGCACGCTACGGCCCGCGCGGCGGGCCAGGCCATCCAGCTCCTGAGCTTCGGGGCTGTCTATCGGCGGCGCGACCAGCTCTTCGCAGGTGCTCACCACGTCCAGGCCACGAGCCAGCGCGGCGCCGATCGGCTCGCGCAGGTCGACGAGCCGCGAGGTGGTACACACGATCGCCACGTCGGCCTCGGGGACACCGGTCCAATCGGGCTCGACGCGCAGCCCGAGGGGCCGGCCCAGTCCCGCGAGGGTGCCAGCGTCGCGTCCTACCAGGTCGGGGTGGGGATCGATCGCCCCGACGATCCGGATCCCCGGGCGGTTCGCGGCCGCCCGCAAGCAGAGCTGGCCGATCGTGCCCAGGCCCACGTGCACCGTGCGCAGCACTCGCGCCTCCTGCCGCTCGCTACCGGTGGGTGCTCGGCTCATGGTGGAGTCGGCTCCCCGGGGATCGCTTCGATCACCAGCGCGGCCAGCTGCTCAATGGTGCTCCAGCACGTGGGATAGCCGGCGCGCTGCAGCGCCTGCGCCAGCCGCTCGCGAGCGGCCAGGGCCGCGTCGCCCACCAGCATCACCACTCGATCGCCAGGCGCCACCGTGGCCGCTAGCTCCGCTGGCGCGGCCGCCGCCCACCAGTCGAGATCGAGGCTCCGTAGGTCATAGACCCACAGCACGGCGTCCTCGCGGCTCCGGCATTACAGCTCGAGGACGTCCCACTCGCCGACCGATTGCGGCTCCGAGTACGTCTCGGCGAGTCCGGCCATCGCCTCGCGGTACTCCGGTCGCTCGCGGGCGGTCAGTAGATCGACCTCGCGCTCCCATAAGGACATGGCGATGAGGTTGGTACGATCGGAGCGCGCGCGCAGCAGGTACACCGCGACGCACCCCGGCTGGTCGCGGTAGAAGCGCAGTCCCGCCCGGGCCATGCGCTCGAACTGCTCGACCCTATCCGGCAAGCATTTCACTACGACGAGCCGTGCAAACATGTGCACACCCTGTCTCGCCACGCGCCGCTCGCGGCCATATCAGCCACTCGTTCACAGGTGGCCGAGTTCCGGCGTGGGTGGCGCTTCGCCGATATCCTCCGATTGTAGCGCAGCTACCAGCAGACGCGGCCCCTCCGACTGTGCGACCAGCGCGTCACGAATGGCCACTGGAGGGCGATTCGCTGGCCAACCACGCGCGCCCCTCGGGCGTGATCCGGACATTGCCCACGGTAGGAGCGGCACCGCCTGGCAGCGCCTGATAGCGAATCCAGCCACGGGTCCGTGCGTCGGCCAGGAGGTCGAGCAGCTCGGGGGTGGAGACCGATATCCCCTGTTGTTGCAGCAGGGCACGCAGCTCCCAGGACGACGGGCCGAACCGGCCGGCCCAACGAGGCTTAGCGAGCTCGGTCAAGAGTAAGCGAGCGATGGCCGTGCGATCCATGAGCCACCCCTCCAGCGCCACGGCGGAGGAAGCGAGCGGCCGGCTGCCGCAAGGCGCGACCCAAGCGAACGCGGACGCGCCGCCCACTCGAGGGATGGTCGTCGTCCCATAGGAGCCCGGCCACGAGCAGCGCCGCGGTGGACCCCAGCGCGAAGCCCGCCAGGTCAGGGCGGGCGAGCATGCTTGCCGCCAGCAGGGCTCCCAAGCTGCCGCCCAGCGCCGCTGCGCGCTGGGGCCGACGCGGGAACCGCCACCGGCTTAGCCTCTGGGCCATGATCCGCCTCCTTACACACTGCGGAGCGGCTCTGCGAGAAGTGTGCCATGCGGGGGTAAGCCGTGACACGCGCGCTGTGACCGCTTCGTGATTTGAGCGTGCCGACGACCACGGCCAGGGATGCGCTAGACTGCGCCCGAGTTGAGCGGCGCGGGCGCCACTCCGCGCTGGAGGGGGAGGGCCATTCGCGACCGCGCTCTTGCAGGGAGCTGTGAGGTGTTGCGGCCCACGGCGATCGGTCCAGGCCTGCTCGGGCTGTTGCTCGCCTGGTGTGAGGTGCTGCGGTTGCCATGGGTGATCCGCGCGGCATTGCGCTGGCGCTAGAGCAGCGTTCGGGATGGTTGGACCTGTCGCTGTAAACGGCGGCCCGTTCTTGAGGACAGCGGCTCGACCAGCCCGCCAATGGCTGTAGGGCCGGCGCCCCGAGAGGCGATCGGGATCGCCGGCAGGGATCCGGGTGGCGGCCCGGATCCCGCGGCACCGAACATGCATTACAATGGGCAGGCATGCCACACCGCCCCCTAGCCAAACAGCGGGTGTGGAGGCGAGGGATACCGTGTGGGGAGAGACCTGGGCACTCGTGTGTCGTGCGCTGCTGGTGCTTTTAGCCCTTGGGGCGCTGTATTGGCTGCGTCCCTTCTAGGGCGGTCTGGGCCCGGGGCCGGTCGGGCGGCACGGTCGTCCGCTCTGCTAGCCTTAAGTAAGTTCTGCAGAGGCGAGACGAGACGATGTCCGACCTGTCATCGACGGAGCCTGGGACGGTCCTGCTCATCGCCGCGCACCCCGATGATCCGGAGTTTGGCTGTGGCGCGACGATCGCACGGTGGGTGCAGGAAGGCTGGCGCGTGGTGTACGTCTTGTGCACGCGCGGGGAGCAGGGCACCCACGACGTGGGTGCCGACCTCGAAGCGGTCAAACGCACGCGAGAAGCGGAGCAGCGCGCGGCCGCGGCGGTGCTGGGCGTCGCCGAGGTGCGCTTCCTCGACTACCCCGACGGCCTCCTCGAGCCCACGCTGGCCCTGCGTAAAGACCTGACCCGCGAGATCCGGCGCTACCGGCCGCAGCGCCTGATCTGCCAGTCGCCAAACCGCATTCTCGATAGCCGTGGGCTACGGCGCAATCATCCGGATCACATGGCGGCCGGCGCCGCTGCCCTGGCCGCCGTCTACCCCACCGCCTCCACCCCTCATTTGTTCCCGGAGCTGCTGGCCGCAGGCTTCGCGCCGTGGATCGTGCCCGAGATCTACGTCACGGAATCGGCCGACCCCGACGTGATCATCGATGTGAGCGAGACCTTGGACCAGAAGATCGCCGCCCTGCGGTGCCACGCTAGTCAAGTGCGACCGGGATTCGAGGACCGCGTGCGCTCCTGGGCCCGGGAACTGGGCGAGCGCCACGGGCTCCGCGCGGCCGAGGCCTTCCGCCTGATTCGCCAGGAGTAGTGAGGGCGCTGGCCGCACGGGGCCGGCCCATCCCGTCTCCCCGCCCGAACGGCTAGTTGGCGACCGGGGCGATAGCGCGTCATACTCTGGCACACCCATCGGCTCGCCACCCTGTGGGCTGCCCCGAGATGGCCGGCCGCTGTGCTTGCTTTGGCCTGCCTGGCGGCGGCAGTATAGTTGGCGTAACGACTATCGCACGATGCCCGGGCGGGCCCGTCGGCGCGCTACTACCAGGAGGAAGAATGGCCAAGCCCCGTACACTCGGCGAACTCCGCCAGAGCGAGTACCAGATCGTGTCCGTCAAGGAGGAGATGCGCCGCAACCTGGCCCGGAAGATCCGCGCGGGGGAGCCGCTGTTCCCCGGCATCGTCGGCTACGACGAGACGATCATCCCTCAGATCGAGAACGCCATCCTCTCGGGCCAGGACATCATTTTCCTCGGCGAGCGCGGCCAGGCCAAGACGCGCCTGGCACGCGCGCTGGTCAACCTCCTCGACGAGGAGATGCCGATCATCGCCGGCTCGGAGATCAACGACAACCCCTACCACCCGATCTCCAAGCAGGGGCGGCAGATGGTCGAGGAGCTGGGCGACGACACCCCCATCGAGTGGGTGCCGCGCGAGCGCCGCTATGGCGAGAAGCTCGCCACGCCCGACATTACCATCGCCGACCTGATCGGCGAGGTCGACCCGATCAAGGTGGCCGAGGGCCGCTACCTGTCCGACGAGCTGACGATCCACTACGGCCTGCTCCCGCGCTGCCACCGCGGCATCTTCTGCCTCAACGAGCTGCCCGACCTCGCCGAGCGCATCCAGGTCGGCCTGCTCAACATCATGGAGGAGCGCGACGTCCAGATCCGCGGCTACAAGGTCCGCCTGCCCCTGGACGTGTTCGTGGTGGCCTCGGCCAACCCCGAGGACTACACCAACCGGGGCCGGATCATCACCCCGCTGAAGGACCGCTTCGGCTCGCAGATCCGGACGCACTACCCGCAGACGCTGGAGCACGAGATCGCCATCATCGAGCAGGAGTATGCGCGCTTCACCAGCGACGGCCACGAGGTGGGCGTGCCGTTCTTCATGAAGGAGATCATCGCCGAGCTGACCCACCTCGCTCGCAAGAACCCCGACATCAGCCACCGCTCGGGCGTCAGCGTGCGCGTGTCGATCTGCAACTACGAGAACTTGATCTCCAACGCCACGCGCCGCGCGCTGCGGCTGAACGAGCGCGACGTGTGCCCGCGGGTGAGCGACCTGCCCGCCGTGGTGGCCTCGACGCTCGGCAAGATCGAGCTGGAGGCGATCGGGGAGGCCAAGGAGGACCGGCTGATCGAGCGGCTGATCCAGGGCGCCGTCGTCAACGTGTTCAACCGCTACTTCATGGTGCACGAGTTCGACGAGCTGCTGCGCGCGTTCGACAACGGGTTGAGCGTGGACGTGGGCGACACGATGCCCTCGATGGACTATGCGCTCCAGGCCGCGCAGATGCCGGGGCTGAAGAACGCCATCGCCAAGCTCGGCGCGGGCAACAATCCAGCGATGATCGCCTCGGCCGTCGAGTTCGTGCTCGAGGGCCTGCACTTGAATCGCCGGCTCAACAAGGATCGAGGCGATGGCCGCGCGCGCTATCGCCGCTAGCGCGGCAGAGGGAACAGCATGCGGTATTTCCGATACTCGCGCTGGGACGGCACCCAGGAGGTCGCCCCGTTCGACCCCGAGGAGCTGATCGAGCATCTGGCCGACGACCTGCTGGCCGACGGCGACCTCCGCAGCGCCCTGCAGCGGCTCATGCAGACCGGCTACCGCAACCAGGACGGGCAGCGCATGATGGGGTTGCAGCAGCTCCTGGAGCGGCTCCGCCAGCAGCGCCAGCGCCAGCTCGATCGCTACCAGCTCAACGATCTGCTCAAGGACATCCGCGAGAAGCTCGACGAGGTGGTGCGCACCGAGCGCGAGGGGATCGAGCGCCGGCTGGAGCGCGCGCGGCAGGGCCGCGAGCCTGGCCAGGGGGAGTCTGCGGGCAGCCAACGGCCCGATCGCGGATCACCAGCGGGGGAGCCGCCCCGGACCGCCCAGACGGGCGACCAGCCGGCTCCCCGCGGTGGTCCGGGCCAGCGCGGCCCGGCGGGCGCGGAGCCTCCCTCCGGGCAGCAGTCGGGGCCCGGGAGTGGTGCCGAGAGCGGCCAGAGCGGCGCCGATGGCCTCTCGCAGGAGCAGCTCCAGCGGATGCTGGAGCAGATGGCGCGCCGCAAGCAGGCGTTCCTCGACAGTCTGCCCAAGGATGTCGGCGGCGCCATCCGCGCGCTCATGGACTACGAGTTCATGGAGCCCGAGGCCCAGCGGCTGTTCCAGGAGCTGCTCCAGCAGCTCCAGCAGCAGATCATGGAGTCGTACTTCCAGGGCCTCAAGCAGAGCCTCCAAAACCTCACGCAGGGACCGCAGCGCCTCACGGCGGACGACGTCCGGCGCATGAACGAGATGCTGCGCGACCTCAATGAACTGCTGCGCGAGCGCCAGGAGGGCGGCAGCCCGGACTTCGAGGGGTTCATGCAGAAGCACGGGCAGTTCTTCCCGCCCGGGATGCAGAACCTCGACGACCTGGTGCGCCACCTCCAGCAGCGCATGGCCGCGATGCAGTCGCTGCTCGACAGTCTCAGCGCCTCACAACGGCGCGAGCTGCAGGAGATGATGCAGTCGCTGTTCCGCGACCCGGCCCTGCAAGAGGAGCTGACCGAACTGGCGCTCAATCTGGAGCAGCTCTATCCGATGGGCCAGCTCCGGCGCCAGTACAGCTTCCGCGGCGACGACTCGCTGTCGCTCCAGGAGGCCATGCGCCTGATGGAGCAGCTCCAGGAGTTGGACCAGCTCGAGCGCCAGCTCCTGCGCGCCCGCGACCCCAGCGCGCTGGACCAGCTCGACCCCCAGCGGGTCCGTGAGCTGCTGGGCGACGACGCGGCGCAGTCGCTGGAGCAGCTCCGCCAAATCACGCGGCAGTTGGAGGAGGCGGGGTATATCGCCAAGAAGGGCCAGCGCTGGGAGCTGACGCCGCGGGCCATCCGCAAGATCGGCCAGAAGGCGCTGCGCGACATCTTCCAACACCTGCGGCGCGACGCCTTCGGGCGGCACGAGACGCACTTCCGCGGCCGAGGCGGCGAGCGCACCGACGAGAGCAAGGGGTACGAGTTCGGTGACCCGTTCCTGCTCGACCTGCAGCGCACCGTCATGAACGGCGTCATGCGCCAGGGCCCCGGCACGCCGATCGCTTTGCAGCCGCAGGACTTCGAGGTGTACCGCACCGAGCTGCTCACGCAGTGCGCCACGGTGCTCCTGCTGGACATGAGCCGCTCGATGTTCCTGCGCGGCTGCATCACTGCCGCCAAGAAGGTCGCCATCGCCCTGAACGCCCTGATCCGTGGTCAATACCCGCGCGATGGCCTGTACATCGTGCCGTTCTCCTACTACGCGCGCGAGATCAAGCCGGAGGATCTGCCGCACCTCACCTGGAACGAGTGGGGCTACGGCACCAACATGCAGCACGCGTTCATGCTGGCGCGCCAGCTCCTCGCCCGCCACAAGGGCGGCTCGCGGCAGATCATCCTGATCACGGATGGGGAACCCACGGCGTACTTCGAGGGTGGGCACATCGAGTTCTCCTACCCGCCCACGCAGCGCACTTTCCAGGAGACGTTGCGCGAGGTGGCCCGGTGCACTAGCGAGGGCATTGTGATCAACACGTTCATGCTCGAGCGGGGGCACTATCTCATCGACTTCGTCGACCAGCTCACGAAGATCAACCGCGGGCGCGCCTTCTACGCCACCCCGGAGCGGCTCGGCGAGTACATCCTGGTCGATTACGTCGATCGCAAGCGCAAGCAGATCCGTTAGCCTGGAGGGCACAGGGCGGTTACCGCCGCTCCCCTGTGCCCTCCAGGCCAGACCCATGCCAGAGTTAGGGGCTAACGAGCGCATTACAGGGGCCAACCCTCTTCAGCCCTGCTTCCGGTGATCCGTATCCTCCTAGGTGAGGTTCGAGCCCACTCGGGTTGCGGCCCAGGCGGCCCGGTGTCCTAGGGCCAAAGGTCTACTACGCGGTGGCGTGGCACGTTGCTTGCCCTGCGCCCCGCGGTCTCGAGGCTCGGACCATCACTGTTTCGGGAGGGATCGGGATGCCTTGGCTGGCCCTTCGGCTCGCGGCGGCCGGGTTGGTGGTCGTGCTCCTACTCGGGAGCGTGCCTCAGCCCGTGTCGCAGGCGCAGACACCTACGCCCACATTGACCGCTACGCCCACATTGACCGCTACTCCGACTGTGACGCCGACGCTGGTCGGGGCTCCGGGGCCCACGCCAGGGCCAGGAACGCCGGCGGCCACGGCGTTGTTCATCCCGCTGGTCATGAAGGGCGCGACGCACGGCGATAGCGGCGCGGTGATCGAGACGGGTATCCAGGTGCAGAACCTGGGC
>JADGHJ010000178.1 GCA_019686175.1 Chloroflexota bacterium | reverse complement strand
CCGGGGTGGAGATGTTCCGGAAGCTGCTGGACCAGGGGGAAGCGGGGGACAACGTGGGGTGCCTGCTGCGGGGGATCGACCGGGACGAGGTCGAGCGGGGGCAGGTGCTGGCGAAGCCGGGGTCGATACGGCCGCATCGGCGGTTTGAGGCCGAGGTGTACGTGCTGTCGAAGGAGGAGGGGGGGCGGCACACGCCGTTCTTCAACGGGTATCGGCCGCAGTTCTACATTCGGACCACGGACGTGACGGGGGCGATTCGGCTGCCGGAGGGCATGGAGATGGTGATGCCCGGGGACAACGTGCAGATGGCGATCGACCTGATCACGGAGGTGGCGCTGGAGGAGGGGCTGCGGTTTGCGATTCGGGAGGGCGGCCGCACGGTCGGCGCCGGGGTGGTCACCAAGATCCTCGAATAGCTCCCACCCCCTGCCCGCAGGCCTCAGGCGCGGCTCCTCTGGTACTCGGCCCAGGGGAGCCGCGCTAGGCTGCCCGGGCCAGTCACGGGCGTGGGTGAAGGTAGAAAGAGATGGCGAGGCAGCGCATTCGCATTCGGCTCAAGGCGTTCGATCATAAGATTCTCGATCAATCGGCGCAGCAGATCGTCGAGACGGCCGAGCGTACGGGGGCCACGGTGGCCGGCCCGGTGCCGCTGCCGACGCGGATCGAGAAATTCACGGTGATTCGCTCGCCGTTCATCGACAAGGACTCGCGGGAGCAGTTCGAGATGCGCACGCACAAGCGGCTGATCGACGTGCTGGACCCGACGCCCCGCACGGTCGACCAGTTGATGCGTCTCAACGTACCCGCGGGCGTGGATATCGAGATCAAGCTATAACGAGTGGCGCCGCACGTTGCCCGACACCTGGCAACCTCTGCGGTGGGCTGAGGACAGTCATGATACGCGGTCTGCTAGGGCGCAAGCTCGGAATGACACGCGCCTTCGACGAAAACGGTGTCTCCGTGGCCCTCACGTTGGTGCAGGCGGGCCCCTGCTGGGTCACGCAAGTCCGTACACCCGAGCGCGACGGCTACTCCGCCGCGCAGATCGGCTATGAGGAGACCAAGCGCTTGAACCGCCCCCAGCAGGGGCATCTGAAGAATGTGCCCAAGCTGCGGCACCTGCGCGAGGTGCCGATCGAGGACGGCGCCACGGTCGCAGTGGGAACCAAGTTCGATGTCAGCCTGCTGAAGCCCGGTGATTTGGTCGATGTAGTCGGCACGTCCAAGGGCCGCGGCTTCGCCGGCGTGGTGAAGCGGCACGGCTTTGCCGGCGGCCCGAAGACGCACGGCCAGTCGGATCGCCACCGCGCGCCCGGGTCGATCGGGAGCGGCACCACGCCGGGCCGGGTGGTCAAGGGCCTGCGCATGGCCGGGCGCATGGGGGGCGAGCGCGTCACCGTGCGCAATCTGCGGGTGATGCAGGTCGATCCGGAGCGCAACCTGGTGGCGCTGAAGGGCGCCGTCCCCGGCGCGCGCAACGGCCTGCTGTTGATTCGCAAGAGCCGGGGGACGCCATGATCGAGGTGCCAGTGAGGAGCGCGACGGGCGAAGTGGTCCGGCAGATCGCGCTGGACGAGCGGGTGTTCGGGATCGAGCCGAACACCGCGGTGCTCCACCAGGCGGTCGTCGCCCAGCTCGCCAACCGACGGAAGGGCACGCATAACACCAAGACGCGCGGCATGGTGGCCGGCGGGGGGCGCAAGCCGTGGCGCCAGAAGGGCACTGGCCGCGCCCGGCAAGGCTCGATCCGCGCGCCCCATTGGCGCGGCGGCGGTGTGGTGTTCGGGCCACATCCGCGCTCGTACCACCAGGACCTGCCGCGCAAGATGCGGCGGCTGGCCATGCGGTCGGCGCTGTCGGCCAAGCTGCGCGATGGCGAGCTGCTGGTGCTGGAAAATGTCGAGCTCGCGCAGCCGAAGACCCGCGAGATGCTGGCGTTCCTCCAGCGGCTGGGCGTCTCGGGCAGCACGCTGCTGGTGCTGGGACACCGCAACGATGGGGTGAAGCGCGCGGCAGCCAACCTGCCCAAGGTCCGCACCGTCTTGCCGGAGGGCGCCAACCTGCTCGATGTGCTGAACCACCGCTGGCTGCTGCTCACGGTCGACGCCGTGGAGGCGCTCACGCGCACCCTCACGGCGGAGGTGCGACGGAACGGTGCGCGGGCCGCCGCGCCCGCCGCGACCGCGGGCGGCGCGCCCGCCCCGGAGGAGCCGCGCCATGCTGAGTAGCCACGAGGTCATTCGCCGCCCAGTGATCACCGAGAAGAATACGATGCTCAACACGGAGGGCAAGTATCTCTTCGAGGTGGCGCAGGAGGCCAACAAACTGGACGTCAAGCGCGCCGTCGAGGAAGTGTTCAACGTGCGGGTGGCCCGCGTGAACATCATCAACGTGAAGGGCAAGCTACGCCGCTCGCCAGGCCGGCGGCGCACCGAGGGCTACACGCGCTCGTGGAAGAAGGCGATCGTCACCCTGGTGCCGGGCGACCGCATCGAGCTGTACGAGGGGGTGTGAGATGCCGATCCGGCAGTTCAAGCCCACATCGCCCGGCCGCCGGGGGATGACGGGATATACTTTCGAAGAGATCACGGCCACCGAGCCGTACAAGCCGCTGACCCAGCCGCTCAAGAAGACGGGCGGGCGCAACGCCCAGGGGCGCATCACCGTCCGGCATCGCGGCGGCGGGGCGAAGCGCCTGTACCGCATCATCGATTGGAAGCGCAACAAGCTCGGCGTGCCCGCCGAGGTGCGCACCATCGAGTACGACCCGAACCGCACGGCGCGCATCGCGCTGGTGGAGTACGCCGACGGCGAGAAGCGCTATATCCTCGCGCCGCAGGGCTTGCAGGTCGGCCAGACGATCATGTCCGGCGAGCAGGCGGAGATCGCGGTGGGCAACGCGCTGCCGCTGCGCGACATCCCGCTCGGCACCGTAGTGCACAACATCGAGCTGTACCCGGGACGGGGCGGGCAGCTCGTGCGCAGTGCCGGCACCGGCGCGCAGGTGATGGCCAAGGAGGGCAACTGGGCGCAGATCCGCTTGCCCTCGGGGGAGGTCCGGAGGGTCCATATCACCTGCATGGCGACGATCGGCGCGGTGGGCAACCCCGAGCACGCCACGATCACCATCGGCAAGGCGGGGCGCAACCGACTGCGCGGGCGGCGCCCGCATGTGCGCGGCTCGGCGATGACCCCGCGCGACCACCCGCACGGCGGTGGCGAGGGCAAGGCGCCGATCGGCGGCCAGCCGCAGACCCCGTGGGGCAAGCCGGCGATGGGGGTGAAGACGCGGCGCAACAAGGCCACCGACCGCTTCATCGTGCGGCGCCGGAAGTAGAGGGTAGCGATGAGTCGATCGACGAAGAAAGGGTGGTACATCGACCCCCGCTTGCTTCAGAAGGTGCAGCGGCTGAACCAGACGGGCCGCAAAGAAGTCCTGAAGACCTGGTCGCGGGACTGCACCATCTTTCCGGAGCTCGTGGGCCACACGATCGGCGTCCACGACGGGCGCCGGCACGTACCGATCTACATCACGGAGAACATGGTGGGGCACAAGCTCGGCGAGTTTGCGCCCACGCGCCATTTCCGCGGGCACACGGCCCGCGGCGAGAAGTCAACGTCGGTGCGGTAGCGCCGTCCGAGGTGCGAGAACTGAGGGCTAGGGATGGCTGGAGTGGAGGTGCGCGCGGTCGCGCGCAATGTGCCCGGCTCGCCCCAGAAGGCGGGGCTGGTGGCCGACGTCATCCGGGGCAAGTCGGTGGAGGAGGCGCTCAACATCTTGCGCTTCCTGCCGCAGAAGGCGGCGCGGCACTACCTGAAGGTCGTGCAGTCGGCCGCCGCCAACGCAGAGACCAACTTCAATCTCGACCCTGCCGAGCTAGTGGTCGTCCGCGCGACCGCGGACAAGGGGCGCACGCTGAAACGCTATCGGCCGAAGGCGCGGGGGCGCGTGGGACCGATCCTGAAGCGCTCGAGCCACCTCACGGTCGTCGTGGCGGAGCGTGGGTAAGGAGCGAGGACCGTGGGACAGAAAGTCCACCCCATCGGCTTTCGCCTGGGGATTATCAAGGACTGGCAGGCGCGCTGGTACGCGAATCGTCGCGACTATCCGGCGCTGGTCCATGAGGACCTGAAGGTCCGCAACTTCATCATGCACGGCTTCGGCCGCGAGCCCGAGGGCAAGCGGCTGTTCACCGCGCTGTGGAACGAGCAGGCCAACGCCCTCCGCGGCCGTGAGCGTCGCGAGGTGGAGGCCGCGCGCCGCGAGCTGCGCGACCTGGTGCAGAATGGCCTGGCCGTGGCCGGGGTATCGCAGGTGGCGATCGAGCGCTCGGCCAACCAGATGACCGTCATCATCTCGGCGGCCAAGCCGGGGATCGTGATCGGCAAGTCCGGCGCCAAGGTCGAGCAGCTCCGCAAGGCGCTCGAGCTGCTGACCGGGAAGAAGGTGCGCGTCACCATCCAGGAGATCCGCCAGCCGGAGCTGGACGCCCGCCTGGTGGCCCGCAACATCGCCGAGCAGCTCGAACGGCGCGTGGCGTTCCGCCGAGCCATGAAGCAGGCCGTGCAGCGCGCCATGCGCGCGGGAGCGAAGGGCATCCGCGTGCAGGTGGCCGGCCGGCTGGGCGGCGCCGAGATGTCGCGCACCGAGTGGGAGCGCGAGGGCCGCGTGCCGCTGCACACCTTGCGTGCCGATATCGACTTCGGCCAGGCCGTGGCCCAAACTACCTACGGCACTATCGGCGTCAAGGCGTGGATCTACCGCGGCGATGTGCTGCCGGGGCAAGTGGCGCCGGAGGCAGCGCGCGCGGCGGTGGCCCCGGCCCCACGACCTGAGCGCCGCGCGCCGGCGGCACGCGGCGAGGGCCGGGCGCGCCCCGCGGCCCCGCGAGCTCCAGGGGCTGGGCGCCCGCCGCGCCCGGCGGCCGCGCCCGAGGCGCCAGCCGAAGCCCCGACCAGTGCGGCGGCCCCCCCTGCGGCGCCGACCAGTGCGCCGCCCGAGGCGGGCACGCAGGAAGGCTAACGGAGGAGGGGGACGCCGCTATGCTGCAGCCGAAGCGCGTGAAGTTTCGCAAGCCCCACGCTCCGCGCTCGAAAGGGCTGGCGATGTCGGGCAACACGCTCATCCACGGCGAGATGGGCCTGAAGGCCCTGGAGCCCGCCTGGGTGACGGCCCGCCAGATCGAGGCCGCCCGGCGCACCATTACCCACCACCTGAAGCGCGGCGGCAAGGTCTGGATCCGCATCTTCCCGGACCACGCGGTCACGGCCAAGCCCGCGGAGACGCGCATGGGCAGCGGGAAAGGGGCGCCGGACCACTGGATCGCCGTGGTCAAGCCCGGACGCGTGCTGTTCGAGGTGGCCGGGGTGCGCCCGGAACTGGCCGAGGAGGCGCTCCGTCTCGCGGCGCACAAGCTGCCGATGGCTGCTAAGGTAGTCGTTCGGCAGGAGGTGGTGCCCGATGAAGAAGAGTGAGCTGCGGAGCCTGACCGAGGCGGACATCGCGGCGCGGCTAGCTGAGCTGCGCCAGGAGCTATTCAACCTGCGGTTTCAGTACGCCACCCGACGGCTGACCAACACGGCGCGGATCCGCGAGGTCCGGCGCGACATTGCACGCCTGCTCACGCGGCAGCGCGAGCTCGAGCTGCTCGCCGAGCGGCAAGGATAAGACGATGGCAGTGGAAACGCCCCAACGAGGATCGATGCGAAAGACCAAGGTGGGGACCGTCGTTAGCGACAAGATGGATAAGACGGTCGTGGTCGCGGTGGACCACTTCCGGCGCCACCCGCTGTACGGCCGCCAAATCCGCCGCACCCGTCGCTTCAAGGCGCACGACCCCGACAACGCCTGCCGGGTCGGCGACCAGGTCGAGATCATGGAGTCGCGGCCCCTCAGCAAGGACAAGCACTGGGTGGTGACGCAGATCCTGCGGCGGGCGACCACGGAGGTGGGGCCTGCGCCCGAGTCCTAATTGGAGCAACAGTCATGATTCGCCAACAGACGCGGCTCAACGTCGCCGATAACACCGGCGCCCGCGAGCTGATGTGCATCCGCGTGCTCGCCGGCGGCAAGGACGTCGCCGGGGTCGGCGATGTGATCGTCGCCTCGGTCAAGCAGGCGGTGCCCGGCGGCTCGGTCAAGAAGGGCGACGTGGTGAAGGCCGTGGTGGTGCGGGTGGCCAAGGAGTACGGCCGTCCCGACGGCTCGTACATCCGCTTCGATGAGAACGCCGCGGTCATTCTCTCGGACCGGCTGAATCCGAAGGGGACCCGCATCTTCGGCCCGGTGGCGCGCGAGTTGCGGGACAAGAACTACATGAAGATCGTATCGCTAGCGCCGGAAGTGCTCTAGCTGCGCGGAGCGGACCGTGAACATCGCGAAGAACGATACTGTGGTAGTGCTGACCGGACGCGAGCGCGGCAAGCGAGCGAAGGTCCGGGCCGTGCTGCCCAAGCAGCAGCGCGTGATCCTGGTCGAGACGAACATTGTCAAGCGCCACGTCAAGCCGGGGCAGCGGGGCGCGCGACAGGCCGGTATCATCGATGTGGAGGCTCCCATCCATGTCTCGAACGTGATGCTGGTCTGTCCGAACTGTGGCCGTCCCACGCGCGCGGCCCGGCGTGTGCTGCCGCAGGGCGGGACGGTGCGCATCTGCAAGAAGTGCGGGAGTGACATCCCCGTCCAGTGGCGTGCCTGACGGTGTGCCGCTCGGGGGACGTGCGCTGGCTCGCGCGCCCGCACCTCGGCACGCGGCCAACATCGACGCTCCCTGAGTAAGAGAGGGCAACAATGGCTAGTCGTTTGCGCGAGCTGTACCAGCAGTCCGTGGTGCCTACCATGATGAAGGAGTTCAATTACCGCAACCTCATGGAGGTGCCGCGGCTGCACAAGATCGTGGTCAATGTGGGGATCGGGGAAGCGATCCAGAACGCCAAGGCTCTCGATGCCGCGGTTCGTGATATCAGCCTGATCACAGGCCAGAAGCCGATCGTCACCCGGGCGAAGAAGTCGATCGCCGCCTTCCGTGTGCGTGCGGGGATGCCTGTTGGGGTAACCGTGACGCTGCGGGGCGAGCGCATGTACGAATTCCTCGATCGTCTCATGAACGCTGCGCTGCCGCGCCTGCGGGACTTCCGCGGTGTCTCGACGCGCTCGTTCGATGGCCGGGGCAACTACACGCTCGGCCTGCGCGAACAACTGCTATTCCCCGAAGTCGATTACGATAAGATCGACAAAGTACGCGGCATGGAGATTACGATCGTTACGTCGGCGCGCACCGACGAGGAGGCGCGCCGGCTGCTCGAGCTGCTCGGCATGCCGTTCCAGCGCGCGGCCTAGGTGGGCCGAGTGGAGGACTGATGGCCAAGAAATCGATGATCGCGAAGGCGAAGCGTCCGCCCAAGTTCCGGGTGCAGCAGCACAATCGCTGCCAGATCTGCGGGCGGCCGCGCGCGTTCATGCGGCGCTTCAGCATGTGTCGCATCTGCTTCCGAGAGCGCGCGCTGCGGGGCGAGATCCCCGGCGTGGTGAAGTCGAGCTGGTAGGGCGGAGCAAGCAGCCATGATGACCGATCCGATCGCCGATATGCTCACCCGGCTGCGCAACGCCTCGGCCGCGCGGCATCCCACGGTGGTCATGCCGGCCTCGAAACTCAAGACCGAGATCGCGCGAGTCCTGCGCGAGGAAGGGTACATCCGCGGCTTCGATGTGCAGGAAGACAAGGGCAAGCGCGTGCTGCGGGTGCACCTACGCTACACCGACAAGAAGCAGCCGATGCTGCTGGGCCTCGAGCGGGTCAGCCGCCCCGGCCTGCGCGTCTACACCAAGCGCGATACCATCCCGCGGGTGTTCGGCGGGGTCGGTACGGCGATTCTCTCCACGCCCCGGGGCGTGATGACCGGCGAGCAGGCGCGGCGCCTCGGCGTCGGCGGCGAGATCCTCTGCAAGGTCTGGTAGGCTCAGGAGGGAGGTAGAACGATGTCGCGGATTGGCCGTGCTCCCATCCCGCTGCCTGCCAACGTGCAGGTCGAGATCACGCCAGAGCGCGTGCGCGTCAAGGGGCCGAAGGGCGAACTCGAGCGCCCCGTCCCGGCGGGCATCAGCGTGGTGCGCGAGGACGGGCTGCTCCGGGTCACGCGCGCGAGCGATGCCCCCCAGCACCGGGCCTTGCACGGACTGATGCGCACCCTCATCTCCAACATGGTGACCGGGGTCACCGAGGGCTTCCAGAAGCGGCTGGAGATCCAGGGCGTGGGCTATCGCGCCCAGCAGCTCCAGAACGCCGTGGTGATCCAGGTCGGCTACTCGCACCCGGTCGAGTTCGCGCCGCCGCCGGGCATCCAGCTCGCGGTCGAGCCGGGCAACCGTATCGTGGTCAGCGGCGCCGACAAGGAGCTGGTGGGCGAGATTGCCGCGCGGATCCGTAGCATCCGGCCTCCTGAGCCGTACAAGGGCAAGGGTATTCGCTACCTTGGAGAGAACGTGCGCCGCAAGGCGGGCAAGGCCGCGGGCAAGAAGCGCTAGGGGTCTGCCGCCGCGCGCCGGAGCCGGGGGCGGCGCGCCGCGCACGGACGAGGGCGGAAAGAGATGTACAAGCTATTCGATTCGCGGGCGGCGCGCGAGCGCCGGCATCGCCGCATCCGCAAGCGCCTGTCGGGGACCAGCGAGCGGCCGCGGCTGAACGTGTTCCGCAGCTTGAAGCATATCTATGCGCAGGTGATCGACGATACGCGCGGCGTAACCCTGGTCGCCGCTTCTTCGAATGAGCCGGCCATCCGTGAGACGGCCCAAGGGCCGAAGACGGCGAGAGCGCGGGCGGTTGGAGAGCTGATCGCCCAGCGGGCGCGGGCCAAGGGCATCGAGAAGGTCGTCTTCGACCGCGGTGGCTACCTCTACCACGGCCGCGTCAAGGCGTTGGCCGAGGCCGCGCGGGCCGGCGGGCTCCAGTTCTGAGGAGGCGCGGGGCGGCCGCCCGCCGACGCTGGGAGAAGGATGCATGCCAAGGATCGAGACGGCAGGGAAAGACCTCGAAGAACGCGTGGTGCGCGTCAATCGCGTCGCCAAGGTGGTCAAAGGCGGCCGCCGCTTTAGCTTCAGTGCCGTCGTGGTGGTGGGGGATGGCAACGGCCTGGTCGGGGTGGGCCTCGGCAAGGCGAACGAGGTGCCCGATGCCATCCGCAAGGGCGCCGAGGCCGCGAAGAAGAACCTGATC
>JADGHJ010000177.1 GCA_019686175.1 Chloroflexota bacterium | reverse complement strand
GTGGGAGCCGGTGTGGCACCGCCCGCGCAGGCACTGAGCAGCAGAGAGACAGCCATGAGCAACGCGGTCGCGCTAGAGTGCCGGCCGACCATCGCATCCTCCAGGTCCGCTAGTGCAGGTGCTCCCGCTCTCGATCGGTCTTGCCGGGCGTGCCACCGTGGAACCATCCGACTTGCGGGAAGCGTAGCGTCTGGGCTGCCAGGGGTCAATCAAATAGCCGGAACCGCCGCCAGGTTTGACAAGGCGGCCAGGGGCGACCTATAGTCAGTCAGGACCGCTGGGGGAGCACCGCCCGTGCTGTGCGGGCCGCGCTGAGAGGCGGCCGAGCCGCCAACCCCTAGTAGCTGATCTGGGTAATGCCAGCGGAGCGAAGCGGGCACTTCCCTGACCGGGGGCCGCTTCCGCGCTTGTGCGAAGCGGCTTTTTTGCTGGGTCCACCGCCAGGCTGCAGGCTTTCGCCCCGCCCGGAAAGCGAGGAGACAGGATGGACGACCGCCCGTTGGTGATTGCGGGGCGCACGTTTCGCTCGCGCCTGATCCTGGGCACTGGTAAGTACCGCACCATGGAGGACATGGTCGCGGCCTTCGAGGCGGCCGACATCGACATGGTGACGGTGGCCTTGCGGCGCATCGACTTCGACGACCCGACGAAGAAGACCATCCTCGACTACATCGATCGCGATCGCTACGCCCTGCTGCCCAACACCGCCGGCTGCCAGACGGCCGAGGAGGCGATCCGCGTCGCCCACCTCGCGCGCGCGATGGGCATGAGCGACTGGATCAAGCTCGAGGTGATCCCAGACCCCAAGTACTTGCTGCCCGACCCCATCGGGACCCTCGATGCCGCACGGCAGCTAGTGCGCGAGGGCTTCGTCGTCCTGCCGTACATCAACGACGACCCGGTGCTGGCCAAGCGCCTGGAGGAGGTCGGCTGCGCCACGGTGATGCCGCTCGCCTCGCCGATCGGCTCGGGCCAGGGCATGGTCAATTTCGACCAGATCCGCATCATCATCGAGCAGGCGCGCGTGCCGGTGGTCGTCGACGCGGGCATCGGGGCGCCCAGCGATGCGGCACTGGCCATGGAGATCGGTGCCGACGCCTGCCTGGTGAACACGGCGGTAGCGCTGGCCGACAACCCGCCGCTGATGGCGCGGGCCATCGCCCTCGGCGTGCAGGCCGGCCGGATGGCGTTCCTGGCCGGGCGCATCCCGAAGAAGCCGTACGCCTCGGCGAGCAGCCCCTTGGAAGGCGTCGTGCGGTGAAGCCACCGCTGCCCGCGCCGGCTCTCATGCTGGTCACCGATCGGCACCAGACGCGCGGGCGCCCGCTCGAAGCCGTGGTCGCCGCGGCGCTGGACGGCGGGGTGAACCTGGTCCAGGTGCGCGAGAAGGATCTCGCGGCGCGCGAGCTGTACCCGCTGGCGCGCCGGCTGCGCGACCTGACCGCCGGCCGGGCGCTGCTGCTGATCAACGACCGGCTCGATGTGGCGCTCGCGGTGGAGGCCGATGGCGCCCACCTGGCAGGGCACAGCTTGCCGCCCGAAGCCGCCCGGCGGGTTCTGGGGCCGGAGCGCCTGCTGGGCGTGTCGGTGCACTCACGCGCCGAGGCGGAGGCCGCCGCCGCGGCCGGCGCCGATTACCTGCTGGTGGGCACGCTGTACCCGTCGCGCTCGCACCCGGAGATCCAGGCGGCGGGGCCAGGGTTGGTCCAGGAGCTATGCCAAGCGGTCGACGTACCGCTCATCGGCATCGGCGGGATCGTGCCGCGGAATGCGCGCGAGGTGCTGGCCGCGGGAGCGCGGGGCGTCGCCGTGATCACGGCTATCACACTGGCCCCCGACCCGACGACGGCCGCCGCCCGGCTGCGCATGGCGCTGCGCACCGTGGAGCCGCTGCCGCCGGCTGTGCGGCGCGCCATGCGGGCACGTCCGGCCGCCGAGGTGACAGAATGATCCGGCTGACCATCAACGGCAAGCAGCGCGAGCTAGAGGCACCCATGCCCCTGCTGGCGTTCCTGGAGCAGCACCGCATCAACCCCCAGGTGATCGCGGTCGAGTACAACGGCGAGATCCTCAAGCGCGAGCGCTTCGGGGACATCACGTTGCGCGAGGGCGACCGCGTGGAGATCGTCCACATGGTGGGTGGAGGCGCGGCGTGAGCACGTCCCCTTGCAGCCCCGACGTGGCGATCGTCGGCGGCGGCATCATCGGCTGTGCCATCGCCTGGCACCTGGCGCGGGCCGGGGCGCGGGTCACGGTGGTCGAGCGGGGCCAAGTCGGTGCCGAGGCATCGAGCGCCGCCGCGGGGATGCTGGCGCCGCTGGCCGAGGGCATCACGCCCGGCCCCTTCCTGGACTTGCTGCTGGCCAGTCTCGCCCGCTACCCGGCGCTCGCCGACGCCCTGCGCGACGAGGCGGGCATCGACATCGAGCTGCGCACCGACGGGCTGCTGCGCCTGGCACTCACCGAGCAGGAAGCCGGGGTGTACCGGGCGGCGCTGGAGTGGCAGCGCGCGCGCGGCCTGCCCGTCCAGTGGCTGTCCGCGAGCGAGCTGCGGGCGCTGGTGCCGGCCGCCAGCCCCGCTGCCCTCGGCGCGGTCCTGTCGCTGGCCGAGCATCAGGTGAACGCCCCGCGCCTCACGGCCGCGCTGGCCACGGCCGCGGCGCGGCGGGGCGTGGCGCTGCTGGAGCGTACGCCGGCCCACGGGCTGCTGCGCCAGGGGCAGCGGGTCACCGGCGTGCGGCTCGCCAACCGCGCCCTGACCGCAGGGCACGTGGTCCTGGCAGCGGGCGCCTGGGCCGGTGAGCTCGCCGCGTGGATTGACCGCCCGGTGCCCGTGGCGCCGGTGCGCGGGCAGATGCTCGCTTTGCGTCCAGCCACCCCGCTGTTCGCCCACACGCTGTACGGACCGCGCGGCTACTTAGTCCCCAAGTTAGATGGAACGGTTTACGTGGGCGCCACAGTGGAAGAGGCCGGCTTCGACTGCCGCGTCACGGCGGCGGGCCTGGCCCAGCTCCTGGAACTGGCGGTGCGCCTCGCGCCCCCTCTGGCCGACGCCACCTTCGTGCGCGCGTGGGCAGGGCTACGGCCTGGCTCGCCAGACCACCAGCCCATCCTGGGGCCAGTGCCCGGGCTGGAAGGCGTCAGCCTGGCGGTGGGGCATTTCCGCAACGGTATCCTGCTCGCGCCCATCACCGGCGAGTTGCTGGCCCAGCACGTACTGGGCCAGCCGACCACCCTGCCGCTCGCCCCGTTCAGCCTGGCCCGATTCACAGATCCCGCGGCCACTGCGCACCCCATGCCGCCTGTGGCCAGCGGGCGCGCCGGCGCCGGGTCGGCTGTGGACGCGTCCTAGAGCCGTGAGGTGACTCCTATGAAGACGGCGCTGACGATCGCGGGCTCCGATAGTGGCGGCGGCGCGGGCATCCAGGCGGACCTGAAGACCTTCTCCGCGCTCGGCGTGTTCGGCATGTCGGCGATCGTGGCCATCACCGCCCAGAACACGCTGGGCGTGCGCTCCTGGATCGCCCTGCCGCCGGAGATGGTCGCCGCACAGATCGATGCCGTCGTCGAGGACCTCGGTGCCGACGCTGTGAAGACCGGCATGCTGGCCAACGCCGCGATCATCGAGGTGGTGGCGGAGCGCGTGCATGCGCACCGCCTCGCCACGCTGGTGGTGGACCCGGTGATGGTCGCGAAGAGCGGCGATCCCTTGCTGGAGCCGGACGCGGTGGCAGCGCTCCGCGAGCGCCTGCTGCCGCTGGCGCTGGTGGTCACCCCCAACCGGCCAGAAGCCGAGGTGCTCACGGGGCGGCCGGTGCGCACGCTGGAGGAGGCGCGGGAGGCCGCGCGCGCGCTGGTGGCGCTGGGTGCGCGGCACGCGGTGGTGAAGGGCGGCCATGGCGAGGGACCTGCCATCGATGTGCTGTACGACGGCAGCGGCTTCCACGACTACGAGGCGCCGCGGATCGAGAGCCGCCACACCCACGGCACGGGTTGCACCTTCGCCTCTGCGATCGCCGCGGAGCTGGCCAAGGGGGCCACGGTGCCGGAGGCCGTGGGGCGCGCCAAGGAGTACCTGACCCACGCGCTGCGCCAGGCGCCGGGTCTGGGCCACGGCCATGGCCCGGTGCATCATTTCTGGGCGTGGTACCCGGCGACCGGCTCCTAGAGCCACTGGCAGGCTGGTGGAGCCGCCGCTTGCGGGCAGGCCCGCCATGCACGGGGCGATCGAGCCACCCCTTCCGCAGGTTGCTCTAGAGCTGCCCGCCGGCCGATCGGCCCACTTAGCGGACCGGGACGGTCGCGGCGCGCGGCGCCCGAATGGTGGCCATCAGCGCGGCGGCCACCAGCGCGGGGAGAACAGCGACCACCACCGCTGGCGGGTAGCCAGCCAGATCGACCGCTAGCCCGATCGCCACCGGTGCGACGAAATTACCGAGATCGTTGGCCGTCTGCTGCCAGCCGGCGGCGATGCCTCGAACTCCACCGCCCGTTCCTGCCATCGCGGGCGTCTGCCTCGTCGTGTCGGGCAGCGAGCGGGCCACAGCGTCCGCGAGCAGCGCCCCCGGGATCACCGATGTGGCGCCGGCCAGCGCGCCGAACAGGGCGCTGGCCATCACGTAGCCCATCAGGCCGTCGGCGAGGAGCAGTGCCCCCACCGACAGGGCCAAGCCGACAAACGCGGGCACCCCCACCGCCCGCCGCCCGTAGCGGTCCGCCGCGGCGCCCGCCGGGGCCAACACGCCGAGATTGCCGAGCGCCGAGGCCGTGAGCCCCAGGCCGATCGCGCTCGCGTCCAGCCCCAGGGCCTCCGCGGCATAGAGCGGCACTAGCGTGAAGCGGAACCCGCCGAGCAACCACCACTGCGCGAACCCACTGGTCAGTGCAGCCGCCAGTACGGGGCTGAACCGCAGCGGCGCCGCGGCCGCCGCTGCGTGATGTCCAGCCTGACGGGAGTGCCGGGGGATAGGCTTCAGGGTCCACAGCGCCACGACCGCGGCCGCCGTGCAGAACCCGGCGTAGAGAAAGAACGGCCCGCGCAGGCCCAATACCCCGGCGGCCAGGCCGCCGACCGTAGGGCCGAACGCGCTGCCAGCCAGGAACGATCCATTGAACAGGCTCATCGCGCGGCCCATCCGCTCGCGTGGCACTGCCGCTAGCAGGTAGGCCGTCAAGCCGGCGGAGAACAACGCCGAGCCGATCCCCCCGCCTCCACGCAGCGCGACAAGCCACTCATAGGTCGGCGCCAGCCCGGCGGCCGCCGAGGACACCGCCACGATCGCACAGCCCAGGGCCACCGCCCGCGCCGACCCGATCCGATCGACCAGCCAGCCGGCGGGCACATCCGAGACCAGGCGCATGGCGGCGAACGCCGTGACGACGAGCCCCACCTGCCAGGCGGCCCCACCGAAGGAGCGAGCATAGATAGGCAGCACCGGTACGAGGAGCCCGAAGCCAAGCGCCACGACGATAGCGACCGCGGCCGCTGGGAGCACCGCCGGATCCCACACCCCGCGCACCCAGCGGCCCACCACACCGGTCCTCCACTGCATCACGGTGGCGCCCCGGGCGGCCGTCCCCTGACAGTAGCGCGCCGCGCGACGGCCGGGCCATCGGTCGGCTCACGGAGCTGCGGTCGATAGGTCCTGGGAATTCGGTGCCTCCAGCGGACATCCCCGCGCTTCCATGATAGCGGCTGCCCCCTGGGGAATGTCCGCGGTGGAGGAGGGCAGCGGTCGGGCGTGGAGGGTCGTGGGGAGAGAGAGGAGATCAGGGCCAGGTCAGCCGAGAGTGAGCGCCCCGGCCAGGACAAGCAGTTCGACCCCCGCCGCCAGGGACACCAGCGCCGCCAGGGGACTCGACTGTTTCATGCCGATGCCAGTGAGGCTGATGCCCTGGATGACGAGCATTCCGCAGGCGATGGCCGCCCAGACACGGGGCGCAAATACGCCGACAGGGGGAAGAGCGCCCAGCACCCACAACGCCTGCCCCACGGCCAGCAGCAGCAGCGCCCCGTGTTGGATCAGCGGCCCGCTGCCCCATGTCCGCGCCGCCACAAACGCCGCGATCACCAGCACGCCGATCGCCAGCAGCTCGACCGAGTCTGCACGTAGCACGCTGCTCTCCTCCGCGGCCTGAGCATACGGCGACCGAGTGCAGCGGTGACTAGTAGCCGCCGGTCACAGGGAAGCTACGAGCGGCAGGAGCGCGGCGGCCATCGCCCGAGGCAGCCACCCCCGCGCTCAGCGCGACGCCACCTCCGCCACCGGGTTGGCATAGGGGTTCGCGGCCAAGCGTAGATAGGAGACTGCCGCCGTGAGCTGGGGATCGCGCCCGGCCTGGACATCGGCAATCGATAGCGCCACCGTCTCGTCGGGCACTACCCCTACCTTGTCCAGCACCCGCCCGTTGCCGGTCAGCAGGCGTTCAACCGTCATCTGCAGGGCCGAGCCGTCGCTGAGCGGGATTACCACGCTGGCGGAGACGCTGCCAGCAGTGGGCGTCCCGATGATGCGGCCGGCGCCGCGCTCCTGGATGGTGGCGGCGAACAGCTCGGCCATCGACGCCGTGCCCTCGTCGACCAGCACCGCCAGCGGGACCGTGAGGATCGGCGAGGCGCCGCGTAGGCGCTCGGTGCGCCCGCGGCCTTGGCGATCGACCATCTGGTAGACGACGCCGTCGCTGACGAAGCGGCTGAGCAGCTGGGTGCCGACATCGAGCCGTCCGCCGGAGTTGCCACGCAGGTCGAGCACCAGGCCGCGCACGCCCTGGTTCTGGAGGCTGGTCACCGCGCGCTCGACAGAGTCGACCACCGACGGCTCGGGGAACCCACGCAGGGCCACATACCCGACCTCGCCCTCGACCCGGCTCTCCACGAACGGCACGTTGACCTGAGCTCGGACGAGGGTGAACTCTTGCTCCTGGCCGGTCGCGGGGCGACGGACGCGGAGCTTCACCGCGGTGCCCTCGGGGCCGCGCACGCGGGTCACGATCTCGTCGAGCTTCAAGCCGGCCACCGATTGGTCGTTCACCGCGACGAGCACATCGCCCACCTGGAGCCCCGCGTTGGCCGCCGGCGAGTTGGGAAAGATGTAGGCGATGGTCGGCTCCGGCCCGCGCAGGCGCATCCCCACGCCCGCGTAGCGCATCTGGCCTCGCGACCAGGCGACGTGCTCCTCGTACTCCTTAGGGGAGAGGAACTGCGTGTGGCTGTCGTCGACGCTGTTGGCCATCGCCGCAATAGCGGCATGCGCGAGGTCCTGGGCCGAGACCTTGTCGGCGTACTGCGTGGCGATCGCGCGGATGCGGGCCGTAAGCCACTGCCAGTTGCTCGCCCGCTCGACCACTGGAGGCGTACTCCCGAACGCCGAGGGCTCCGGCGCGGTCACCCCTCGCTCGGCCAGCAGTTCGGTCAGACGCTGTTGGGCGGCGTTGACCAGGTTGCCGGGCAGCAGCGGGTCGATGTACTCGTCCAGCAGCAGCAGGTACGCCTCGCGCAGGGGGATCAGGGCCTGCGTGACCGGATCGGCAGTGGGCACGCCGGTCTGGGCGGTGCCCTGTGCTATGGGCGGCGGCAGCAATGGGTCGCGCGATAAGGGCCCAGAGGGGATGGGAACCACCGGCGGCGCGAACGGCTGGGAGGGCTGGGGCAGGACGAGTGGCCCCTGCAGCGGGCCGAGCGGCAGCGGCCCGGGCGGCGGCAAAGCTTGGTGGCTCGGCGCCGCAGCCACGGGTGGGCACAGAGTGAAGAGCAACCCGAACACCAGGAGCAGCGCGGCGAGCGTGCGGCGGAAGTCGGCGTAGCGGCACATGGTGCTGCGATCTCCCCCCGGCCGGGCCCTGGCTGGCCCGGCCCGCTGCGAGAACGGCGGCTGTCCCTGTTCGCCCTCCAGCATAGCAGGGTGTCGCGGCCGCGCGAAGCAAAACAAGAGCAATTCACCAGACAGGGGGAGCGGTATGTATCCCGCCAGCGTATCCCGGTTAGGCCCAGTGGCGACCAACGCCCCCGCACCGGGTCTCCACCATGGCCATAGGCAGGCCGCTACGGAGGAGACGCGTCATGAACGAGCAGCGAGCGTTGGACGAGGAGTTCGCGATCGTCGAGCTGGAGCCGCGCGAGGCCCCTGCCCCGGATGCCATGCACTGCTGTGGTAGCGGCGGCCTCGGCAGCGGCAGCGTGGGCAGCGGCGCTGTCGTGGTCGGCAGTGGCGGCAGCGGCACGTAGTTCCTTGCCGCCGCTACTGACCGAGCGAGGCGCGCGCTTGCGTCCAGAAGCTGGTGTCGATGTACCGACTGGCGGGTGGCGCGGGGGCCGGCAGGTCGCCATCCTCCACCATCAGCTCCAGTACGCGCTCGATGCCGCGCGGGTCGATCTCCGCCTCGCGCGGCATCACCTGGAGCTGCTCGATGTACAGCTCGTAGGTGAGGCGCGCGTACCGCTCTTCGGTGCGGGTCTCGTCGCCCAGGATCTGGATCGCGGCGGCCTTGTTGGCCGGATCGTTGAGCCACCGCGCGCTGCGGATCAGCCCGCGCAGATAGCGCCGCATGCGGTCCGCGTTCTGCCGCGCCCACTCGCGATTGATGGTGATGGCACTGAACGTATACGGCGTGAGGTAGTCGGTGGACATCGCGAGGCGGGGGAAGCCCTCGTCGGCGAGCTGGAAGTCCTGGGGCTGGCCGAGCAGCCCAGCATCGATGGTACCCGCCTTGAGCGCCGCGTAGCGCTCGCGTGTGCCCCCGGCGATCACCAGGTCGTAGTCGCCCTCGTTCAGGCCGTTAGCCGCTAGCATCTTGCGGAGGATGAGCGTGGCGGCGCCGCGCGCCTCCGCCGCGCCGACGGGCTTGCCCCGGAGGTCGGCGAAGCTTCGGATGCGCGGGGTGGTCATCAGGCTGTAGGTAGCCGTGTCCATCTCCACCGCGGCGATCGTGAGCGGCGCGCCCTGCTCGATGGCGCGCACCACCCCGTCGGGCAATGCCGAGCCGGCTTGGATCGAGCCGCTGGCCACCCCGGAGATGAGCTGCGCGGCGCTCTGGCTCACCACGCGCTCGAACTCCAGGCCCTCCTCGGCAAAGAACCCGCGGTGCATCCCCACGTAGTGTGGCCAGTACAGGGCGAACACCGACACCTGGCCATAGGTGAACGGCTCACGGGCCGGCGTGCCGCTGGCGGGGGTGGCGGCCGGGGGCACGCCTGGAGCGGTCACGGCCGGCGACGCGGGGGGTGGCGCCCCGCTGGTGG
>JADGHJ010000176.1 GCA_019686175.1 Chloroflexota bacterium | reverse complement strand
TCAGCGGGCGGCTCGCTGCCGAGGTAGCGCATGATGTGGATGAACGCCCCGCCCGGCGGCGCCAGGCGCGCCCAGACCGAGTGGGCCGAGAGGTAGACGGGCGCGTCGAGGCCATACACCAGCGGCGTGCTGGGGTTGGGCAGGTAGCGGAGCGCCACGTCGAGCGTGGCCGCGCGCGCCGGCACCGCCGCCTCGGCGGCGCGGCGCAGACGCGCACCGGCGGGGCTCGTGACCAGCCGGGCGGCCGCCGCCGGGCCCGTGGCCAGCACTACTGTCTCGGCAGCCCAGCTCGTGCCGTCGGCGAGACGCACGCCGCGCACCGCGGCATCGTGCACCACGGCCGCGACGGGCGCGCCCGTGACGAGCCGCACGCCCGCGGCCTGGGCCGCCTGGCGCAGACCATCGACCAGCGTCTGCCAACCGCCATCCAGGTACAGCACACCATGCCGCAGCACGTGCCGGAGCTGGGCGAGCGCGGCGCCCGCGCTCAGTCGGTCCAGGTCGTTGCTGAAGGTCACCACGCGCATCAGCATGGCCAGCAGCGGGCGTAGGCCCGGCTGCGACACGGAGCGTTCGAGCCAAGCCCGAACGGGCACCGCGTCGAAGGCCGTCGGATCGAGGCGCAGCAGGTGCATGAGCCAGCCCCCGAGTGCGAGCTTCTCGCGGGGGCTGAGCAGGCCCGTAGTCAGGAAGCCCCGCGGCTCGCTGGGCAGCCGTTCGAGGCGGCCGGCGCGCAGGCCGTGGGCACGGAACGCGGGCATGGCGCCGTGGTAGGCTACGCCCAGCTCGCGCAGCACCGCCTCAGCCGGGCCGCCCCGGTAGAGCGCGTGGGGCCCGAGGTTGAAGAGGAAGCCCTGGTTGGCCCGCGTCCGCGCGCGTCCGCCGACCGCGCGCGCCTGCTCGAACACCACCACCTGCCGGCCCGCCCGCGCTAGGTAGGTGGCCGCGGCCAGCCCGGCCAGGCCGCCGCCCACCACCGCCACGTCCGTCCGGTATCCCTCTCGCATACCGTCTGCTCCTTTCCGCGCATGGCGCCCGGGCCATGCGTTCGGCCCTCGTGGGGCCTGGCTACAGGAGAGACGAGCGAGCACGCCCCGGCGTGACACGAGCCGCTCGACGGCGGGCCTGGTCCCCCAGGGCGAGCACCGTTGGCGGACGGTTGAGCCCGTCGGCGCCGTGAACAGTGGGCCCACCCTGCAGAGCGGCGGCTCCACCGGGCGGCCAGACCAGGAGACCACCGGCGCAGGCGTCGCTTGCGAGTTACCCGGCCCGCACGCGCTGGGCGGCGTAGTACAGCTTGTCGCGCGTGGTGGCGTGGAAGCTGGCCAGGCTGTCGAGCAGGTGGTCGAGCGCCTCGAGGCCCTCGGCCAGATCGGCGCGCTGCTCCGCCGGGGTGGCCACGAGCTGCTCGATCACATAACGGAGCTGCAACGCCTTCTGGTAGGTGGCGGCCACGATCTCGCAGGTGCTGTCCAGCTCGTCGCGCGTCAGCGCGCGGGTCGCGGCGAGCCGCGCTTCCAGCTCCGCTTGCACGTGGTCGCCCTGCTCGGAGAAGACGGGGTAGTGGTTGGCCATGGTCCGCCCTTCCGCGTAGCACCCGTTGGCGGGCGCCACGCCGCGATCGCTCTCGCCCCTGCTCGGCCCGCTGACGCGCGTCGTCCGCGCTGCAGGCTGTGGCCGCATGATAGCTGATCGGCGCTTCCGAGCGGCGTCTACGCCCCACGCTCCCGTCCACTCGCCGGCTTACGGGGTGCTCGCGGTGGTGTTGCAGGCTGCAACATCCGCTTGGGCCAGGCAGTCGACCACCTCTAGGCTCGAAGCGAAGCGCGGCGGTGCGTTCGAGGCACCACCCCGGCACGAGCCTTGCATTAGGAGGAGCGGTAGAGACGATGGACTGGAGTGAGACGATGACGGTACAGACGCTGACGCGCCCGGCCGCCCATCCACAGCCGACAGTAGCCACCGACGAGTTGGACCTGGACGCGATCGATTGCGCGCTCGACCGTGGGGATCTAGAGGCTGTGCGCCGGCTGCTGGGGATCAGGCGCGACGCGTGGGAGCTGATCCTGGCACGGCTGTAGCCCGCAGACTACTCTTCTGAAAATCCAGGGGCCTCGGTGCAGGGGTGATCCCCACCGAGGCCCCATCCGTCTCACTGCTACAAGCAGGCGCAGCGGACCAGGTCAGTCGTCGTGCAGGATGCGCGGCAGCCAGACGGAGATGACCGCGGGGGTACCCCGGCGGATCTGCTCCAGGCCGCGCCGCAACGCCGGCCCGACCTCGGCCGGATCGCGCACGTTCTCACCGTAGGCGCCGGCGGCCTCGGCCTCCTTGGCGAAGTCGATCGGCGGGTCGAAGTAGCCGCCCTCGTGGCCGGCCTTCGATGAGTAGCCGCCCGGATAGAACTGCTCGGTGGCGCGCGTGCCCGTGCTGTAGCTGCGGTTCTGGAAGATCACGGTCATGAACGGCGCGCCGTAGTGCGCTGCGGCCCAGATGGCCGGATTCGGCACGGCATACATGTAGAAGCCGTCGCCCGTGACCAGCACGATGTCCTTGTCCGGCCGCGCCAGCTTGGCGCCGAGCGCCGCGCCGGGCCCCCAGCCGCCGCTGCTGCCCGGGTTGCGGAAGTAGCGGCCGGGCTCATTCAGCCGCACGTAGCGGTACACGGGCGCGGCGGTGAGCGTCTCGTCGAGCAGGATGCAGTTGTCGTCGAGCACCTGGCCGATATTGTAGGCCAGCCACAGCGGGTCGATCGGCGCCTTGGTGGCCAGCGCCTGCGCCTCGGCGTCGTCGCGCTCCTTGCGCGCTCGCGCAGCGTCGGCCCAGCGCTGGGTACGGTCGGCGCAGCGGCTGCGGTCGCTGGCCGAGAGCATGCCCTCGACCACCGGTTGCAGCGCGCGCAGGAACTGCAGCGTGTCGGAGGTGATCCGCAGGGTAGCGGTGAACTCCAGGGTGGGAATCCTGGGCCGCACGGGGTCGACGTCGACCACGATCACCTGGGCGTCCGGGCCGGGCGCGTTCGGCCCCGGCAGCCACGGCACGTCGTTCTCCAGCACCAGCACCACGTCAGCGTCGCGCAGACTGGTCACGCTCTGGTACAGCGGGTGGTCGAGCGGGAAGCACTGGAACGGCCGCCAGGCGCCCTCGGCTACCGGCAAGCCGAGCAACTCGCAGAGCTGGCGCAGCGGCTCCAGCGTCGCGAAGTTGCGGCCCGAGCGCGAGACGACCACCATCGGGTTCTGCGCGCGCACCAGCAGCTCGGCAGCGGTGCGCACGGCGTCCGGGTCGGGTGCGGGCGGGCGCGGGATGCCGAGCTGCTGCGTGGTGGGGAACCGCGCGCCCTGCATGGCGAGCATAGCGATCTCGCGCGGAATGCTCAGGTAGACGGGCCCCATCGGCTCGGCCTGCGCTACCTGGAGCGCACGGCTCACGATCAGGCCAGGGTTATCCTGGTACTCCAGCCGGTAGTCCCACTTGACGTACTGGCGCACGATGCCGTTCTGGTCGGGCACCTGTTGGAGCCAGAAGTGGCCGCCATCGCGGGCGCCGCGCAGCGAGCCCGGATAGCTGACGGGCGGGGCGCCGGCGGTGATCAGCACGGGCATGCCCGAGCGCAGTGCGGTGTGCACGGCGCCACCGTAGTTCTGGGTGCCGACGTCCACGTGCGCGGCGGTGGCGACCGGTCGTTGGCCGCTGACCATGCTGTACCCAATGGCGGCGTTGAGGCTGGGGTGCTCGTGCGTCATGGTGATCAGGCGCGGCGTGGGCCAGCCGTGCGCGCGCGCCTTGGCGATGGCCTCCTGGTAGAACATGATCTCGGAGCCCGAGGTGAAGAACAGATACTCCACCCCCGCGTGACCCATCGCCGCTACGATCGCATCGCTGGCCTCGTCGGCGTGCACCTCGATCCACGCGCCAGACGCTACAGTCGTCGCCACGGCCTGCCTCCTTCCGCCTGCGGCGCGCCGCTCCCTCGCGGGCGCCGGCCCTGTCGCTTCTGCGTGATAACAGCCTTGTAACAGCCTGTCAATGCGCGCCGTGCGGCGCCGCACCACCTACCAGACCGGGGACAGCCCGCCATCGATGTTGATCGCCGTGCCGGTGATGTAGCCGGCGCGCTCGGAGAGGAGAAAGGCGATCAGGTCGGCCACCTCCTCGGCATAGCCGATGCGGCCCAGCGGCACCGCCCGCCGCCGCGCCCACTCGACGTAAAAGCTCTCCAGGTCGAGGTGCGCGAACTCGCGCTGCCAGTGGTGCTCCTGCTGCGCGCTGCGCACCACTCCGATGCACACCGCGTTGACCCGCACCTGCTGCGGGGCGTACTCCTGCGCTAGCGCCTTGGTGAACGCCAGCCCGGCCGCGCGGGTGACCGCGCTGGGCATCGAGCGCGCGGGCGGCGCCTTGCCGCCGATGGCCACCACGTTCACGATCGCGCCGCGGGTCGCGCTCAGGGCGGGCAGGCAGCGCCGCGCCAGCCGCACCGGCGCCAGCAGCTTGAGGGCGATATCGGCCTCCCACTGGGCGTCGGTGATCGTGGCGAACGGCCCGGCGGCGCTGCTGCCAGCGTTGTTGACCAGCCCGTGCAGCGCCCCGTAGTGGGCCAGCGTCGCGTCGGCGATCCGCTCCACCCCGGCGGCGGTGCTGACATCGGCGGGCACGGCCAGCAGCTCGCCGCCGTGGGCCGCCCGCAGCTCCGCGGCCGCCCGCTCCAGCCGCGCGGCATCGCGGGCGCAGGTCGCTACCCGCGCGCCCTCCTGGAGCAGCCGGGCCACCGTCGCCCGGCCGATGCCGCTGCTGCCCCCGGTGACCAGGACGACCTTGCCCTCCAGCTGCAGGCGCAGCGGCTCGCCGCTCACCGGTACTCTCCGAGCTGCTGGACGGCCCAGTCGGCGAACGACATATCGACCACCTGGTCGTAGTCGATCGGCTGCTGCTGCTTGCCGGAACGCAGGTAGTACTCCTGATCGGCCTTCAGCGCCTGCACGCTGACCCGGCCGTTGGGGTCAAGCCCGGGCATGCCCATCTTGTCGTACAGCGCGGCATCCTTGAGCGGCGTGTTGCGAATCAGGATGTCCACTACCTCGCGGCGCTTGGCAGCGTCGCCCTTGCGGAACGCGTCGTTGTAGTCCCGCACGGCCTTGAGGTAGGCGGCCATGAAGCGGCGCCCGACATCGGCGCGGCTCTCGGCGAAATTGCGGCCGTACATCAGCACGGCGATCTGGCCCGTGGGGTACCACGTGTCCTGGCGCTCCCAGAGCACGCCGAGGCCCTGCTCGGCCGAGATCGTCACGAACGGCTCGATGGGGAACGCCACGTCCACCGAGCCGTTGGCCAGCGCGCCCGGCTGGTCGCCGAATGGGAGGGAGACCAGCTCGACGTCGGCGACCTGCAGACCGTGGTCGTGGAACAGGCGGTCGAGCGACGCTTCCATGGAGGAGCCGGCGGTGGTGTTGATGGCCAACCGCCGGCCGCGGAAGTCGGCCGGGCTGCGCACCGCGCCGCCGTCCCAGAGGTCCTTGCGGACCACGAGCCCTGCGTAGCCGAACCCGGGCGGGGTGCTGCCCTTGTCGGCCACGATCTTCAGGGTGATGCCGCGCGCCAGGGCGTTGCCCAACCCGGCCGACGGGGCACCGCCCGCCACGTCGAGCTGGCCGGTGCCCAGCGGCGCCACCATCTCGGTCGCCGAGGCGAAGTTGGTGCAGTCGAGCTGGATGCCCCACTCGCGGAAGTACCCCTTCTCCTCGGCGATGTACAGGCCGGCGTCGGAGGTACCGGCGATGCAGCCCATGCGCACCGTCTCGGCAGGTGGAGGCTGCGCCGGGGCGCCCGTGGCCGGCGCGGCGTTCGGCGCGGCCGCGCTGGCCGGCGGGCTGCCGGCGGGCTTCGGCGGCGCGCCCGTGCCGGCGGCGGGGGCGCCGGTCGACGGGGCGCAGGCGGCGCTCAGAGCGGCGAAGGCGACCAGGAGCATCCCGAGCACGGTCCCTCTGTTGCGCATTCCGGCCTCTCCTTCGGTGTGTGGGCCACCGTGGCCAGGCGGCGCGCTACTTGATCCGAGCGCCGCCATCGACCACGAGTTCGATGCCCGTGATGTAGGAGGCTTCGTCGCTGGCCAGGAACAGGATCGGCTGCGCCACCTCGCGCGGCTCGGCGAAGCGGTTGAACAGGGTGTGGCTGGCGCCGGTGGCGCGCAGCTCGGCCTCGCTTACCCCTCGCTCGGCCATGCGCTTGATATGGAACGGCGTGATGGTGGGACCGGGCAGGATCGCGTTGACGCGGATCCCGTGCGGCGCCTCCTCCACGGCCAGCGCACGGGTCAAGCCCAGCAGCGCCGCCTTGGTCGTATCGTACTGGCTCATGCCGGCCCGGCCGGCCAGGCCGTAGACCGACGACATGATAACAATGCTGCCGCCGCCGGCCGCGCGCAGCGCGGGGATGGCGGCCTGGCAGCTGTACGCCGTGGCGAGCACGTTCACGCCCAGGATATACGCCCAGCTCTCGGGCGTGGCGTCGACCAGCGGGCCGTACACCCGCACTCCGGCGATGGCGGCGAGGATGTGGAGGCGGCCGAAGCGCTCGATAGTGGCGGCCACCACGCGCCGCGCCTCGGCGAGATCAGTCAGGTCCGCTTGCAGCGCGAGCACCTGGCTCGCGGGGTGGTCCGCGCGGATCTCGGCCGCCGCCTGCTCCACGGCGGCGCCGTCGCGGTCCGCCAGCGCCACCGCGGCGCCCTCCTCGACGAACAGACGGCCGGTGGCCGCGCCAATGCCGCCCCCGCCGCCGGTGATCAGCGCCACCTTGCCTGCCACCCGGCCTGCCATCTGCCCTCCTATAGACCGAGGCCGCGCCGCAAGGAGCGGGCGGCCTGCTGGTGTGGTACACGATCGGCGGCGCGCCCGCCAGGGTAGCGCGCCACCGCTGGTGCTAGGTGCTCGCCCTGAGCGGTCTGTCGCTCACGCGAGGAACACGTTGCGCGTCTGGAACTCGCGGATCTCGCCGGTGTCCAGGTCGAACTGCTGCCGCGGCCGGCCGTCGAGGTCGGCGCCGTAGACGTGGATCGACAGCGACGGGTGCGGCGACAGGTTGAAGATGCGGTGGATGTCCTCCTCGGGCGCGATCAAGTGGGTGACGGCGCCCGGCGTGTTCAGCGCCTCGCCGGCCGGGCGCAGCCGCGCGTAGCCGGGGCGCGAGCCATCGTCGATCCGCTTGTAGCGCTCCTCGCGCTCCGTGCCGTGGTACACGCCGATCAGCCCCCAGGTGCCATGGTTGTGCACCGTGGTATGGTAGCCGACATCGAACACGGTGGCGGTGATGCTGAACTTGTCCGCCGGGTGCTTGTACAGCAGATACTGCACCGACGGCCCACGCGGCTCGCAGCAGCGCGGGTCGAGCCAACTCATGTCCTGGAGCAGCCGCGCCAGCAGGGGCTTGCCGGCGGTCACGATCGCCCGCTGGTCATCGCCGTGGCGCGCTACCAGCGCGTCGAGGTCGCGCACGAACGCGGCGAGGTTGTAGGTCGCGATCATCCGTCTCTCTCCTTCGCGCTCACTGCAGCGGCGAGTAGGGCGTCGGCTGCCAGAAGCTGTTATGGATGCGCGCCACCAGCGGGCCGTGCTCCTCGGTCTTGGCCCGCGTGGCGTGCCAGTCGGGATCGCGCTGGAACGCATTCCACTTGCGCTCGCGCTCGGCCATGTCCTCCCACTGAAGGATGTAGTGCAGCTCGGGCGACACACCGACCAGGGGCTCGAAGAAACCCACCACGCGGATGCCGTGCTTCTCGAAGAACCGCAGGGTGTGCTCGGCGAAGCGCTTGTGCAGGTCCGCTGCCCGGCCGGGCATGATCTCGTAGCGCCGGTACTCGTACAGCATCCTCTCCCTCCCCGCGAGCCCCACGCCTGGGCCCGCACCGCGCCAGACGGCAGCCCCCCGCGTGGGTCACCGCCGCTCGTGAGCGAGTCGCTCCTCCCATGTCAGGTATTGTTCCATGTCGCGCCGGCTGCGCCCCAGCGCACCCGACCACAGCGTGTGCCCGAAATCGTTCTGCGCCTCGGCCACCGAGACGTCGGCGCCGTCCAGGCCCTCGACGAGCGGCAGCCCCGCGGCGCGCCAGGCGCCCAGTCCCCCGTCCAGATACGCCACGTCGCGGTAGCCGCGCTCCGCGAGCGTTGCGGCCGCCAGCGCTGCACGCACGCCCGTGTCGCACACGGTGACCAGCGCCGTGGCACGATCGGGCACCAGGGAATCGACCAAGAGCTCCAGCTTGCCGCGCGCCAGCCACCGCGCCCCGGGGATGTGCCCGACGCCGAACTCGCCGCTGCCCCGCACGTCGAGCAGCACCGGCGCGGTGGGCTCCTCCAGCCGCGCCGCGAGCGCCTCCGCGGTAGTCGCCGCCACACGGGCGCGGGCCGCCGCTAGCCCGAACGCCTCGGGCACTCCGTCGCCCGTCTCCAGCGCGCGGCCGGCCGCCGTCCAGGCCGCCACGCCACCGTCGAGCACCCGCACGTCAGGGAAGCCGAGCCGCCGGCACAGCGCCGCCGCCCACACCGGCCGCACGGGATCGTCACCGACGATCACCACCGTCGCTCGCCGCACCGCCAGGTGGTTCTCGTAGTGCAGCGCGAGCTGGCCGGCCGGCACGTTGATAGCGCCCAGCGGATGCCCGGCCTGGTACTCGGCCGGCAGCCGGATATCGACGAGGTAATAGGGCGCCTCGGCGGCTTGCAGGGCGTCGAGGTCGTCGAGCGAGAGGCGCGGCAAGCGCTCGCGCGCCTCTAGCCGCGCCGTGGCGGCCTCCAGGGCGGGAGCGAGCGCGCTGGCGTGGGGCGTGGGCCGCCCACGGCCCGGCCCCTCCTCGAGCGGCAGGCCCGCCAGCTTCCAGCCCATCGCTCCATTGAGCAGCGCGGCCACGTTGGTGAAGCCCGCCTCGCGCAGCAGCTGCGCCGCCAGGATGCCGCGCGTCCGGCCGGCGCAGGAGACGACGATCGGGCTGTCGAACCGCTCCACGAGCCAGGCGATCTCGCGCGGCAGGTTACCGCCGGGGATATGGTAGGCGTCGGGCACGTGGCCGCGCAGGAACTCCTCTTCGGTGCGCACGTCGACGACCACCAGCGGCTCGCCCCGTGCCCGCCGCGCCGCCAGCTCCTCGGCGGTCACCTGCGGCACCGCCTGCTCGACGGCGACCCGCTCGCCGTACGCCTTGCCGCCCACGCCCCATCCCTCCTGGGTGGGCCAGCCCCGCGCCTCCCACG
>JADGHJ010000175.1 GCA_019686175.1 Chloroflexota bacterium | reverse complement strand
GGGCTGGCCCTTGGGCTGCTGCGGGGGCGGTCGCCACGGCGCACGCCAGGAGCCCTACGCCAACGAGCGCGGAGCGGACAGGCTTCATCCCAACTGTCTCCTCACGGCAAGAGTCACCGCAGGCAAGGGAACACCAGGTCCGAGCCGGCCCCATGATAGCCACTGCGCTGGGGGGCGTCAATCGGTGCACGCGCGAGTTGGCGCACTGGCGCAAGATCCGGTACAATGTGGGGCGTGATCCCCGATAGCTCAACGGTAGAGCGGCCGGCTGTTAACCGGTAGGTTCCAGGTTCGAATCCTGGTCGGGGAGCCGATCGCAGGTCCTCTGGAGGGACCGCCGGAGCGCTTCGGCGGTCCCGTAGTGACTTGCTCCCTCCCCAAACATACGAGAGGCGCGAGAGGTTCAGAGCGGCCCACCGGGGGATCGTCCAGCCTGACGACGTCCGCGGCTCAGCCAACCCCCAGCACTGAGCCTCCGTGATCCCCGCACGAGGCGCTCATTGGCTTGCGTGCCCCACGCCAGGAGTTTCAGCGAGCAGGCTACGCGGCCGCCTAGTCGGATGCGTCCGGCAGCAGCAGGAGCGCTGCCAGGATAGCCGCGGCACGCTGCAGGCGCGCGTAGCGTATGGCCGGCATCGCAACCTCCACCCGGTATAGCCGTCCGTTGACGATCGTGGCCGCCGTATAGCCCGCCATCGGTGTACCGTCGGCCGCGGTGTACTGGACGTCCCAGCGGACAGCCGGCTGCCCGCCGACTATGGCACTCTCCACCGGGCTCAGGACCAGCTCGGCCAGCCCCAGGGCCCGCCAGCGCTCGGCCAGCCACGCCGCCAGATCGTCCACCTCTGGCGGCGTGGCGCTGGTGACCATGCCGACCAGCCGCAGGGCATCTTCGTTGTCCGCCAGCCAGGTCGTCGCCCCGTGCTCGCGGGCCAGCCAGATCTTCGGATAACGCACGGTGTACCCATACTCCGGCCGCGCTGCCACCCCGCAGTAGACGCCCTGCACGACGGTGTACGCGACATGCGCCAGCTCGGCGGTAGCGAGATCGGCCGGCGGGGCGGCGATCGTGGGAAACACCGTTGGCGCTGGTGTAGGCGCGGGCGCCGAGCAGGCCGCCAGGAGCAGCGGCAGCAGGGTGCCGAGCAGTATCCATCCCCGCCGAAAGCGACACGTGGGCGCCATCGGCCAATTACCCGGCGGCCACGCGGCGCACGAGGTGCTGCCCCTCGTCACGCACGCGCAGATCGCCGGCCTCGTCCCGCGCGGCTGGCTGGCCATCGACCGTAGGATACCCCGCCTCTTTCCACGCCGTCATGCCGCCGAGCACGTTCCACACGCTGGCGAAACCGCGCTCCTTCAGCAAGCTGGTGGCGATGCTAGACCGGTAGCCCGAGCCGCAGACTACCGCCACCGGGCGCGCCCGGTCGAGCGGCAGTGCCGCGAGCCGCTGCGGGAGCTCGCCAAGCGGCAGGTGCACGGCCCGCTCGATGTGGCCCTCGGTCCACTCGGAGGCCATCCGCACGTCCAACACTTGCACCGCCGGGTCGGCGAGGAGGCGTTGGCGCAACTCGTGCACGCTGAGCTGCTCCACGCGCTCCACGGGCAAGCCGTGCTCCACCCAGGACGCCATTCCGAACTGCAGGTAGCCAGCGAACCGCTCATAGCCGATCCGCAACAGGGCCGTGGTGACTAGCTCCCAGTCCGCGTCGCGATCCAGCACGAACAGCAGCGGGACATCGGCCGGCAGTAGCCAGCCGACCCAGGTGGCGAACATGGGGCCGAGCCCGATATTGATCGCCCCCGGGACGTGCGCACCGCCGAACGCCACGCTTGAGCGCGTGTCCACCACGATCGCGCCGTGGCCGGCAAGGTGCTGGGCCGCGAGCGCGGGCACGGGGCGCGGCTCGGGCGCGCGGAACGGAGCCGGCCCGCGCTGGTTGGTGGGACGCATCCGGGCGTAGTAGGTCGGGATGCCCGGGTTGCCTTGCAGGACGAATTGGACGAACGCCTCGCGCGAGGGCTGCCGCAGCGCGGGGTTAGCCAAGCGCTCGTAGCCGATGGTGGTGAAGCGCGTGCCAGCGATACCCCGGCCGCACAGCGAGCCGCTGCTGTGCGTCGGCAACACGATCACATGGTCGCCCAGCGGCAAGAGCTTCTGGTGCAGGCTGTCGTAGAGCTGCGGCGCCAGCTGCTCGCCCAGCTCGTGGCCGAGGAGGTCCGGGCGCCCTACCGCCCCCACCAGCAGGTCGCCCCCGCTGAACACCAGGAACGGCGCCTCCGTCCGTCCGGTGTCGATCACGACGTAGCTCAGGTGTTCGGGCGTGTGGCCCGGGGTCCGCAGCACGCGGATCCGCAGCTCGCCCAGCGGTAGTTCATCGCCCTCGCGCACGGCGCGATAGGGGAACTGGAGGCCAGCCTCGGCGGAGGCCACATGCTCCGCGCCCAGGCAGTCGGCCAAGTGCCGCGCCCCGGAGAGGAAGTCGTTGTGGTTGTGGGTCTCCAGCACGTAGCGCAGCTCGAAGCCCAGGCGATGGATCGCCTCCACGTACACTTGGATGTCGCGCCGTGGGTCGACGACCAGCGCCTCTTTGGTGGTGTCCGCCGCCACCAGGTAGCTGGCATGCCCCAGGCCCTCGACGAAGAACTGCTCGAGATACATCGGTTCGCGCTCCCTCCGCACCCACCGCTCACAGCCCGCCAGGCAGTCAGGTGTCGTTCCGCCGCCGGCTCGCTCTCAGTCCGGTCTGGGCCTCACCTGAGCAGCTTGCCTCACCCATTTCACCATGTCGATATATCGAATCACTGCGCGGGGGCCGCGGCCCCCGCTGAGCCTAGTGGTCGAACACCGGCCCAACCGTCCGAATCGTCGGTGCCGCGCCCTCCAGCGGGCCGTCCCGGCGCTCCAGGGTAAGGCGGTAGCGCACGCGCTCCCCGTGGTAGTAGTGCTCCTGATGGTACACGGGCTGTCCCGTGATGGCCCACGACATGCGGTGGAACAGCAGCGGCGTCTCGGACGGTACGGCCAGCGCCTCGACCACGCATCCGGCCGCTGCCAGGTCGCGGACCGCGCGACTGGCGGTGATCCAGCTGACGCCATATTGTCGGCACAGCTCCTCGCGCAGCCGTCAATGGGACGGAACAGGCCCCGCCCGCAACTCCTCGGCCATTGCCACCGTTCTGCCCGCGAGGCCGATTCAGGGGCAGCCATTCCCCCGGTGATCCCACTAGCCTGTATAGGAATGATTCGACAGCTGGCCGTTCAGCCCGGGTACAGGCTGGCGGTGCAGGGCGGCTGCTGGGGCGGCCCACTGACCGCCAGCGCGCCGAACTCCACCCGGTGGCCCAGCGCCTGCCCTGCCGCGTCCAGCGGGGGCCGGCGCACGAAGTCGGCACGCGAGTACAGGGCCACCGCCGCCCGCAGCGTCCCCTCGGGCAGCGTCGCCGGCAGGCACAGCGCGAACACGCTCACCACCTCGTCGCCCTCTCGCCAGAACGGCCGCGGGTGGCCCAGCCAGTCGCGGTTGGCCACCTCGACGTCCGCCCCGTCCAACAGCGCGGTGGCGAACGTGTAGTCCTGGCCGGGGTCGTCCGGGCCCGGCGCCGCCACCCGCCAGCGCAGGGCCAGCCGCACCTCCTCGCCCGGTCGCGCCGCCGCGGGCAGCCGATAGCCGAGGAGGTGCACGCCCAGCGCCCAGTGCACCGGTGGCAACGGCGCCCACGCTTCCGGCTCGGCCCGCGCGGCCAGGCGATAGGCGCGGAAGCGCTCCAGACCGGCGGGCAGCGGCGCGGGCACGAGTTGATACTCGGCCGCCAGCAGGGCGCGCGCCTGGCCGGCCCACCACGCCTCCTCGACGAGATACAGGGCGTCGGCCGGCTGGGCCGGCAGCAGCAGCGAGTGGAACCCCTGGGTGAAGCGGAGCGCCGGGGCGGCCGGGCGCGCGCCCAGCGCCGTGAGGTAGCCGCCTATGAGCGCCGTCTCCTCGCTGCCCGCGACGTAGACGGTGCGCGCCGGCAACGCGGCCAGGCGCGCCGCGAGATGCGGGCCCTCGGCGGGCGGCCGGTCGAAGTAGTCGTCCAGCGCGCCGGCCGCCGCGTGCCCGACGACCCCGGCCGCGGCCAGCGCGACCAGTGCTGGCCGGACCCGTCCGCGCCCGCCGCCCAGCCGCGCGGCCAACCACCAGCCGCCCAGCACGGGGAACACGTACACCGCCGGCAGGATGCCCACCTGGCGCGCGAAGTGCGGCGCGTTGGCCGACAGCACCCCGGGCAGCAGCATCAGCGTGAGCCAGCCCACTAGCAGGGCGTAGGCCGGCTGCCGCGCACGACGCAGCGCTACCAACAGGCCCAGCGCGGCCAGCAGCGCCAGCGGCAGGGGGAACACCGGCCGCGCCGCCACGTTGTACTGTGGGTCACGATCGCCCTCGCCGGCGAACATGCCCAGGGTGCCCGCCACGTTGTGCGCCAGCAGGCCCCAAGGGTCGCCGCCGTGCACCGCCGGGTTGGTCAGGGAGACCATCTCCATGCGGAACACGAGCGCCTGCCAGTGCGCGGCGTAGTAGACCGCGAGGGGCAGCAGCACGACGGTGGCGACCAACCCAGCGAGCAGCACCCCCCAGCCGCGCGTGCGGAGCCAGGCGCGGCGCGACCATCCCAGGTGCCCTACGAGCACCAGCACCAGCAAGGGCACTAGCCGTGCGGGCAAGTAGGTGTAGGCAGTGAGCGCCAGGCACGCACCAGCCCCGGCAAAGCTCGGTGCCGTCCAGCGGCCCGCGCCGCGTAGCCCGCACCACAGCAGCCACAGGCCGAGGGTGAGCAGCAGTGGCAACAGCACCACGCGGCTGCCGTCGCGGCTCAGGTGCAGGTGCCAGAGCGAGATGGTCTGCAGTAGCGCTGCTCCGAGGGCCAGCCAGGGTGCCGCCGGTGTCTCGCGCCGTCCGCCGCCTGAGATGAACAGCGCGCGAACCAGCAGGTAAGTCGCCAGCACGCTGGCCGTGCCGGCCAGCGCCGCCGGCAGCCGCAGCGCCAGGGGCGTGGGGCCAAGGAGCGCCACGCTCGGCGCCGCGAGGTAGACATACAGCGGCTCGGCGCCGTTGTTGGCCGCGAAGTAGGGCGTCAGCCCGCCTGCCAGCAGACGCAGGGTGTCCACGCCCGTGTAGCCCTCGTCTACGTCGAGCGGGTCCGGTCCGCCACCCAGGTCCCAGAGACGAACGAGGGCCGCCGCGAGCAGCACGAGGAGCAGCAGCCGCGGCGCCCAGCGGCCCGCGGGCCTCGCCTGTAGCGCGGACGATGCGGATACAGCAGGCGCAATCTCCAGCACGGTGGGGATTGTACGCCACGGGCCGCTGCCGATCGTCGCGCCGCGGCCCCCCTCCACGAGGGCATCCGGTGGCTGTGCTAGACTCCCGGCGAGACCACGCCCGGAGAAGGAGCCGCCACCGCAATGGACCACGCCGCGTCGCCCACGCGCAAGGGGGTGGTGCTCGCTGCGGGGATCAACTCGCGCAGCGGCGATACGCACCGCCTGTTCGCCGGGCTGCGCTACTACTTTCAGACAGAGGGCCGGTTCGTCGCCGGCGACTTCGTCGAGGCCACCTACGCCGGGCAGTACGCGGGCGGGCGCTGGACCGGTCCCGCCCCCTACGACCTCCGGGCGTTCGAGTATCCGCTGGCCACGCTTATCGCTCGCTGCGCCGACTGGCTGGCCTGGTTGCCTCGGGCGCGCCCGTGGGTGGGCGAGTGGCACCTCGTCGGCTACAGTCTCGGCGGCTTGCTGCTGCTGGAGGCCGTTACCCGGCTGCGACACCGCGCGCCCGACCCGTGGGAGGGTCGCCTGCACTCGCTCACCACGCTCAGCAGCCCGCTGAACGGCTGCAACCTGGGCGGGTTCGGCTGGCTGGCCGACCTGTTCGGACCGGGCCGTGTGGGGCCGGAGGTGGTGCGCCTGGGCGAGGACCCGCGCCACCGCTGGCGCATTGCCAACGACGTGGCCCACCTGCGTGCGCGGGGCGTGCGGGTCACCACGCTCGTGCAGGCCGACGACGCCGTGATCCAGCCGGAGGACGGCGTCGTGGGACCGATCACTCCCGACCTGATCGTGGAGACCACCGCGCCACCCGAGGACTCGCTCGTCGCGCGGCACCTGGGCCACGGGCGGATCGTCCACGAGCCGCGCGTGTGGGCGCGCCTCCTGGCGATCATCGGGCCGCAGCCGGCGGGGGCCCCGCCGCCCCCGGACGCCCACGAACCGGCACGCGTGCTGGTCACGCCGCCGCCAGCCGCAGCGGCCAGCGCCCCGCCCCCGGACGACCCGCTGGAGCGGGAGCTGGCGGAGTTGAAGGCCCGCCTGCGCGCGGAGGGACGCCTGCCACCGACCTGAAAGCCGCCCCGGGACGCTCAGCTCCAGCCGGGAGCCGAGGGCGCCGCGCCAGGCGGGGCGCCGTGCTGGCGATACCAATCGGCCAGATGCGTCAACAGCTCCACCAGCACCAGCCGGCTCTCTTCGACATAGACCTGAGCACGCTCCTCGGGCTGGCCGGCGAGCCGGCTCTCCAGCGCGGCCAGGTGCAGCGCGATCCCATCGCGCGCGCCCCTATCCTGGGCGGCGATTCGCTCTGCCACCTCTCTGAGGGCATCGGCCAGGCCGTGCTGCACCTGGAACGTGCGCTGCTCCACGGCGAGATCGAGCAGCTCGCCGTACCGCGCCACCAGGGTGGCGAACAGGCGCGGGTCGGTGTCGGCGAGACGACTCGGCGGCCGGTCTGCCGCCTCCGCGTCCGCCCCGGCGAGATACGCCAGCGCCCGTTGCTCGCGCGCGCGCTCGATCCGGCGCGTTCGCTGCAGGCGCGCCTCGGCCTCCAGCACCTGCGCGCGATGCGAGGCCGTGATGTCCACGTGGGCGACTACCGCGCCGCCCGCACGCCCGGGCGCGACGTACATGAAGAACCACCGCGCGCCGGTCGGCAAGTTGCAGGGGTACTCGAACACCAGGAACGGCGCGCGACCGTCGAGCACGGCGCGGATGCCCTCGGCCACGGCGCGCGCCCGCTCGGCGTCGGCCCCCACGGCAGCATCGCACACCGCGAGGTAGTCGGCGCCGATCGGATCGACCAGCGTTGCATCCCGCGCGAAGTGGGTCGCGAAGCGGCGCCATCCCTCGCTGACGCCGACGATCCGTCCGGCCGCATCGAGAAGAGCGATCTGGATCGGCAGCGCGTCGAGCATCCGCCCGGCCAGCTCGGCCCGCGCCGCGAGAGCCGAGATGTCGATGAGCACGGCGATGGTAGGCTCCTCGGCCTCCGCCGCGCCCACCCGCGCGACACTGACCGCCAGCCAGCGGCGCTGGCCGGCAACCGGCTGGACCCCGAGCACCGTCGTGCGCGGTTGGGCCGCCGAGCGCCGCGCCTGCTCCCACGGCAGCCGCTCGGGGGTCAGCGGCGCCCCCTCGGTATCCACCGGCGTCAGTCGCTCACACAGCGCCGTCGCGCTCAACGTGCGCAGCTCGTCAGCCGCGAGCCCGAGTAGCGCACTGGCAGCCGGCGAGGCGTAGCGCAGGTGACCCGAGGCATCGTGGACCAGCACCCCGCAGGGGAGCGCCGCGTACCGCGCCGCCAGGACGGCGTCGGAGTCCGCCGGGGCGTCCATCGCGCCCGTCCTCCCGTCCCCCAGGTAATGTCAAGCGAAGCTCGTGTGCGCAGTATACCCCTGCTCGCGATGATCTGCGCGCCGGCGTGCAGGTGTCGTCAGGGCAGAGTCAACCGTAGCAGGCGATCGTCGCCAGCCTCGGGTCGGCCCCGTCCGTCACGGTTGCTGGTCGCGAGATACAGGGCACCGTCGGGCCCCCGGGCGAGAGCCCGCAGACGACCATATTCGCCGAAGATGAGCTGCTCCTCGGCCACGGTCGAGGCGCCGTCGGCGCTGAGCGTGAAGCGCCAGAGCTGCCCCCCGCGCAAGGTGGCCAGGAACAGCTGCTCGGCCGCTGGCCCTGGTGGGCCAAACGCCAGGCCCCCGGGTGGGCGATTGCCGCTGCCGCTCTCGGTAACCGGATCCAGATACTCGGGCGCGCCGCCCGCGCCGGCCACCTCGGGCCACCCGTAGTTGCCACCGGGGAGGATCAGGTTGATCTCGTCATGGCAGCAGCGCCCCTGCTCGCCGGTGGGACCGTGCTCGCTGGCGTAGAGTTGGCCGGTGCGGGGGTGCCACGCGAAATGCTGCACATTGCGCAGCCCGAACGCGTACACGGGCGAGCCGGGGAAGGGGTTGTCGTCGGGGATCGAGCCGTCGGGGTTGAGCCGCAGCACCTTGCCGGACAGCGAGGCGAGGTCCTGCGCCGCGGCGCCGTTGCGCGCGTCGCCGGTGCCCACGTACAGCTTGCCGTCCGGTCCGAAGGCGAGCGCCCCACCGTCGTGGACCCCGGAGCCGGGAATGGCGTCGAGGATCACGCGCTCTTCGGTCGCCTGGCCGCCGTTCAGGCGCAGGAGAGCCACACGGTTGCGCACTCCGTCCGCTGCGTCGTACGTGTAGTAGACGTACAGTGCACCGCTAGCGGCGAAGTCGGGCGCGAGCGCCAGGCCCAGCAGGCCGCCCTCGGAGGTCGCGCGGCTGACGGGCAGCGTCGCCACCGGCGCGGCGGCCAGTTGGCCGTCCTGCACTACCCGCACGCGCCCGGGGCGCTCGGTGAAGAACAGGCGACCGTCGGGCGCCCAGGCCAGGGCCCAGGGCACTTCGAGTCCGGTGAGCACCGTCTCCACCACGAGGCCGTCTTGCGCCGACGGCGCCCTGGACGGCGACACTGCCGCGCAGCCACCCACGAGGAGCACCAGGAGGGCACCGAGGGTCGCGGTGCCCCAACGCGAGCATGATGGGCGGAGCATCGACACCTCCTTCCGGAGTACGGCCCGAGTTGCGTGGGAGAGAGAAGCGCCCCCACCTGGCCGGAGGGAGCGCTTCCCAGAAAAGGAGATGGGCACCCGGGGCCAGCGGCCCTACGCCGTGGCTAGGCGACCGCCGCCTTCCGGATGCCCATGCGCTGTTGATCGTGCATAGGCATCACCTCCTTTATCCGCGCCGACTATACCACGCTCACCGCGCGCTGCAAAGTACGTGCATGTGGATGTTGCGCGCAGCGGCGGGCCCTAGCCGGCGTGCACGCGTGGAATGGCCCGCGCGCGGCTGAGCAGCGTGTACGACAGGCTCAAGCTCACCCCGTAGAGCGCCTGGCGCACAGCCTCCCCGACCAGCGGCACGACGCCCACCCCCAGCTCAAGCC
>JADGHJ010000009.1 GCA_019686175.1 Chloroflexota bacterium | reverse complement strand
GCAGTCCTTCGATCCGCTTGAGGGATACTGAAGGCCAAGGTGCGGTCTGTCATCCGCTCCACACGGCCTGCACGCTAGGGAGGCTCTCGCCATGGCCCGGCCTGCTGTACCTACCCCTCCCGTCCCCGCGCTCCAGCACCTTGCGCGCTTCGACGTCGCTATCGGTGACCCCCTCGACCTCGGTGAGGTCGGCACCGGCCGTCGCCGCGTCATCCCCATCCTCGGCGGTCACTTCCATGGCCCCGCCTTCCAGGGCACTATCCTCCCCGGGGGCGCCGACTGGCAGCTCGTCCTTCCCGACGGCACGGCCCTCATCGATACACGCTATACTCTCCGCACCCATGACGACGCTGTCGTCTATATCGCCACCCGTGGCGTCCGCTCGGGCCCGCCCGCGGTCCTCGAGCGCATCGCCGCCGGCGAGGTCGTCGATCCCTCCGCCTACTACTTCCGCGTCGGCGTCACCTTCGAGACCGGCCACCCGGCCTACCGCTGGCTCACTACCCGCCTGTTCGTCGCTGCCGCCGTGCGCCTCGCCAACCGCGTCCTCTACGACGCCTATCAGCTCACCTGACCGCTTGCCCCGGCTGCATCGCGCTCGCCGGCAGGACGCCAGCTCCCAGGCCTGTCGCCGCCAACACCTCGCCCACCGCTCCCTCGGCCACTATCCGTCCTTCCGCCAGCCCGACCGCGCGTTGGCCCACCCACAGCGCCTCCACGGGGTCGTGCGTTACTAGCACCGCCGTCGTTCGCGCCGCCGCCAGCAGCCCCGGTAGCTCGCCTAGCAGCCCCTGCCGTGTCGGGTAGTCCAGCGCGCTGAACGGCTCGTCCAGCAGCAGCAGCTCCGGCTCCAGCACCAGCGCCCGCGCCAGACTCGTGCGCCGCGCTTCCCCCCCCGACAGGCTCCGCGCCGGCCGCCGCGTCAGCCCCGCGATGCCCAGGCGCTCCAGCCACGCTGTCACGCGCGCCCGGACCTCCCGCTCCGGCACTCCGCGCAGGCGCAGGCCGCTCGCCACGTTCTCGAACACGCTCGTGTCGAACAGCAGCGGCTCTTGAAACACCATGGCCATCCGCCGTCGCGTCGGCACCGGATTCCGCCCTGCGTCTACCCGCTCGCCGGCGAAGCGCACCTCGCCCCGCTCCGGCGCCAGCAGCAGCGCCATTACTTGCAGCAGCGTGCTCTTGCCCGCGCCGTTCGGCCCCACGATCGCCAGCCGCTCGCCGCGCGCCACCGTCAGCGCCGACACGTCGAGCACGACCCGTCCCCCGCGCCGCACGCGCACGTCGCGCAGCGCGATCAGGGGCGGCTCGGGCACGGGCCGTGCGTCGCTCATCGCCGTCCCATGCCCCCGGCTCTCTCGGGCGCAGCCGCACGCCCTATCCGCTCCCGACTGCAGCCGCTCGTGGCACTCCAGCACCTTCTCACAGCGGCCGGCTCCGTTGCTGGATCCAGGTCAGCGCGAGGTTGACAGCGTAGACGAGCACGAGCAGGATCAGCCCCAGGGCCAGCGCCAGGTCGAAGTTGCCCTTGCTGGTCTCCAGCACGGTCGCCGTGGTCAGCACGCGCGTCTGCCCCTGGATGTTGCCGCCCACCATCATCGCCGCGCCCACCTCGCTGATCACGGCCCCAAACGCGGCCATCACCGCCGCCAGTAGCGGTAGTCGCGCCTCGCGCACGAGCAGCCAGAGGTACTGCCAGCGTGTGGCACCCAGCGCCAGGATCTGCAGCCGCAGCCGCGGGTTGAGCTGCTGGATGGCTGCCACTGTCAGCCCGATCACCACCGGCAGCGCCAGCACCACCTGCGCGATCACGATCGCCGTCGGCGTGTACAGCAGCCGGAGCTGCCCCAGCGGCCCCGTCCGCCACAGCAGGATGGTGATCACGAGGCCCGCGACCACCGGCGGCATCCCCATGCCGGTGTTCACCAGCGCCAGCAGCAGCCCGCGGCCCGGGAAGCGGGCCAGCGCGAGCCAGGTGCCTAGCGGTACACCCGCCAGCAGGCTGATCGCCGTCGCGGTCAGCGACACGCGCAAGCTCAGCAGAGTGACCTGCCACGTCTCGCCGTCGCCGCTCAGCAGCAGCCGCACGGCCTGCACCACCGCGCTGCCCAGCAGGTCCATCGCCGCTCACTCACCCAGCAACTCCGCCTCGCTCCGCCCCGCCGCCGGGATGAACAGCGACTGGCCGTAGCGGTCGCGGCCGAACGCCTCGATCGCCGCCTGCGCCTCCGGGCCCACGAGCCAGTCGGCGTACGCCTCGGCGCCCGCGTTGTTGATATGCGGTGACTTGGCCGGGTTGACGGGCATCACGTGATAGATGTTGCGTAGCACGGGGTCGCCTTCCACCAGCAGCGCAAGGTCGAGCGTGTTGCGCCGCGCGAGCCAGGTGCCTCGATCGGTGAGGGTATATGCCTGGCGGTCGCTGGCGATGTTCAGGGTCTGGCCCATGCCCTGGCCGACCGCCAGGTACCAGCGCTGTCCCTCCGGGGTGAGGCCCACGCGCTGCCAGAGTTGCCGCTCCAGGATGTGGGTCCCCGAGTTGTCGCCGCGGCTGACGAAGGTGCTCGCGCTGCTGGCCACCGCGCGGAGGGCGTCGCCGATCGGCTGGCCCCGGGCGCCCGCGGGATCGCTCGGCGGCCCGACCAGGACGAAGTCGTTGTACATGACCAGCAGCCGCCGCGTGCCGTGGCCGGCCGCCATCCAGGCACGCTCGGCCTCGGGCGCGTGGACCAGGACCACGTCCGCCTCGCCGCGCTCGCCCAGCGCCAGCGCTTGGCCGGTGCCCACGCTGATGGTCTTCACCTGGTAGCCGGTCGCGCGCTCGAACCGGGGGTGCAGGTAGTCGAGCAGGCCCGTATCGTAGGTGCTAGTGGTGGTGGCCAGGATCACCTCGGTCGGTGCGGGGCCCTGCGCGCCCGTGGCGGGCTGCTGGAGCAGCAGCGTGCTAGTGAGCAGGGCGACCAGGGCTATCAGCAGCCGCCGCCGAACGCTCGGTAGACCGCGCTCTGCCGCCATCGACATCTCCTCCTTCCCCGCTCACCCGACGCGGCGGATGCTGCCGGCCTGCGTCGGATCGTAGCCGCCCAGTATGCCCGCGGCCGCACGGAACGCCGGCGTGCGCAGCGCCGCCAACACCGCAGCCACCCCCGGGCGGTCCTGACGTGCGGCACGCAGCGCCAGCTCGTAGCGCTCGCGCGCCAGCGGCACGAAGTCGAGTCCTGCCGCCTGTGCCGCCGCCCGGATGCCGAGCCCCACATCGGCCGTGCCGGCGGCCACGGCGGCCGCTACGGCCAGATGCGTCGGCGCCTCGCGGTCGTAGCCGTTCACGGTCGAGGGGGATACCCCCGCCGCGGCCAGCAGCTGATCGCACAGCAGGCGGGTGCCGCTGCCGCGGGGCCGGTTGACGAACCGCACGCCCCGCCGCGCCAGGTCTCGCACCTCGCGCACGCCCGCAGGGTTGCCCGGCGCGACCAGCAGGCCCTGCTCCCGCTCGGCTACCGTGACCAAGAGCACCGGCTCGCCCGGCAGCAGGCGCTCGACGAACGGCGCGTTGTACTCCCCGGTGGCCGCATCCAGCAGATGCGTGCCGGCCAGGTCGCAGGCGTCGGTTGCCAGCGCGAACAGGCCTGCCAGGCTGCTCGACGGCCGCCAGTAGACGGGCCAGCGCGGCCGAGCAGCGCGCAGCTGCCCTACCAGCACCTCCAGGCACAGATCGTGGCTGCCCGCCAGTCGCACGCCCCGCGGGCGGCCCGAGGCCGGGGCGCGGTCGTCTCGCCGCTGCCGTGCCGCCTGCCAGCGCGCGAGCTGCGCCGTGAACGCAGCGGCGATCTCTGGCGGCCGGTAGCCCAGCGCGAGTGCGCCGCTCAGCGCCTCACCCACCAGCACGTGCAGCCGTGCGGCCCGTGCCCCAGCCGCGGCCTGCGCCGCGGCTGGCGCCACCCGGGTGCCCCGGCCGGGGCGCGCCTCCACCAGTCCTTGTGCCGCAAGGTGCGCGTAGGCGCGCTGCACGGTGTTGACGTTCACCCCCCAGCGCGCGGCGGCCTCGCGCACGGGCGGCAGGCGAGTGCCGGGCACCAGATCGCCCGCGGCGATCTGATGGACGAGCGCCGCGGCGATCGCCCGATAACCGTCCGGTGCAGTTCGGTGGCCGATTGTCTGATCTGTCATGGGACAAGTATACATACGCGAGCGGTTAGTCTTGACAGCCCGCACAGCCGCGCTATACTACGGGCCAACCGCAAGCTGGCCAAGCCATAAGGCGGTCAGGCCATAAGGCCAATACCGAACGTCTCAGCGGTGAGGCGGCGAGGTGAACACGCGGCGGGCGGGGCGTTGGCGGCTGCTGGCTCTCCTGGCGGGTTGTACCGTCCTTGTCGCTGCCCTGCTGCCTCCCGCGCCGAACAGCGTCGCTGCGGCTTGGGAACTCCCCTCGGCCAGCGCGCTCGTGGCCGCGGCCGGCCACGGGCGCCCCTTCGGCCTGCCAGCGGCCGCGCTCTGTAGCCTGACCGACGCGACCGACGATCTCCCACGCGCGCCCCTGGCCGGCGCCCTCACTGTCTTCGCGCTCCTCTCACGGGCGGATTGCCGCGCCGGATTCGCGCCGTGCGCCACGGCGCCCAGGCCGGCGCGCCCCACCTGGTACCCGCTGCGCTGCTGATCGGCGCGGCCGCCGACTGCTGTGCCCGCCATGCTGCCGCCGTCTGCTCGGCGTTCTGGCGGCTGGTGGTCGCGGGAATGGCGCCCGAGTAGCTCTAGGGGATGCAGGAGGAGTAGACAACCTATGGCGCTCTCATCGAGTTCTGTGTCCATGTCACCGGCCAGCCCTATGCGCCACCGCTGGCTTCAGCTGCTCGTCGGCATCATCGCCATGGTGGCGGTGGCCAACCTGCAGTACGGTTGGACCCTGTTCGTCAACCCGATCGACGACCGGTTCCACTGGGGCAAGGCGGCGATCCAGATCTCGTTCACGCTGTTCGTACTCGCCGAGACGTGGCTCGTGCCGTTCGAGGCGTACCTCGTCGACCGGTTCGGTCCGCGGTTGATCGTGGGGATCGGCGGCGTGCTGGTGGCCGTTGCCTGGGTGCTCAACGCTCAGGCCAACGCGCTGCCGGTCCTCTGGCTCGGCGGCGTGATCGGCGGTATCGGCGCCGGCATCGTGTACGGCACCAGCATCGGCAACGCGCTCAAGTGGTTCCCTGATCACCGGGGACTCGCGGCCGGCCTGACGGCCGCGGCGTTCGGCGCTGGCTCGGCGCTCACCGTGGTGCCCATCGCCGAGATGATCGAGTCGCAGGGCTATCAGGCCGCGTTCTTCTGGTTCGGGCTGGGCCAGGGCCTGCTGGTGCTGATCATGGCGCTGCTGATGCGCACGCCCACCGCGCAGGAGACCGCGGCCAAGGTCAAGCCGGAGCGGCAGCAGACGACCCGCGAGTACACTCCGCTGGAGACGCTGCGGAGCCCGGTGTTCTGGCTGCTGTACGTGATGTTCACCATGGTCGCCACGGGCGGCTTGATGGCCACGGCCCAATTGGGCCCCATCGCGCGCGACTATGGGGTGGCTGACGTGCCGGTCACCATCCTCGGCCTCACCCTCGCGGCACTGCCCTTTGCCCTGTCGCTCGACCGCGTGCTCAACGGCTTCACGCGGCCGTTCTTCGGTTGGGTATCGGACCACATCGGGCGCGAGAACACGATGTTCATCGCCTTCGGGCTCGAGGGTGTAGCCATCCTGCTGCTGGTCAGCTTCGCGCACGTGCCGGCGCTGTTCGTAGTGCTGTCGGGGCTGACGTTCTTCGCCTGGGGCGAGATCTACAGCCTGTTCCCGGCCATCTCGGGCGACCTGTTCGGCTCCAAGTACGCCACGACCAACTACGGGATGCTGTACACGGCGAAGGGCACCGCCTCGCTACTGGTGCCCATTGGGAGCCTGGTCCAGGGCGCGACCGGGAGCTGGCTACCCATCTTCCTCCTGGCCGTTGCCTTCGACTGGGCCGGGGCCCTGCTGGCGATCCTGGTGCTCAAGCGCGTGCGAGCGCGGGCGCTAGCCGCGCCGGCCCTCGCGCCCAGCCACGTGGCCTGACCGCGTCCGCGCGATCCCGCCCGGAACCTGGGCAACAAGCAAGCGGCGCCGGTCGTGGAGATGCGCACGACCGGCGCCGCCCTGCTCTTCGGGACCTACTGTAGCGCGATGCAGACGTTCTTGGCCTCGGTGTAGAACTCCCAGCTATACTTGCCGCCCTCGCGCCCGATCCCGCTCGCCTTCGCGCCGCCGAACGGCACGCGCAGATCGCGCACGAACCAGCAGTTCACCCACACTGTGCCCACCACGAGGCGGCCCGCCACGCGGTGCGCCTGCTTGAGGTCGTTGGTCCAGATGGTGGCGTCCAGCCCGTACGGCGTGTCGTTAGCCAGCCCCACGGCCTCCTCCTCGCTGCGGAACGGCTGGATCGAGGCCACGGGGCCGAAGATCTCCTCGCGGCAGATGCGCATGTCCTGTCGCACGTCGGTGAACACGGTGGGCTGGAGGTAGTACCCGCGCGCGAGCCCCTCCGGGCGCTCGCCGCCGGTGACCAGCGTGGCGCCTTCCTCGCGCCCCAGCGCGATGTAGCCACGCACACGCTCGTAGTGGCTCTTGGACACCAGCGGTCCCATCTCGGTGGCCGGGTCCAGCGGATCGCCGATGCGCAGCGCGCGGGCGGCGGCCACGAACTTCTCCAGGAACTGGTCGTAGATCTTCTCCTCGACCAGGAAGCGCGGGGTGGCCAAGCACACCTCGCCCTGGTTGAAGAACGCCGAGCGCAGCGAGCCCGCTATGGCGGCGTCGAGGTCGGCGCTGGCGAACACCAGGTTCGGCGCCTTGCCGCCCAGCTCGGCGGACACTCGCTTCAGCCCCGGCGCGGCGGCGGCCATGATCTGCTGGCCGGTGACCGTCTCACCAGTGAAGGAGATCAGGTTCACGCCCGGGTGCGACACCAGCGCGGTTCCCACGGTGGAGCCGGGGCCGGTGACGACGTTGAACACGCCCTCGGGCAGGCCGGCCTCCGCTACCAGGTCGGCCAGCCGCAGCGCCGTGAGCGGTGTGACCGACGCCGGCTTGAGCACGCAGGTGTTCCCGGCTGCCAAACAGGGCCCGATCTTCCAGGTGGCCAGCAACAGCGGGAAGTTCCACGGGGTGATGAGCGCGGCCACGCCCACCGGGTCGCGCAGCTCGTAGTGCAGGAACTGGCCGTCCTGGTTCACCGCCTCGCTGGTGACCTTGTTGATGAACTCGGCGAAGAAGATGAAGTTATGGGCCGAGCGGGGGATGTCGAGCGCGCGGCTCTCGCGCACCGGCTTGCCGTTGTCCTGGCTCTCCAGCTGCACCAGCTCGTCCTGGTGCTGGAGGATCAGCTCACCGACGCGGCGCAGCAGGGCGGCGCGCTCGGCGGCGCGCATCCGCGGCCATGGGCCCTCGTCGAACGCGCGCCGCGCGGCGCGCACCGCGCGATCCACATCGCTGGCATCGGCCTCCGCGATATGCGCGATGACCTCTTCCGTCGCGGGATTCACATCCTCGAACGTCCGGCCGGTGGCCGCGTCCACCCACTGGTTGTTGATGAAGAGCTGCTTCACCGCCGGGCGCGTCACCACTTCCGTCATCTGTCCACCTCGCGATCTGCTGGTCGGCTCCCTGCTATTTTACGGTCGCGGCTGCGGCGCGGCGCTGGGGGCAGTGCTGGTGACGAGCGAGCGCGCGGGCTCGCGCAGCCGGCGGCAAAGGCTTGCCTGCTCTCCGCTATACTACCACTCACCCTCATGCGCGGCTTGAAGCGATCATGCGGAAGCTGCTAACATTCCAAGCGTCCCCGAGCCGAAGGTGAGAGATATCGTGCCGCCCGCGGGCACTCGCGGTGTGCGGCGAGTGTTGGCAGGAGGCGCAGTAGCCGATGACCTTGACGGCTGAGCAGAAGAAGTCGATCATCGCGGAGTACGCTCGCGACGAGAAGGATACGGGCTCGCCCGAAGTGCAGGTAGCCCTGATCACCGAGCGGATCCGCTACCTTCAGAGTCACCTCGAAGTCCACAAGAAGGACCATCACACCCGCCGCGGGCTGCTGATGCTGGTCGGCCAGCGCCGTCGCCTGCTCGACTACCTCAAGCGCAAGGACCCCGAGCGCTACCGTACGCTCATCCAACGGCTAGGCCTGCGGCGCTGAGGCGCCCACGCCCGCCCCTCGTACGCGGCTCCTCGCGCCGATCCACGCCCGGTGCACGCTCATCGCGCCCCCCGCTTGTACGCGGCGGAGCTGGCCAGTATGCTGAGCGGGAGCAGGGGAGGGGCGTGCCGTGTATCTGATCGTCCGATGGCTTATCACGGCCATCGCGCTGGTGATCGCCGCCTGGCTGATCCCGGGGATCCGCGTGCAAGATCAGAATGCCTGGGTAGCGGTGGCCGTGATGGCCGCCGTCCTAGGCCTAGTGAACGCCTTCGTCCGCCCGCTGCTCACCTTCCTGTCCTGCCCGCTCATCCTGCTGACCCTTGGCCTGTTCCTGCTCGTCATCAACGCCGCGACGCTCGGGCTGGCCTCCTGGCTCGCGGTCAACCTGTTCGGCGTGGGGTTCTACATCGACGGCTTCTGGTCGGCGCTGTTCGGCTCGATCGTGGTCAGCATCGTCTCGTTCGTGCTCTCGCTCGTCCTGCCCGACGAGCGGCCCGCCTGACGAGACCCGCCTGCTCGCGCCCGGACGGCGCCGCGTTACCGCGGTAGTCGAGGCTGCTCGGCCCGGCCGCCGCTCGAGGGAGGAGAGCTGGTGATCGTCGACGTGCACAGCCACCTGATCCCCCGCGAGTTCGTGCCGCCCAACGCCGTGGCGGCTATGACCCTGATGGCCGATGTGGAGGGGTTCCTGCGCGCGCACGAGGCAAGCCCGATCGACTTCAGCGTGCTCAGCCAGCCACTGCTGTTGGAGGCGCGGCTGCACGAGGGGCCGGAGCGCGTGCTCGACCTGGCCCGCCGCTGCAACGATTTCCTGGCCGACCTCGTGGCTCGCTACCCCGACCGCTTCGTGGCGCTCGCGGCCGTGTGGCCCCAGGGGGGCGCGCCGCAGGTGCGCGAGTTCGAGCGCTGTGTTCGCGAGCTAGGCATGCGGGGCGCGATGGTCTGTCCGCGCTACGGCGACCTGTGGCTCGACGCGCCGGAAGCGCACGACTTCCTGGCGCTAGCGGTCGAACTCGATGTACCGGTGTACCTGCACCCGCCAGGGGTCACGTTCGCCAAGCCGCACCTGGCCGTGTGTCGGCTGGACGAGACCATCGGCCGGGGGCTGGAGACCACCGTCGCGCTGGGGCGGCTGATCATGACCGGGGTGCTGGAGCGGATGCCCCGCTTGAAGGTTGTGGCTTCCCACGTCGGGGGCGGGCTGCCCTCGCTGCTCGGCCGGCTGGAGTACAGTTACGACATTCGCCATCAGCCGACCTACGCGCTCGATCCAGAGCTGCCGTTGCCGCCCAGCGCCTACGCCCGGCGGCTTTGGGTCGATACCGTGGCTTTCTGGCCGCCGGCGATTCGAGCGGCGATCGACACGTTCGGGACTGACAAGGTGCTGCTGGGGACCGATACGCCCCCGCTGCCGATCCCGCTGGCACGCTCGGTGGAGATCGTGCGCGAGCTGGGGCTGCCGGCCGAGGCCGAGCGCGCCATCCTCGGCGAGAACGCCATTGCGCTGTTCCGCCTGCCGCGGCGTGCTGCGGCAGCGGTCTAAGTCGGTGGTGCCCCAACATGCACGCACCCCCTGGCGCGCCCATCTGGGCACGTCAGGGGGTGCGGCATGCCAGGCGTGACTCCCGGGTGACACAGCCGATGCGGGACCGTGCGCGGCCTAGCGGAGGCTGGCCAGCGCCTCGTCGATGTACGACTGGTCCAGGTAGCGTTCGATCGGCAGGGTGGGGCGCGGCTCGCCCAGGGCCAGGCGCGCGTCCAGCGTGCCGGCGACATCGGCGGGATCGGCGCGCGAGTCGGGATAAAAGACGCGCTTGCCCTGCTCGAAGTACAGCTCGTAGGTCGCGCGCACCGACGGCTCATCCTGCTTGGAGATGTCCACGAGGATCTGCACGGCCTCCGCCTTGTTCGCGGGCTGCTCGAGCCAGCGGCTAGCGCGCGCCGTGGCACGCAGGTAGCGAACCAGGATGGCGTGCTGACTGGCGGCCCAGCCCCGCGCCACCGCCGTGCCCGTGAACAGATAGTTCTGTACGTAGTCGCCCGACCAGCCGAGGGTCGGATAGCCCTCTGCGATAGCGGTGAGATCGAACGGCTGCGTGATGAGCGTCGCAGCCACCGAGCCGCTCACCAGCGCGGCGTAGCGGTCGCGGGTCGAGCCGGCGTACACCAGGTCCACGTCGTCCAGCCGCAAGCCGTTCGCTTCGAACATCTTGACCGTGAAGTACACGGTGGGATCCTTCACGCCGCCAATGAGGACGTTCTTGCCCCGCAGATCGGCGTAGCTCCGGATGGTGGGCTGGACCACCAGGTTATAGGGCGGGACGCGCGCCTGGCCGCTGACCAGCACGATATCGGCGCCCGCTTCGATGGCGCGGAAGAAGGCGTCGGCGCCACCGGTCGCCACATGTAGCTCGCCGGCCACGAGCTGCTGGGCCGAGTTCGCCGCCGCGCTGGTAAACGTGGTCTCGACCGCCAGCCCCTCGTCCGCGAAGAGCCCCCGCTTCTCGGCCACGAACTCGACCCAGTTGAGCGCGGTAGGACTCACGTGGCCCAGGCGGAGCGTGGCAGACGGTGCGGTGGTGGGAGCAGCCGGCGGGATGCTCGCAACCGCCGCCCGGGCGGGTTCCTCCGCCGTGCTCGGCGACGGCCGGGGCGCCGCAGGCGGGGAAGTGCAGGCGACGAGCAATCCGGTTACCAGGGCAGCGCTTAGGATGCCGCGCCGCATAGCCCACCTCGTCTCTACCCCACACGGGGCGCCCCGCGAGCGTGCCATGCCTCGGCCAGTGCGTCCTCGCACTACACGGTCGGCGCACGCCCCTGCTGCAGTGCTCTGGGCAACCTACTCGGCAGCCTCGCGGTACAAGCCGAGGGCCTGCAGCACCGGCGCGTCGGTGAACGAGAACAGGAATGCCGGCTTGCCGCTGGACGTGTTCACATGGCGACAGGGCGCCCAGCTCGGCACGCAGAAGGTGTCCTTCGCCTGCCAGTCCAGGCGCTGGTTGCCGACCTCCGTGTAGCCCTCGCCCTCCACGACGTGGAAGATGGCGCTGATGCTGCGGCGGCGCGCCTGGCCCTCGAACCCCGGCGGCAGGAGCTGCGCGTAGCAGGCCATGGTGGGCAGGACCGGGCCGCCGGTGCGCGGGTTCACGTACTCCAGCACGACGCCGTCGTAGGGACTGCCCGTGTCGTGCGCGGCCAGTTCGATCAGCGCGGCGTGCGTGCGCTCCCAAGTGTAGTTCAGCAACGGCGAGTAGTGGCCCAGATGACGCTCGTAGGCGGGCAGGAGCGTCCCCTGGGCGTACTTGCGCCGCGAGTCGTCGAGCGCCTTGGTGACCGGCTGAACGGTCTGAGGGTACTCCTCGAAGAACATGGCGTCGATGGCGTTGACCAACGGGAGGTCGAGCCCATCGAGCCAGACCATCGGCTCGGCCGACTCGTTGCCGTGGTCGTGCCACGTCCAGTTCGGGGTGAGCACCAGGTCGCCCGGGTTCATCAGCGTGCGCTCGCCGTCGACGGCTGTGTAGGCGCCGTGACCCTCGACGATGAAGCGGATGGCCGCTGCCGTATGGCGGTGCGTGCGGGCGATCTCCCCGGGCAGGATGAGCTGGAGGCCGGCGTACAGCGTGTTGGTGACCGCTGCAGCACCGTCGAGCCCCGGGTTGCACAGCATCACCACGCGGCGCTCGGCCTCCTCGGTGCCGATCAGTTCGCCGGCACGGTACACGTAGGGGCGCAGCTCCCGCCAGCGCCAGATGAACGGCACGGCGCGCGGCTGCGGCGTGGGGGTCAGTAGGCTCTTCAGCACGGTCCACAAGGGCGCGGTGCTGAACTGCCGCAGCTCCTGATAGTACGCCTCGAGCGCCTGTGCTCGGTTCGGGGACTGCTGCACCGTGGCCATCGCTCACTCCTCCTCCGGGGCCCCGCTGCCCCGTCGCGGCCGCGCTCGGACACCGCACGGCACCGGTCGTGCATCGCTGCTCCTGCAACGATTGTAGCGGCGCGCCTGGCACATGACCACTGCCCAAGAGCCGAAGTGGGCAGGGGAGACAGACGCCGGGGCCTCGGATGCAGCGCCTCAGCCGGGTGGCGAGCGAAGGTGGAGGGGGACCAGGACGCTTGTACAGGTGGATAGTCGCCAATATGGCCGTGGTGACCGCTTGGCCGCGGCCGTCGGCGTGCGAGGCGACGCTCGGGCTGCTGGGGGAGGGGTGCACGGCCTACGGCTCCTTCCCTCCGACGCCGCGCCCGGGCCTCGCAGCGGGCGGTAGCGCAGGGCGGGCGCTGCTCGCCCCGCCTCGCGTGGCCGCTATCTCACTGGAGCCCTACGGGACGGACAGCTGAAGGCAGCTCGCCGATCCGGCCGCAGGACAGTACACTGACCCGCCGTGAGCAGGCTGGCTCAGGCGGTCGGCTGAATGTTCTGGTTGCCGCGGAAGAAGTTCGTCGGATCGTAGTGGTTCTTCAGGGCCACCAGGCGGTCGTAGCTGGCGCCGTAGGCCGCGCGGATGCGCGCCGCCCCTTCCTGGCCCGCCTCCAGGTAGTTGACATACACGCTGGCCGCCGCGGCCGGCTGGACGGCCTGCCAGAGGTCGCGCGTCCAGCGCATCTGCCGCTCGTCGTCGGCCGCATCCTCCCAGCGCGCGAGGACCAGCAGGTTGTAATCGTAGTCGCGGTGGTCGAAGGCTGTTTCCTCGCGGCTGCCGCGGCCGTAGGCGCCGCCCAGCGGCTCGATCACCACCGCCGACAGCGGCGAAGGCACGGCGGCGAAGCGCTCGACGATGCTGTCGATGGTCGCGTCAGGGAGGCTCGCCAGGAAGCTCGACTTCCAGTAGTTGCGCAGGCCGAAGGGAAAGCCCTCGTCCAGTAGGGTCTGAAGCTGCTCGTAGGGCATCGGCCCCGTCAGGTCGGCCCGCGGCGGGCCAAACTCGCGCAACGGCCGAAGCAGCGCCTCGCCCTGCGCGAGCGGCCCGTTGTAACCGACCAGCAGGGCGACCGCCGGGCCGCTGCCGTCCGGCGCGGTCAGCAGCACGGCGTAGACCGCCAGCGCGTCGGGCGCCGCCTGGGTGACCTCGCGGTAGAAGCGCAGCACCTCGCTGGCCCGGTCGAAAGGGTAGAGCAGCATGCCGCCGAGCATTGTGCCGATGGGGTGCAGGCGGTACTCGAACACCGTCACCACCCCGAAGTTGCCGCCGCCGCCGCGCAGGCCCCAGAACAGGTCGGCGTGCTCGGCCGCGCTGGCCGTCACAAACGAGCCGTCGGCCAGCACCACGTCGGCCGAGAGCAGATTGTCGCAGGTCAGGCCGTAGCTGCGGCCGAGCCAGCCGATCCCCCCGCCGAGGGTTAGCCCGGCGATGCCCGTCGACGAGATCTGTCCACCGGTAGTGGCCAGGCCGAACCCCTGGCACTCGCGGTCCAGCTCGCGCCAGGTCAGCCCCGCCTGGGCGCGCACCGTGCGCGCGCGGGGATCGACCCGCATGCCCTTCATCGGGGACAGGTCGATTGTCAGGCCCCCATCGCAGAGCGCGTTGCCGGCGACGTTGTGCCCGCCACCGCGCACGCTGACCGGCAGCGCGTGCTCGCGGGCGAAGCGGACGGACTTCATCACGTCGCCCGCGGTCGCGCAGCGCGCGATGAGCGCCGGCCGCCGATCGATCATTCCGTTGAACAGCCGGCGCGCGTCGTCGTAGCCCGGGTCGCCGGGCCGCAGCAGTGCGCCGCCCAGGCTCGCCGCGAAGGCCAGGATGGCTGCCTCGTCGGGGGCTGGAGTCGATTCCGCAGGTAGTCCGAGCGTCATGGCGATTTTCCTTCCTCGCTTCTGCCGGACAGGCGTTGCCTCGCGGTGCCCGCGGCCAACCGCACGCGCGGCGGGCTGGCGACGACAGCTCTTCGCCCGGGGCCAGGATCTCGGGCGGCCCGGCGCTGCCCGCTGCTCCAGCCCGCACGATCTCCGCCGACCCCTCTAGGAGCGGGCAGCTCAGGGCGCCCAGCGACACCCGCACCTGCCACAGGAGGCGCTGCCGCACTTCCCGGCGACTCAACCGATAGCGGCCACTCCACCGCACGATCACCGCCTTCAGGCGCACCCCGAACGGTCGTCGTGACACTGTGGCCGGGAGCCCGGCTCGCGCGCGTTTCCCACACTGCGCGCAGCGACGCCGCACCACTTGGTACGCAGAAGCATCGTCGCTCATGCTGCGGTTGTGGCGCGGCGTGGGCGGTTTCACAAGCCCTCGGCGGTACCATCAAACGCTGGGGCTGAACGCTTACGAGCCAGGTAGGGTGGTAGCGGGCGGCCGGCGTCACCCTCTGCCGACGCCTCGGCTGCCTGCAAGCACCTCGTGCGGCGCCGAACGCCCGCTGTGCCTGTGCCACTGTGCCGCTCGCCTAGCGGGGGTTGTTGAGCACCACCCCGACCACTGCCGCACCCGCCTTGCGCACGCGGCTAAGGCAGTCGATCAGCGCGTCCTGGGTGGTCTGGCCCTGACGGGCGACGACCAGCACGGCGTCGGCGTTCGCCACCAGCAGGCGCGTGTCGGCTACCGGCAGGATCGGGGCGCTGTCGACGATCACCACATCCCAGTGCTCGCGTAGGCGCGGGAGGAGCTGAGCGAGGGCGGGCGCCGCGTCGGCCACGGCGGGGCCCGTCAGCAGCAGCGAGAGGTTGTCGTGCCCGCTCGCGGTGACGCCAGCGATCGGGGGCGCCTCGACCGTCGCCACCGCGGTCCCGGTACCCGCGCCGGAGGGCGCCGGGGCCGCCTGGGTCAGCGTGGGAACGAGTTGGAGGGGCGCGGGCGGCCCGTGACCGTTGCTGTGCTCGAACAGCTGGTCCAGACAGGGATGACGCAGGTTACCGTCGACTAGGAGCACACGCTCGCCAGCGCGGGCGCAGGTGGCCGCCAAGTTGGAGGCCACGAACGTCTTGCCCTCCCCCGGATGCGGGCTGGTGACGATGATGGTCCGACACGGCTGCTCGGCGCGCGCGGCGTAGAGGTCGGCGCGCAGGATGCGGAAGGCCTCGGCGACGTCCCGGTTGGGATCCACTAGCACGCCCCGCCCTGTGGAGCGATCCCGTTTGTCCGCGCGGTCCGCGGTCACCTGCACCAATGGAGGGGCTCCGGTGACGGTCTTGACATCCCACGGGCCCCGGATGCGGTTATCCAGGCGGACCAGTCCTAGGATCACGGCCACGGCGATGCCCAGGCCGCTGGCGAAGCCGAACGGCAGCGTGCGACTCAGCGGCAGCCCGCTGATGCGCACCGCCGGCGAGGCGTCGTCCAGGATCGACGCCGTGTTCATGCTGCTGCGCGCACGGTTGATCTCGACCAGGAGGTTGGCGTGGCTCGACTCCAACGCGGCCAGCCGGCTCTCCAGGCTGTTGAGCTCGGTGAGCCGGCTCAAATCCCCGCGAGCCACCGCTTGGTCGAGCCGGTCGCGCTGCTGGCGTAAGGCGGCGATCCGCGTGGGATAGCCCCGCGCCGCCTCTTCCATCTCCGCCAGCCGCGAGGGCAGTCCGGCGGATTGCCCCTGGCTCTGGATGGTCTCGGTCACGAAGATCTGGGCGATCGACTGTGCCAGCCACTGGGCGTCCGCGGGATGGTTACTGGTGACCGTGATGCGCAAGATATTGGTGTTGGGGGCCAGCGCCGTGCTGATCGAGCTGGCGAGAATTTCCGGCGCCAGGGGCAGGTTCAGGCGCTCGATCACCGTCTCAGCGAAGGCGCGACTGCGCAGTACCTCCCCATAGGAGGCGGCCAAGACGGAGATCTCGTTACTCCCGGTGTTGCCTGTCCCATACGGGAGGAACGCGCTGCGGGCGGCGGGGTTGAGCTGGAGGGTAACCACGGACTGATACTGCGAGCGGGCCGTGGCGCTACTGTGATACGCCACCGCCACGCCGATGAGCGGGACGATTACGAGCAACCACCAGTAGCGGACAAAGGCTTGCAGATACATATAGAGCGAGGTCATCGGATCAACTCCCTCCCATGGTGTGGTGTGTGGCCGTATGGGGAGCGTCTCGTGTCGGCGAGCAGCCGATCGCTGCCGCCGCAACGGCGCGCGCTTGCTCGGGGCGGGCGAATCCGCGCGTCACATAGCGGCACAATGTGGTGTCGAACACCGAGGTTGGCGCGGCGCGGGCGCGCGCCTGGCGCAGGCCCGCCGCAGCGCGGGCCACCTGCTCGTCGGAGCTTGCATGGGCCGCGGCCTTCAGCCATTGCAGGCCCTCGGCCTCGGGGGCGCAGCCCCCGATTCGAAGAAGAGTGCCCAGCACCGCATGGACCTCATATACCAGGGCGTCGTGGCTCTTGGCCGGCGTGAGCGCCGCGCTGAGTTGTGAGCCGCTGCCGCTGAGGTCGACTGGCGCCAGGCATAGCCGCGCCCCGCCGATCCCCAGGCTCAGCGCCACGAGCCCTCCGACGATCCAGGCGGTCAGCGACAGTCCCGCGGCAGCCGGGCGTCGTCGCTGGCTCATGCTGACTGCGCGAGCCGGAGGACGCCCGCCGCCTGCATGCGGGCCTGGGCGGCGGCAAAGGTGTCGTGGAGGTCGGGTTGCTCGGCGGCCCAGGCCACATACTCGCGAACGATCGCCTCTTGCGACACTTGTGGCGCCCAGCCGAGCTGGCGCAGCTTGCTCACGTCCGAAAAGATGTGGCGCGTATCCCCGACGCGATACAGCCCCGGCAGGCGGGGCTCGAGGCGGCTACTCGCGGCCCGCAACACGCTCTGTGCCAGTTCGTAGACCGTGACGCGCCGGTCGCCGCCGACGTTGAACACCTGATAGTCCGCGCGCGCGTCGTGGAGCACCAGTAGGTTCGCGCGCACTACGTCGTGGACCGACACGTAGTCTCGGAGCTGACGACCGTCCTCGTACACGATCGGCGGATTGCCGGTCAGCGCGCGCACGGTGAACGAGCGCAAGGCGCCGGAGTAGGCGTTGCGGAACGACTGCCGCGGCCCTTGCACGATCGAATAGCGCAGTGCCACGCTGGGAATGCCGTAGCGCCGACCCAGTTTCAGCGCCAGGTCCTCCTGATCGCGCTTGGACAGCGCGTAGCTGTTGTGGGGGCGTGTGACGGCTTCGTCCGTCCACAGCGGCACAAGCGGCTCGGCGCACGCTCCGCAGCGGACCTCCCAGTCGCTGCTCGCCAGCTGCTCCGAGGGACGCGGCTCTGGATACTGCACGCCGTGTCGTGCGCAGCAGTGTTTGCCCTCGCCGTACACTGCCTGCGATGACGCCATGATCACCTTCTGGATCGGCAGGTGCTCTTCGACGATCAGCTCGTACAGCAGCGCTGTCGCCACGCTGTTGGTCAGGAAGAAGCGCGAGAAATCGGTCAGATAGTCTTGGTAGGCGGCGAAATGAAACACGATGTCGACGCCTTGCAGGGCCCGGCGCAGCGTAGCGCGGTCCACCACGCTGCCGCGCAGCACCTCCACCTCGCGCGGGAGATACGGTGGCTCGCCCCGGTGCACCGGTGGCTCGAACGAGTCGAGCACCCGCACCTCGTGGCCGGCCGCGAGCAGGGCGTCGACCGTGTGCGAGCCAATAAAGCCGGCCCCGCCTGTCACCAATACCTTCCAGGACAATGGGCTCATCAGCGATATACCTCCGGTTCCGTCAGGGATGACCGTGCTTCGCCGGCGGCGTGTCCGGCAGTAACGGTAAGGGCCTGCGTGATGGCCACGCGCTGCAGCGGCCGCACGCTGGCGGGCAGAGCCGTGGGCGCGAAGTAGGCCCAGCCATCGACCTCGACGCTGGGCGCGCAGGGCGGCACCACGAGCGCGCAGCGATACACGAGCCGTAGCGCCGGCAGGTTCGGCTCGCACAGGGCGGCCACCAGGGCCAGCGGGCGCAGCTCCCCGCCGACCTCCTCGGCGAACTCGCGCCGCAACGCCGCCTCGGGCGACTCGTGGGCGCCCAGGCGCCCGCTCGGCAGGCCCCAAGGGTGTGCGCGGTCGTGCGTGTGCCGGAACAGCAGCACGCGCCCGTCAGCGGCGACCACGACCGCCCAGACACTCACCAGGAAACGGGGACCGAGCCGGGCCAGCAGCCAGAGCTTGAGTCGTTCGGCCGGGCAGGCGCCCCACAGGCGTGCGAGCGCGCGGAGCCCGCGTCGCCTCACGAGGCGCCCCGCCGGCTGATGACGGCCGGGATGGTGCGCAGCAGGATCTGCAAGTCTAGCCACAACGACCAACGGCGGATGTATTCCAGATCCAGCCGCACCCACTCGTCGAAGTCGCGGATGTGGTTGCGGCCGGACACTTGCCACAGACAGGTGATTCCGGGCTTCACGGCCAGCTTCTGGCGCTGCTGCTCGGTGAAGTGCGCGTACTCCGCCTGCAGGGGCGGGCGGGGGCCGACTAAGCTCATGTCGCCCTTCAGGACGCTCCACAGCTGCGGTAGCTCGTCGAGACTGCAACGCCGCAAGACGCGGCCGAGCGGCGTGACGCGCGGGTCATTGGGGATCTTGAACACCGGCCCGCGCATCGTGTTCTGGGCGAGCAGCGCGGGCTTCAGCGCGTCGGCGTTGGGCACCATCGTCCGGAACTTGTAGCTGGTGAATGGCTGCCCGCCCTGGCCGACCACGCGCCAGCGATACAGCACGGGTGGCCCACTCGTCAGCAGGATCGCCAGGGCGATCGCTGCCAACAACGGCCCCAGCACCACCAGCAACACCAGCGCTCCCACCACGTCGAGCGCGCGCTTGAGTGCGCGCTGCACCGCGTAGCTCGTCGTCGCTGGGCGCGGCGTCAGCAGCACGTCCAACCGGTCTCGTGCACGCAAGGTCAGCATCGGGATCACTCCACCAACCACGGGCCGTGAGGGGCCTCAGGGAGCATGGGAGCTACGGGAGCTGGCGGTTGCTCCAGGAGGTGACGACCGGTGGCGTGGGGGGGCGTGGCGTGCCTATAGCTAGTCGCTCGGTCGTGCGGCGAAGCACGTTGATCCCGACCGTGGCCAGCAAGCTCGCGCCCATCCCCGCATAGATCGGGACATTCACGGCCAGCGGATAGCGGGAGGCGATGTTCTTGCGGTGGAATAGGAAGATCGAGCGGTGCCAGTGATAGATCATGGCGAACGGTCGGCTGCGGGCGCTACTGCCCTTGTAATGGTGGGCGAGCACGCCCGGGTGGTACACCACCCGCCAGCCCGCTCGACGCGCACGCCAGCACCAGTCCTCGTCCTCGCAGTACATGAAGAAGCGTTCGTCCAGCGGGCCGATCTGTGCGGCGGTCTCGCGCCGAATCAGCAAGAAGGCGCCGACCACCGCGTCGACATCGGTGATCTGGTCGTCGTCGAGGTACGACAGGTAGTAGCGGCCAAACTGCGGGTGCCGCGGGAACAGCCAGCTGAGTCCGGTCAGCTTGTACACATACGTCGAGGCGGTCTTGAACGTGCGCCGCGCCGGCGGGTCGAGTCGGCCATTGGGCAGCAGGATCTTGGGGCCCAGGATGCCGACATCGGGATGGGCTTCCAGGTACGCCAGCGCGATGTCGAGCGCGTTCGGCTCCAGGATCACGTCGGGGTTCAGCAAGAGGATGTACTGCCCCCGCGCGAGCTGGAGCGCCTGGTTGTTGGCCGCGGCGTAGCCCACATTGCGCGGGTTGCGAATGATCTGCAGCGTGGGGAACGCATCTGGGATCCCGCGCAGCCCATCGTCGGTTGAGGCGTTGTCGACCAGGAACACCTCATCGGCGGCCCGGAGTTGCGGCCACAAGGTGCGCAGACAGGCCCAGATGCGGTCGCCGCTGTTGTAGGTCACGGTGATGATCGAGATCGGTGGGCGCGGCATCATACCACCTCGAGGTCGGGATGCGTTCTATCCATCGGGCCGGGGGGGGGGGGCGCCCCCCCCCCGGGCCCCCCCCCCCCCCAGCCGCGGGGCCCCCAACGGGGGGGGGGGGCGTGTTTTTTATAAACACCCCGGCGGCCCCCCGCGGGCGGCCCCCCCCGCCGAACGACTAGGCGCGTGCACCCAGTAGGGTGGGCGAGGCGAACGGCTGCTCCGCGAAGTCGATGCCGAGCTGGTAATCTTGCAGCAGCTTCTCGTACACCAAGTTGCCGCTGCGCCCGCTCGGCATGCATTGGGCGCAGTCGGCGGTCAACCGCTTGGCCGGCAGCGCGGCCAGCACCTGGGGGATCGAGCCGCTGGTGAGGTTGCCAAAGGTCCGCTCCAGATTGGCGAACCGCGGCTCCGCCATCAAGTCGCAGGCGGCCACGAGCCCGTAGGGACTGATCGCCGGGCGGTAGTACTTGGCGTAACACTCGCTAGCCCGCTCGGTCAGCGGCGACTCGCCATTGGCCAGCGCGGTCAGATCGTCGGAGAAGTCAATCTTCAGATCGCCGTAACCGCCCGCGAGCATAGCCTCTCGGATCTCGACCAGCTGGCCGCGCAGTTCCACGAGCTGCGCGGCCCCGAGCTCGGCGGTGACCGCGACCTCGTCCTGGCGTACGTGCAGGAAGTCCACTCCCACCTCCCGAGCGAAGGCGCACATCTCGCGGACCTGCCCGACGTTGAGCGGCTGGATGACGAAGCCGATCCCCACCTGCAAGGGGCTACCGCTCGCGTCGCGCGCCGCCACGAGCTGCTGCAGTCCGTGAGCGACCTGCTCCAGCGCGCGCACGTGGGCGGGGAGGCCCACGATCTGGTCGTAGGTCTCGGGATGCGGGGAGTGCATGCTCACCCGCACGCGGTCGGCGGCCAGCAGGGCGCCGAACAGGGTGTCGGAGTGGCGTGCCAGGTTGAGGCCGTTCGTGTACAGGTGCACGCGATAGCCTAGCTCGCGGGCGCGTAGGATCAGTTGGGGCAGAGCTGGATACAGGAGCGGCTCCCCGCCGCCCGACAGCACCACGGTGTGCGCACCATGGGCCCGCAGGGATGCCAACGTATCCGTCCACGTATCGAGGTCGACGTACCGCTGCGCGGCCAAGCCACGACGGGCATAAGTTAGCTTCTCCTTATCAGACCACAGGCACATGGCGCAGCGATACTGACAACTGCCCGGGGTAGCGTGGATCTCCACAACCCGCGAGGCCACCGGCTCGCCTTGCAGGAGGCGCCGCGGATACGCAGGATCGGCGATCCAATCCTGGACAGTGTCGCGGGCGAAAGCGTACAGCAGCCGGCGCGCATAGTAGGGAGAGGCCGTGTACTGTGCGATATCTGGATCCGTTTGCAGTCGGCGGTAGGCTGCCTTCACTTCCGCCAGGCTTACCTGCAGGATCTCCATGAGCTGACGTGCCGGGATGGACGGACGAAGCAGATGCAGTGCGATGATCGTGCGCTCGTGCTCGGAGCACGTGAGACCGTGGGTCGGGGTACTAGCCGCGTCGTGAGGAAGCACCGGAGGCCTACGGTCATCATCATCCATGCGAACGCTCCTAGCTTGCCGCTCGACGACTCCCGCCTAGCGGCCGGGGCCACCGAGTCGTCGGGGGCAGCGGGGCAAACCGAGGGCTAATGTGCCGAAGCAACAAGAGCCCGCTCGTAGATTGACTCCACGCGGGCGGTGACCCGCGCGATGTCGAAGCGGCCCACGACGTGGTCGCGGGCGGCGCGGCCGAGGGCTTCGGCGTCGCTGGGGTTGCGGAGCAGCTCAGTCACGGCGGCCGCCGTTGCAGCGCGGTCGCCCAGGGGGACCAAACGGCCCACCTCCGGGCGGTCGATGATCTCGGGCACGCCGCCCGCGCCCACCGCCACCACCGGCTTGCCCGCGGCCATCGCCTCGACGATGACGATCCCGAACGGCTCCGGCCGCAACGAGCAGTGCACGAAGACGTCCATCGCCGCGAGCAGGTCGGGGATATCTCGCCGATCGACCAGGACGGTCGTGCAGCCGGCCAGACCAAGGGCGTCGATGCGCGCCTGGAGGCGCGGCAGGTAATCGGGATAGGCCGCCAGCCGCGAGCCCACGATCAAGAAGTGCGTGCCGGGCACAGCCCGGCGCACCTGCGCGGCCATCTCGACGAACAGCTCGGCTCCCTTCCAGGGGATGAACCGGCCGACGAAGCCGACCACGGGCGCCTCGCAGGGGATGCCGAGCGCGACGCGGGTGGCGGTACCGTCGCGGTCGGGATGGAAGCGCTGCAGGTCGATCCCGTTGTGCACCACGTCGATCTTGCGCTGCGCCCAGCGTGGGAACCGCGCGCGCACCGCGGCCGAGCTGACAATGATCCGGCTGGCCAGCGCCGCCGTGGTCCAGTACAGCGCCTGCCCGACCAGTCGCGGACGGTCGAGGAACTCACCGCTGTGCCACAGCGCCGGCCGGCCCGCGAGGCGCGCCGCGATCCCGCCCGTGAGGAGCAGCAGTGAGTTGGTGTACACCAGATCGACGCCGCGCTCGCGGATCAGGCGGTGCAGCCGGCTGACGCTCGGGACCGTATCCCGCAGGAGCTGCCGTGGCCGCGCGGCGCGCGTGACCGCCGGCAGCGGCAGGTGGAGCACCTCCACGCCCAGGCGCGCGTACGCCTCGTCGAACGGCCCCGGACCGGGCAGCACCACAATGGGCGTGAAGCGTGTGCGATCGAGCGCCCGCACGGTGGCGAACAGGTCGGTGTCGGCGCCGCCCAGCTCGGCTGTGGCGTTGAGGTAGAGAATCGTCCGCGCGCTCATGTGCGGCTCTTCACCACGCGCGCCGGGTTGCCCACGGCGACCGAGTCGGGCGGCACGTCGCGGGTGACCACGGCCCCAGCGCCGATCACCGAGCGCGCGCCGATACGCACCCCGTCGAGCACGATCACGCTGTTGCCGAGCCAGCAGCCGTCCTCGATGGTGATCCCACGGCGCGTCACCCCTTGCTCGTTGATCGCGAGCGCGGGGTCGGCGAAGTTGTGGTTTTCGGCCAGCAACTGGACGTAGGCGCCGAGGGCGACGTCGCGGCCGATGGTGATGAGCCCACCAGCGCCCAGCAGACAGTGCGGGCCGATGTACGTATTGTCGCCGACTATCAGCCCCTCGCCCGGATTGGTCAGGTGCGAGGTGACCTGTACCCAGCCGAACTCGCGGAGGCGCACGTTGTTGCCCAGTGTGATCCCGCGGCGCCCGTAGCAGGTCATGTACACGTAGTCGCCGATGGCCACGTTGCGGCCCACCGATAGGTAGTCGGGGAACAGGATGCGCGTCTGTCGGCCGAGGAAGAAGCGCCCGGCGCACGCGCGCAGGCGCGGCCGCAGCGTCAGGCCACGCAGGTACGCCCAGAACCCCTTGTGGTACGCGTAGTAAGCTACCAGCGGCAGCGGCGGCGCCGCGTCGGCGGCGCGGACCAGCTTGGCGCGGTCGATCCCCATGAGCCGCGTGTACAGGCGATCGGCGGTCGGGAGACTCCGGCGCGTCGCCATGGTCACTTGCTCTCCTCGTGAACCTCGCGGTACACGGCGTGCGTGGCGCGCGCCGTGCGCTCCCAGGTGAAGGCTTGTGCGCGCTCCAGCCCGCGCGCGCGTAGCCACGTGCGCAGCGGGGAGTCGGTGAGTACCCGTGCTACGGCCTCGGTGAGCGCCGCGAGGTCGGTGGGCGGCACGAGCAGGCCCGCGTCTCCCACCACCTCGGGCAGTGAACCGCCCGTCGCCGCGACCACCGGCGTGCCGCAGGCCATCGCCTCGAGCACCGTCAGCCCAAAGCCCTCATACAGCGAGGGCTGCACTAGCACGTCGGCACTGGCGTAGAGTCGCGGCAGCTCGGCGAGTGGCACGTGCACGTGGTGCTCGATGTCGGCGCCGATGCCCAGCCGAGCGATCAGTGCCCGCTGCGCTGGGGTGAAGTCGCCGCCCACCTTGACCAGGACCACCCGTCGGTCGAGCCGCCGGCGCAGCATGGGCACCAGCCGCAGCAGCGTCTCGACGTTCTTGTATGGGCCGCAGTGGCCGACGTGGAGCAGGCGTACGGCGCCATCCATAGGCCGATCTGTCGGGCGCACAGGGTGGAACATCGGCGAGACCCCGAGCGGCACCACGCGCACGCGCTCGGGCGGGTAGCCGGTGAAGCGCAGCAGGTCGGCGCGCGAGCTCTCGGAATCGGCGATCACACGGGCCACGCGGGCGATGGCGCGCAAGCTGAGCCGATGGCCAAGCACCGCCGAGCGGGCGTAGCCGTCGGCCGGCAGCTCGCCGGCGGCCGCGCGCAGGAGCACCGCGTCGTGGAACGTCACGATGGTGCGGCGCGGATCCAGGCCGAACGCCAGATGGCCGTAGCCGTGATCGACGATGTGGTTCACGTCCGCGTCGTGCCGCCAGGCATGCCACTGGTAGGCGACGTAGCGGTCGAAGTACCCGCTGACGCGGGCGAGCGGCGCCCAGCGCTCCAGCGCCGGGCGCAGGCGGCTGCGCGGCCGGCAGTGCATGACCCGAGGGCCGTTGGTCAAGCGGGCGAGCGCTGCGGCGAGCGCCGCAGCGTACACCTCCATGCTCGTGCGACCTTCGCTGGGAAGGGTGTGAAACAGCCGCACCCACAAGGGGGTGTGCTCGGGTGTGATCATCACGCTGCTTCCCGCATGGCGACCGGAGCGGCGCCACGCTCCGGTCGCCTCCAGAACTCGACGAGCAAACAGCCATAGCACGCCAGGAGCAGCGCGGTGAAGAGCAGTGTGCCCCGGGCCATGTTGTTGAACGATACCACCGTGATCATCAGCATCGGTCCGACTGCAGCCGCGACGATCACTAGGCGGGTGAGCCATGCCGGTCGCCACTCCACGAGTAGGTCCGCCAGTGGCATCAGCAGGAGCAGGGGGCCATAGCTGTGGCTGTGGTACGCGGTGAGGATCGTGGCCAGCATCAACACGGTCATCTTGGCCGGGAAGTTGGGCTCCGTGGGACACCACGGGCCGCGCCAGAGGGCCAGCGCGCCGAGCGTGGTGCCCAGACTCAGCACGAGCGTCAGCCACAGGCGGGGTTCGTCGCCGAGCGTGCGCAGGCCATACAGGACCAGTGCTCGCCAGTTGAGCATCAACTGGGGCGCAACATACGGATCGAGCGTGCCGCTAAAATCCACGTAGCGCTGTGCGGTAGTCATGAACGCGATCAACGCTGGGAGCCCCGCGACCAACAGGGAACTCCCCAGCAGAAGCAGGCCCACACCGACGACTCCCACGACCACCCGCCACCGCCGCTTCCACACGAGCACCAGACCCAGCAACACCCCGTATTGCGGCTTCACGAGCAACCAGCCGAGCCAGAAGCCAGCACGCGCATCGTGTCCGGCTCGCAGTGCGAGGTAGCTCTCGGCGAAGGCGCAGGCGAGCAGCACTTGGATCTGGCCGGACACTAGCGCGGACCATAGGGCCAGCGAGTTCCACAGCAGGAGGGCGATCCAGAATTGTTGACTGCGAGGAAAGCGCTGGGCTACGCGCCAAGTCAGGTACGCGGCCGCAGCGATGTTGAGCGCGGTCCACAGGAAGAACCCCACATGCGGCGAGAGGTCCAGGAATGGACGGAATGCCCACGGGAACAACGGAGGATAGAGAACGAGACCAGGCGGGGCGGGGTCGGAGTCAGCATGCGCGTAGTACGGGCGAAGCGCTGCCAGATAGGGAACCCATGTACTTGGATGGTAGGCGTTGCCTGGATCATCAGACCAGAACGCACGCGCCATGAGATAGTACAGTTTGTAGTCGATCCCAATGGCGTTCAGCAGGCCGGTATCCTGGTACACGGCCCAGAGGGAGCGACCGTTGAGTGCTGCCGATAAGACGATGAGCAAGAGGCGCACCCACCATTGGCGACTCAGATGGGCTACGGTCTGTAGGGATCGCCCCGCCAGCCCGGTTCCGGCAAGTTGGGCCAGCACCGAAGCGTTCGATCCTCGTGCCTGCAATGTCGCTCCTCCGTGGTTGAGGGCGCGTCTCGTCAATCCCGGCTACCTGGAGAGTACACAGTCAAGAGGTGAAGGGCACCACCGATTCCCTCGCCACGATAACTCTGCGCGCTGTGGAGTCCACTGTGCGGACGATGATTGCGGCCATCATCAGACAAGCTGCCCAGGCGAGGATTCCCGTGAAGATTGTTGCCCCGAACAGTATCTGCAGTACCGGCCCGTTGGCCTGTACGGTGATGAGTGCCTCGTAGCCGTGGCTAGCGGCGCTGTATAGCGAGGCAAGCAACGTCCAGAGGAGCGCCAGCCGGAGCCCCCCCTTGCTTTCCGCCCCGTACAGCGCGATGAACGGTACGATCCAGACCAGGTAATAGGCGCCGAAGTTCACGACCAGCGCGTAGAACAGCAGGAAGGCGAGCACCACGTGGGTGTTGGGAGAGACCCGCCTCGCACCCATCAGTGCGACCATGCCGATGGCGGCCGCGGCGAGATACCGTGAGTAAGCGAGCAGCCACTCGCGCAGGGTAGCGATCGGGAGGGCCAGTGTGTCCAGCCCGGGCCAGGTCGCCGCCTTGCCCAGCGCGTAGGCCACCGCTCCCAGGCCCCACCAGGGGAACTTCCCGCCCGAGTAGCCCACGACGTTGCCCAACACGCCCTCGGCCTGGGTCGGCCAGACGGGGGCGAAGGCCACCAGGGTGGGCAGCGTGGCCAGCGCGGCGAGCACTAGCCGATCGCGCCAGCGGGGCTGCGCCACCAGCAGCGCGGGGAGCGCAAGGACTGGGAAGTGCTTGACGGCGATGCTGAGCCCGAGCAGCAGGCCCGCCATGGGGAGACGCCAGCCGCTGGGTTCGCGCGGTCCTCCTGTAGGCAACATGACGATGGCCCCGAGCATCAGGAGCGTGGCGAGTGGGTCGAACTGGCCGTGCACCCCGGCGTTGAGCACTAGGATCGGATTGAGCACCGAGAGTGCGAGTGCGGCCGGCTGGCTAACCTTGTGCCGTCGGCGAAGCAGGCCGTAGATCACCAGGCCGAGGGCCGTGTCGATCGCCGCGACGACCGCGCGCACGAGCAGGGTGAAGTCGATTCCCGCCCAGGTGGCGAGGTGCCATATGCCGCCTAGCAGCCACATCCAGACGGGCGCGTAGTTGTACCGCTCGGTCTCGAGGTACACGGGGCGCCCGGCGACCAGCAGACCCGCCACCACCCCATACGACTCGACATCGAAGCTGGCCGGTGTCGTGGCGATCAGGGCGAGGCGGACCAAGAGCCCGACGGCCGCGAGTCCTGCAACCGCCCCGAGCCTCCCCAATACGTGGAACGTGTGGCGCACCCGCGTTCCCTTTCGTATCTCGGTGTGACGCTGCATGGTGGGCACTAGCAAAGCCGCGGTTCGGGCACCGGCACGAGGAAGTGCCCACCGCGCTCGTGGAACCAGGCGAGCTGGTTGCGGATCTCGTCCGCCAGGTTCCATGCCAGCAGCAGCAGTACGTCTGGCGGGTCGGCCGCCAAGTGGTCCGGTGACACGATGGGGATGCGTGTGCCGGGCGTGAGCCGCCCCTGCTTCAGGGGGTTGCGATCGACGATGTAGGCGATGTCGTCGCGCGAGAGCCCGCAGTAGGCCAGCAGCGTGTTGCCCTTCGCCGTCGCCCCATAGGCGGCGAGCCGCTGGCCGGCGGCCTGCAGCTCCCGCACGGCCGCCTGCAGGCGCTCGCGCAGCCGGGCAGTGCGCTCCGCGAAGGCCCGCAGGCCTGCGCTGCTCACCACGCCCGCGGCCTGCTCGCGGGCCAGTAGCGCGCCGATCTGCGGCGCTGGCGTCCAGGGCTGGTCGGCACGTACCGCGACCAGGCGCAGGGACCCCCCATGGATCGCCTGGGGCACCGCGTCGACGATCCGCAACCCGGCCAGCGCGCACAGCAGCCGCAGCGCGTGGAGCGAGAAGTAGGAGACGTGCTCGTGGTAGATCGTGTCGAACTCGGTGTGCTCGACCAAGTCGCACAAACTCGGCGACTCGTTCACGAACACCCCGCCGGGCTGCAGTAGGAGTCGCACGCCACACAGCACGCGCACTGGCGCTGGCACGTGGGCGAGGACGTTGGTCGCCACGATGACCCGCGCGGGGCCGTGCTCCTGGCGGATCGCCTCGGCGGTTGCCTCGTCGAAGAAGCGGTTCAACGTGGGGACGCCGGCCGCGTTCGCCTCGGCAGCGATGTTCGTCGCCGGCTCCACGCCGAGCACGCGCACCCCACGGCGCTGGAAGGCGCGCAGCAGGGTCCCATCGTTGCTGCCGATCTCGACCAGCAGGCTGTCCGGCCCCAGCTCGGCCCGAGCACAGACATCGTCGGCGAGCTCCTCGCAGTGGGCCAGCCAGGTCGTGGACGTGGACGGCACGTACAGGTACGACGAGAACATCAGGGCGGGGTCGACGATATGGGTGAGCTGGACCAGCAGGCAGCTCTGGCAGAGCTGGATCCCGAGCGGATAGCGCGGCTCTGCCGTGTCGGCGGCGTCCGGCGTGACCAGGTTGTTGGCCAGCGCGTGCTCGCCCAAGTCGAGCAGCGGCGCAAGGTCGCGCGAGCCGCACACGAGGCACGCGTCGACCACGCGACAGGCGGGGGCGGCGAGCGGCGTGATCATACTGAAGCCTCCGCGGGAGTGCAGAACCGCAGGCGGTTGTCGATCTGTCCTCCGGTGCGTAACCGCTGGAGATGCGCCAGCCGCACGCCCCCATCGCGCGAGCGCAGCCCGACCCGCTGGTAGTTGGCCAGTAGCTCGTCGATCCCGGCGTGCAGGTCGTACTCGCAGTGGAACGCGGGCAGGATGTGCCGAATGCGTTCGAAGCGCACGCGGTAGCTGCGACGGTCGGCGCTGGCGCCCGGGGCGATCGTGACCCGGCTCCCGGGCACATGGGCGGCCACCGCCCGTGCGATGCTGATCACTGTGTAGTTCTGAGCCTCCGAGCCGACGTTGAACACGGCGCGATTGGCCGTTTCGACGGGCGCGGCCAGGGTGAGCACCACGGCCTGAGCGATGTCTTGCACGTGCACCAGCGGCCGCCACGCCGAGCCGTCGCTATTCAGCCGGATCTCGCCGTGCAGGAGCGCCCCAGCGACGAGATCGTTCACCACGAGGTCGGTGCGCAGGTTGGGGGAGTAGCCGAACGCCGTGGCGTTGCGTACCGAGGTGACACAGAAGGTGGGCGTGGCTAGTGCTGCGAGCCGCTGCTCCGCGGCCACCTTGTACTCCCCGTACACGGTCACGGGCCGTGGCGGGGTGTGCTCGTCCACCCAGGGCTGCTCGGTGGCGCCGTAGACACTGCACGACGAGGCGAACAGGAATCGCCGCACGCCCACGCGGCGGGCGAGGTGTGCCAGGCGGACCGTGGCCACCAGGTTGATCTCGGCGGTAAGGGCCGGGTCGAGCATGCCTAGCGGATCGTTGGACAGCCCGGCCAGATGGACGACCGCCTCGACACCTTGCAGGTCGTCGGGCTCCACATCGCGGATATCCCGCCGGCACGTATAGATGGCCGGGCCGGGCTCCAGGGCGGTCGCCTCGAACAGCCCGCTGTCCAGCCCCTGCACTTCGTGGCCGGCCGCAAGTAGCGCCTGCACGATGGGTGGTCCGAGATAGCCCAGATTACCAGTGACGAGCACGTGCATATTCAGCCTCCAACGCGACGTTGACCGATGGCAACGCGAGCGGGACGATGCGTCGACGCAGGCGCGGAGTCAATGCGCCGCCGGCACCCAACCCTGGTCTAGGAGCGTGTCGGCGAGGAACTCCCCTAGCGCGCGGTGCCCTGCAGGCGTGAGGTGCCAGTCGCGGCGATAGTACAGCCGCTCGTGCTCCGCAGCCGTGGCTAGGACCGGCGAGGGGTCCACGACAGGAACGCTGGCAGCGACCGCGGCAGCCAGGGCGATCTCATGCGTGCGCGCGAACGAGGCCATGTCCTCGTCGGTGAGGCCCAGCAGTGCTTGGGCCCGAGCCAGGGCGGCCGGCTCGTCATCAGGCTCCACCATCGCCTTCGAGGGAATCGGCACGACCGCTAGCTGGCCGCCGTGGCGGGTCACCTGCTGGCGGAACTCCGCGAGCATTTCGGTAAGCTTGCCTTGCACCTCGGTCGCTCGCTGAGGATCCGTCCAGGCGCCCTGCCGGAAGTGCTGGTACCAGCAGCCCCAGCACTCGCCGAGTAGCCGGCGGAGTCCGGGCGACCGGTTGTCCTCCCGTGGCCGGCCCGGGAGGTGCAGCGATAGCCTGCCATCGGCCAGCCCCGCCAGTAGCTCCGAGTGATCGAGTAGCCAGTCGCGGGCGAGGCGGGCGTAGTACCGCGACTGGAGGTCCCAGTCGATGATCAGGTCGCCGTTGTCGTCCTCGCGCGCGGCCGTCGGCGGGGTCAGGTCCCCCAGATCGTTGCCCAGGTACAGTCCCACCAGTACCAGATCGGGCTCCAGCGCCACGCCGTGGACGAGGTACCAGTAGTAGTAGTAGGCGGCCTCGTACGCCCCGACTCCCGCGTTGAGCACCTCCACCTGCGCGATACCCGCCTGCCGCAGCCGTGACTCCAGCACCTGCGGGTAGTGCTCGGCGTTGTTGACGTATCCCTCGGTCTGGGAGTCGCCCAGCACCAGGATGCGGAAGAGTCCTGCTGGTTTCGGGATCGCGACGTCCTCATCGCGGCGCAGCCCTTGTGCGTTGGTGCGGAATACGAAGTATCCGTCGGGATGCTCGGCGAGGGGCACATGCTCGGTAGCGAGCGGCCGGTTCTCCCAGCGGAGCACGGGGTGTAGCTGACGAGCGGCTCGCGACGGGCCACACCAGCCGGGCGCGGCACAACTCTGGCCGTTCTCCACGCCGCTACTGGCTAGCGCCCGCCGTGCGACCAGCTCGAGGCCAAGGAAGAAGACGAGGACCGATGCCAGACAGAGCACCAACCCGACCCGGGCGCCCCCGGCGCCGCCGTGCCGCAGTCCTCGCTCGCGAGACTGCCGGCTGCTCGCAAGCGTGCGTTCCACGCCGTTCATGTCACTGACTCCCGCGTCACATGTCGAGGCATGACGGGGTGTGCTACGGCCGCGGCCGTTGAAGCACGGCGTCCTCGTGCGTCGTGAACACCACTGTCATCTGCTGGAGCTGCTCCAGCTCCTGTTGCAACGGGTGCAACTGCTGCGCACCCTTCAGGATGATGTAGTCTGGGGTGAGCTGGTTGTCCGCCAAGAACCGGCTAATGCAGCCGCGCGTCAACGTCGTCGTGCATTCGATCGACGCCGCTTGTAGGCGCTCCTCTTCTGCCAGTCGCCCGGTCCATTCCGCACCCCACTTGCCGAACACCGGAGTCCGCCGCAACAAGTATGGGAACCACTCCAGGTCGGCTTCGCGGCCCGTCGCACTGAGGGCGAGGAAGGTCGCATTCTCCGAGGTGTTGGCTTGTATCCATCGCCCGATGGCTAGATCATCTTCTGAGAGCGCCGGTACTTGTTGACGTACCCAGGCGAATCCACGCCACCAGAGATAGCCGAGAGTGAAGCCCAGCAATACGATCAACGTACTGTAATGGAGCGCGGCGGTCTGACGCCGGAAGCGGCTGGCGTGGTCACACATTACCATCAACATGGTTGCGGCCATCAGGCTACCTGGTAGGTAGTAGTACGGAATCCCCAGCGGCAGCGTCGCGAGACAGCACAGAAACCACAGTGGGAGAACCGGCCTGCCGACTGCCAAACAGTAGGCGGCGCCGATGTAGGCCAGGCACTGGGCGATGGGAAGCCAGATGGATGGTGTCACGCTCATACGAACCGCGATCGCTGTTACCAACGAGTGGATGCCGGCGGTAGGGCCCGGGCTGTGTGCTGCCGCGACGATGGGCATGACTCCGGAGGCAGAGGTGAACGCATCCACCCCGTGCCGTTCCAAGATCGTGGCCCACCAGGGTGCCGCAGTGATCAGGCTTAGTAGCGCAATGATACCGATCCGAAGGGTGTTGCCCCGGCTCGGCTGCAGCAGTAGCAGCGCTGGCAAGCTTATGGCAATGAAGGGTACGGCGCTGGGATGCGTCATAATGGCGAGTCCGAGGAGTAGACCGCTAAGCACGACAGTGCAACGGCGTCCTGTGATCAGCGTCAGGTAGGTTGTCGTCAGCCCTGCCAGCAGCCATAGCAGGGCCAAGGCGCGAATCACGCCGCCGGCGAACAGTTCGACCTGCAACAGCTCTGGCGTCGAAACGAACATAAGTGCGGCGGCGAATGCTGCCAGGCGAGACCGAAACAGGAGATAAGCGAAGATGTACGCAACGATGCTGATCCCGCTAACCAATACGGCCGGCACCACTCGTAGGTAGGTAAGGGTCGGTATGTTGAAGAGGTCGGTAGCGAAGGCCATGACATAGAAACCGACTGGCGGATACACGAAGGGAGTGCCGCCAGGTCCGTAGAACGGGAGGTGGTCCGGGAGTCGATAGGCATTGTGGACAAGTGTTTCAGCCGCGAGAGTGTACAGCCCCGCGAATTCGAGCGGCATCGCTTTGGTCCAGGCGTTGAACCATAGGATTGGGGCGGATGCGGCGAGCAGTAGGCCGACCGCGAGTAGATGCGAGATGGCCGGGGCGTAGGTCTTCCACCAGGGCAGCGCCACTGGCAGCGCAGGACGCGAGACGACACTGGCCACGATCGTTGCTCCCGGCGCGTACTCGTAGTCGATCCTGGGCGCGTTGACCGTCTCGCGGGCTGACAGGGGCACGGCGTGGTGTGCGGCGCAGTCGCGAAGCAGGCGCGGGCCGTGAGCGGCTCAGGGCTGCCGAGAAACGAGAGCCGGGTCGAGAAGTGCGGCGGCGAGAGCTTCGGCCAGCGCATGATGTCCCGCGGGCGTCAGGTGCCAGTCGCGCTGGTAGAACAGCCGCGCGCTCGTAGCGGTGTCCTGGAGCGCCGCGAGCGGGTTGATCACCGGCAGCCCCAGGTCCGCGGCGGCCGCGAGCGTGATCGCGAGCGGCTGGTCGTAGGAGCGCACCGCCTCCTCGCTGAGACCCATGAACTGGATGACCGCGTCGATCGCCTGGCGCTCGTCGTCCGGCTCGACCATCGCCTTGGTCGGGATCGGCAGCACGACCAACCGGGCGCCGTCGCGACTGACCTGTCGCTCGAGTCGCGCCAGGATGGCTTCCAGCCCCGCCCGCGTACGCGTGACGCGTTCGGGCAAAGTCCACGGTTGCTGGCCGAAATGCTGTGTCCAGCAGCCCCAGCACTCGCGCAGTGGCGCAGGAGTGGTGGCCGCCCGTCGGACCAGAGGCGGACCGGGGTGCTGGACGGCGGCGAGCAGCGAGCCGTCGCCGAGCCCGCGCCAGAACAGGGAGTGATCACGTAGCCAGTCTCGGGCGAGCCGCGCCTGATACCGGAGCTGCGCCGTGGGGGCGAGCCGCAGCGTGCCATCGGGGTCCTCGAGTGGCTCCGTGGGCGGCGTGAGATTGGCCAGGTCATTGCCCAGGCAGAGACCGACGATCACGAGGTCGGGCTGCAGCTCGCGCCCATGGACCGCGTACCACAGCGGGTACCACGGCGCCTCGTAGATGGCGACCGCCCCGTTGACGACCTCCACGCCCGTCATCCCGCGCTCCCGCAGACGCGCTTCGAGCTGCGCCGGATACGTTTCCGCGTTGTGGACATAGCCCGCGGTCTGCTCGTCGCCCAGGACCAGGATGCGAAACACGCCTGGCGGCTTCGGCACGATCACCTCGGTGTCCTGGCGCAGCCCCCGACTGTTCGTGTGGAACAGGAAACCGCCCTCCGGGTGCCCGGCCATGACCACGCGCTCGGTGACCCGGGGCCGGTACGCCCACCGCAAGATGGGATGCGGTTGAAAGACCGCCCCCGAGGGCCGACACCAGCCCGGGGCGATCGGGTTCGGACAGCCATCGGCGCTCGCCGGGGCGACCAGGAGGAGCCGCGCCAGCGTCTCGCC
>JADGHJ010000174.1 GCA_019686175.1 Chloroflexota bacterium | reverse complement strand
GCAACCGTGTGCGCGTTGCCCACGAACGGGTGGGGCACCTTGGGCGCTGGATCTATGGCCGCGCGCCGCCGCGGTGAGCTACCCTTGGGCTAGCAGCGAGGGCACCTCGGCCGCTTGCTACCCCGGAGTGCGCTATACTGTGGCCCATCACAGGCTGCCGCGCCCGCAGGCGCGTGTGGGAGCGAGCACATGTACGATCTCGTGATTACGGGCGGACGTCTCTTCGATCCCGCTGCAGGCATCGATCAGGTCGCCGACCTGGCGATCCGCGACGGCCGGATCGTGGCGCTGGGCGCGGACGTCGTGCGCGACGAGGTGGGCGCCACGCTCGATGCCCACGGGCTGCTCGTGACGCCGGGCCTGATCGACCTGCACGTCCACGCCTTCGAGTACGCTACCGATTTCGGCGTGCCGCCCGACGCGGTCGGCGTGCGCTGTGGCGTGACGACCATCTGCGACCAGGGCAGCGCCGGCCACCTCAACCTGCCCGCGTTCCGCAAGTTCGTCATCGAGCACGCGGCCACCGAGATGCGCCTGTTCATCGCCATCACGGCCGTGGGCGTGCCGAAGGGCTCGATGCTCACCGTGCTCCACTCGCCTGAGGCGGTCGAGCTGGAGCCGACGATCCACGCCATCGAGACCAACCGCGACCTGGTGCGCGGTATCAAGGCCCACGCCGATATGGGCGCCTTCGCTCGCTGGGGCACGCGCGTATTCGATCTGGCGCTGGAAGCGGCCAACGCCACAGGCGTGCCCGTCTACGTGCACACCGGCCTGCTGTTCGACCCGGGCGACCACCCTATGCCCGCGCCCGACGAGGTGCTGCCGATGGCGGTGCCCAAGCTGCGCCCGGGCGACATCATCGCTCACCCCTTCACGAACATGCCGGGCGGCATCCTCGGGACCAACGGTAAGGTGCAGCCGGTGGTCAAGGAGGCGCTGGCGCGCGGCGTGCTGCTGGACGTGGGCCACGGCGCCCACTTCAGCTTCGCCGTGGCCGAGCGCGTGCTCGCCGAGGGCATTCTCCCCTACAGTGTCAGCAGCGACGTCCACGCTGACTTCAACGACCCGCACGGCCGCAAGGCGTACTATGGCCTGATCGAGACGATGGGCAAGCTGCTGGCGCTGGGCGTGTCGCTGGCCGATGTCATTCGCATGGCCACCTGGCACCCAGCGCAGGTGCTGCGCGAAGCCGACCGGATCGGGAGCCTGCGGCCCGGCTACCAGGCGGATGTCAGCCTCCTCCTGCTGGAGGAGGGCGAGTTCGTGTTCCCCGACATGGTAGGTGACACGCGCCGGGGACACCTGCGTCTGGTGCCCAAGAAGACGATCAAGCGGGGAGTCGTATACGAGCCGGGCGAGGCGGCGGGCGTCTATCAGGCCCACTATGCCCTGGCGGGGGACTGACAAACGACATCCGGGACCCGCGGCATGAGCCGTGGGCGATACTGAGGGCTGCGGGGGAGGCGAGCGATGAGTGCGCACACGAACCGACGCTGGAGCCGCCGGCGCTTCCTGCAGGTCGCGGGGGCTGGCGTGGCTGCCAGTGGGCTATTGGCCTGTGGGCCGACGGGCGGCAGCCGGCCGACAGGGAGCGCCCCAGGCGCGAGCACGGGCCAGGCACCCGCTGCCCAGAGCGGGAGCTTGCGCAAGGCGACCCTGCTGCTCGACGTCACGCCGTACGGCAAGCACGCGTTCTTCTATGTCCCGCTCGACAAAGGCTGGTACCGCGAGGCCGGGCTGGACATCACCATCGAGAGCGCCAAGGGCTCGGCCGACAACGTAGCCAAGGTGGGCGCCAAGGCGGTGGAGTTTGGCTTCGCCGATACTAGCGCGGTGATCGCCGCCCGTGCGGGTGGCGCCAACGTGCGCGTCACCTGCATGGTCCACTACAAGAACCTCATGGCTGTGATGAGCTTCCGCAACCGCGGCAATATCACCCAGCTCAAGGAGCTCGAGGGCAAGACGGTCGCGGCGCTGCCGGGCGAGGCTGGGCGCGTGGTCCTGCCCGCGCTGGGCAAGATCAACAACTTCGATCCCGACAAGCTCAACATCATCAATGTGGACCAGACGGGCAAGCCGGCCATGCTGGCCGCGGGGCAGGCGTTGGCCGTCCTCGACTTCTACACCGCGTTCCCGGCCTACGTGGCCGCCGCACGCCAGGTGAACGACGAGGCGATCGCCCTGCTGTACGCCGACTACGGGCTCGACCTGTACAACAACGGCATTGTGGTGCACGACGACCTGCTGCGCGCCGAGCCGGACATGGTGCGCCGGTTCCACGAGGCGTTCGTGCGCGGCATGGTGTGGACCGTCGAGAACCCCGATGCGGCTAACGATATCATGCTGAAGTACGCGCCCCAGCTCAGCAAAGAGACCGCGCGCGCCCAGCTCCAGATCGCCATCGATCATCTGATGGTCGACGAGGTGCGCCGCAATGGCTGCGGGCCGATGAGCCAGGACAAGATGGTGTTCACGCTGGACACGATCAGTCAGTATCAGCCGATGCCGCGCGCCGTCACGGTCGACGAGATCTACACCAACGATTTCGTGCCGGCCGGGCAGATTCCCAAGGTGTAAGGACGGATCATGCAGCAGCAGGCGGTCCCGGCGCCTCTGACGGACGCCGCCGCGCGCCCCTTGATGGTCGAGGTGCGGGCCCTGGACAAAGTGTACGCGGGCAAGAGTGGGCCTGTGCAGGCGCTCCAGGGCATCTCGTTCGACGTGCGCGAGCACGAGTTCGTGGCCTTGGTCGGCCCGAGCGGCTGCGGCAAGTCCACCATCCTCAAGATCATCGCCGGGCTCCTGCCCAAGACCGACGGCGAGCTACGCGTGGCCGGCCAGCCGGTGACCGGGCCGGTCGACGGGGTGGGTATGGTGTTCCAGGCGCCGGTGCTGTTGAAGTGGCGCACCGCGCTGGACAACGTGCTCTTCCCCATCGAGATCCTAGGGCGCGATCGCCGCCAGTACATCCAAGCGGCGCGGGCGCTGCTGCGCCTCGTGGGCCTGGAAGGGTTCGAGCAGGCGTACCCGCGCGAGTTGTCCGGCGGGATGCAGCAACGGGTGGCCATCGCTCGCGCGCTGGTCCACGATCCCAGCCTCCTGCTGATGGACGAGCCGTTCGGCGCCCTCGACGCCATGACCCGCGAGCAGATGAACCTGGAGCTGCTCCGGATCTGGAGCGAGAGCCAGAAGACGACCATCCTGATCACCCACAGTATCCAGGAGGCCGTGTTCCTCGCCGACCGCGTGGTGGTGATGACGCCCCGGCCGGGCCGGGTCGCCACGGTGATCGACATCGACCTCCCGCGTCCCCGCCAGCCGGCCGATCGCCTCAGCGCGCGCTTCGCCGCCTATGTGCAGGAGGTCGGCCGGCACATCGGCCTCGACTACGCCTGACCACCGGCCGGTGCCCTCCGTCGCCACGGCCCGGAGGGGCCGGCCCGGTCCTGTGCCGCATGCGCGATAAACTGGAAGGGGCAACGCTTTGTAGGCGTTGCCCAACAATCGCCGCGCGCTGCTGGCGGTCCCCCCGTATTCCTCCGCGGGACCGGTCGATCGCCTTGTGAGGACACTGTGAGCGCGCCCCGCGGTTTGCTGCGCCAGGGGGGCGCCGCCCGCCGGGCGGGGCGATCGGCTCGCACGTGGCGGCGCCGCGGCAGGGAGCAACACTCGATGCGATCCTGGTGGTTGCTGACGGCTGGCCTGCTCGGGCTGGCCGTGATCTGGCTCGCGGCCCATGGTGCGCCCACGGCGCGCACTGTGGGTGACCTTATCGCTGTCGCCCTGGTACTGTTGCTGCTTGGCCTACCTTGGGTGGGCCTCATCCGCACCGCCCGGACAACCCTCGGGCCCGAGCGCACGGAGCGGCGCCGGCTGTCGCGCTAGTAGCGGCTGCGCGACCCTCCGTGCGTGCCCGCCGGCGTCCCACCTATTGACGGCGCCGCCCGGTATGCCTACACTGGCCCCCATCCGACCGGTGGGCACTGAACGACCCATGCGCGCAGGGAGCGCGCGTCCCTGCGCGAGGTGGGCGATGGTAGGAGGGGGAGCGATGCAGGGACCATCGGTGAGCCGCCGACAGCTCCTCGCCGGAGCGACCGTCAGCGCGGCGTCCCTCGCGCTGAGCGCGACGGGCGTGTCGCCCGCTAATGCGCAGCAGGGAGGCAGCATGGTGAGCCCCCAGTTTCTCCGCCAGCTCGCGGACTACGGCAGCTTCCCGCTGCCCCCGGATCGCGCTCAAGAGCTGGCCCCGCAGCTCGCGGGGCCACTCGACGCGTTCCGCGGCCTGCGGCCGGCGAACTACGACGCCCTGGCGCCAGCCACCGTGTTCCAGGTGCCGGCGGAGGGGTGAGATGAGCATGCAGGAGCTAGTCTACCTTTCCCTGCGCGAGGCAGCCGAGCGCGTGCGCGCACGCCAAGTGTCGCCGGTCGAACTGCTCCGCGCCGTCGTCGCCCGCACCGAGGCGCTGCAGCCACGGCTCAACGCCTATATCACGCCGATGTTCGACGAGGCGCTGGCGGCCGCCCAGCAGGCGGAGCGCGAGATCATGGCCGGGCAGTACCGCGGGCCGCTGCACGGCATCCCCGTCGCCCTCAAGGACAACTACTGGACGCGCGGCGTGCGCACCACCGCCGGCGCCAAGCACCTGGCCGACTTCGTGCCGACCGAGGATGCCACCGTCGTCGCCAAGCTGCGTGCCGCGGGCGCCGTGATCACCGGCAAGACGAACATGCACGAGTGGGCGATCGGCGGGACGACCACCAATCCCCACTACGGGGCGACGCACAACCCCTGGCGCCTCGGGCACATCCCGGGCGGGTCGAGCGGGGGGTCAGCCGCAGCGGTCGCCGCCGGGCTCTGCTACGCAGCCACGGGCAGCGACACCGCGGGCTCCATCCGCAACCCTGCCGCCTACTGCAACCTCGTGGGCCTCAAGGCGACCTACGGCCGGGTCAGCATCTACGGGGTCGTCCCGCTCTCCTGGAGCCTGGACCACGCTGGCGGCCTCACTCGCACCGTCGAGGACACCGCGCTGGTCCTGAACGCCATTGCCGGCTACGACCCGAAAGACCTCGGCTCGGCCAACGTTCCGGTGCCCGACTTCACGGCGAGCCTCGCCACGGGTGTGCAGGGCGTGCGGCTCGGTGTACCACGGCCGTACTTCTTCGAGGGCGTGGCGCCCGAAGTGGTGGCGGCTGTGGAGCAGGCCATCCAGGTGCTGCGCGACCTGGGCGCCAGCGTGGAGGAGGTCGCCTTCCCCAGCGCCGCACAAGCTCCGCTCATCTACCCGTTCGTGAGCCGCCCCGAAGCGGCCTCATTCCAGGAACAGTTCCTGCGCACGCGCCCGGACGACTACGGCGACGTGCGGCCGAATGTGGAGCTGGGCGGGGTGATTCTAGCCACCGACTACCTGCGTGGCCAGCGGCTCCGCACTGCCATGCGCGAGGAGTTGGGCGCCCTCCTCACGCGGGTGGACGCGCTGGTCACGCCTACGGTGCGCGCCGTGGCGCATCCTATCGGCCAGTCGTTCACCGAGGTGGCGGGCATGCCGGTCAACCCGTTCACGCTGGGCGTGGGGCTGACGGTCCCCTTCGACCTGACGGGTACCCCGGCGATCTCGGTGCCGTGCGGGTTCAGCCCCGAGGGGCTCCCGATCGGCCTGCAGATCGCCACGCGGGCCTGGGACGAGCCGCTGGCACTGCGCATCGCCGCGGCGTACGAGCGGGCGACGCCCTGGAAGGACCGCCACCCGCCCCTGTGAGCCTCAGCGCTTGCTCGGCAGCCACGCGGGTCGGCGCGCTTCGAATGCCGCGATTTCCGCCTCGTGCTGCAGCGTCAAACCGATGTCGTCGAGCCCCTCCAGCAGGCAGCGCTTGCGGAAGGGGTCGATCTCGAACGTGGCGCTGTAGCCGTCGTCGAGCGTCACCGTCTGGCTGGGCAGATCCACCGTGATGCGGCAGCCCGGCCGCGCCTTGGCCCGCTCCATGATCTCGCGCACGGTAGCCTCGGGCAGCACCACGGGCAGCATGCCGTTCTGGTAGCAGTTGTTGCGGAAGATGTCGCCGAAGCTGGGCGCGATGATCGCCCGGAAGCCGTAGTCGTGCAGCGCCCACGGCGCATGCTCGCGCGACGACCCGCAGCCGAAGTTGCGGCCGGCGATGAGCACGGTCGCGCCCTGGTACTCGGGCCGGTTGAGCTCGAAGTCGGGGTTCGGCGAGCCGTCGGGCAGGTAGCGCCAGTCGAAGAACAGCGCGTCCTCGTAGCCCGTGCGCTCGATGCGCTTCAGGAACTGCTTGGGGATGATCTGGTCGGTGTCGACATCCACGCGGTCCAGCACCGCCAGGATGCCCTCGTGGCGAACGAACGGCTCCATCGCTGCTTTTCCCCCACGGCGGCGGGCGGCGCCCCCGCTAGTCCTCGTAGTCCCAGTTGCGGATGTCCACGAAGTGGCCGGCGATCGCGGCGGCGGCGGCCATCGCCGGACTGACCAGATGCGTGCGGCCGCCCTTGCCCTGCCGGCCCTCGAAGTTGCGGTTGGAGGTCGAGGCGCAGCGCTCGCCCGGCTGGAGCACGTCGGGGTTCATGCCCAGGCACATCGAGCAGCCCGGCTCGCGCCAGTCGAACCCCGCCGCCTTGAAGATCTGATCCAGCCCCTCGGCCTCCGCCTCGCGCTTGACCTTCACCGAGCCCGGCACCACCATCGCGTACACGTGCGGCGACACCTTCTTGCCCTTCACCACCTTCGCGGCCTCGCGCAGGTCCTCGACGCGCGAGTTGGTGCACGAGCCGATGAACACACGGTCGATGCTGATGTCCTCGATCGCCGTGCCGGGCTGGAGGCCCATGTACTCCAGCGCGCGCAGCGCGGCCTTCTGGTCGTCGCCGCTCATCGTCGCCGGGTCGGGCACACGTCCCGTGACCGGCACCACCATGCCCGGGTTGGTACCCCAGGTCACGTACGGCACCATGTCCTCGCCGCGCAGCACTACCACGCGGTCGTAGCGCGCGTCGGGGTCCGACGGCAACGTGCGCCAGTAGTCGAGCGCCCGCTCCCATTCGGCGCCCTTCGGCGCGTACTTCCGGCCCTCGCAGTAGGCGAACGTCTTGTCATCGGGGGCGACCAGGCCCGCGCGGGCGCCCGCCTCGATCGACATGTTGCACACGGTCATCCGTCCCTCGATCGACATGTTGCGGATGACCTCGCCGGTGTACTCGATCACGTGGCCGACGCCGCCCGAAACGCCGATGTGCTGGATGATGCCCAGGATCACGTCCTTGGGGGTTACCCCGCGCGGTAGGGTGCCCGTGACGCGCACCTCCATCGTCTTCGGCTTCGTCTGCGGCAGCGTCTGCGTGGCCAGCACGTGCTCGACCTCGCTGGTGCCGATGCCGAAGGCCAGCGCGCCGAGCGCGCCGTGGGTGGAGGTGTGCGAGTCGCCGCAGACAATGGTCATGCCCGGCAGGCTGAAGCCCTGCTCCGGGCCGATCACGTGCACGATGCCCTGGTCCGGACTCTCCAGGCCCTCGAGCTTGATGCCGAACTCGCGGCAGTTGCGCGCCAGCGTCTCGATCTGCTTCTTGGCGATCTCGTCAGTGATGGGCAGCGAGCGGTCCCAGGTCGGCACGTTGTGGTCGACCGTCGCCAGCGTGAGGTCCGGGCGGCGCACCCGGCGGCCGGCCAGCCGCAAGCCCTCGAACGCCTGCGCCGTGGTGATCTCGTGCACGAGGTGCAGGTCGATGTACAGCAGCGCCGGCTGGCCCGGCTCCTCGCGGACTACATGCGCATCCCAGATCTTCTCGAACAGCAGCTTTCCGGCCATCTCGTCCCTCGTTCGCTCCGCGCCGCGCGCGGCCCCATCTCCCCGCGAGCGCCGCGCGACAGGGCCGCCACGGCGCTGCTACGCCCTAGCGTACTGGGTGCGGTTATGGTAGGTCCAATACCCTTCCAGCCAGCGTTATGATACCCGAAGGGTATCAGCCGCTATGGAGCTGCGCCACTTCCGCTACTTCGTCGCCGTGGCCGAGGAGCTGCACTTCGGCCGCGCCGCCGCGCGCCTGCACCTGGCCCAACCGCCGCTCAGCCGCCAGATCCGTCAGCTCGAGGCCGAGCTGGGCGTGCAGCTGTTCACTCGCACGCGTCGTCGCATCCAGCTCACGCCGGCGGGCGCGGTGTTCTTGGCGGAGGCACGCCGCGCGCTGGCCCAGGCCGACCAGGCGGTGGCCGCGGCGCGGCGCGCGGCGCAGGGCGAGCACGCCCCCCTGCGGGTCGGCTTCATCGGCGCCGCCAGCTACAGCATCCTGCCGGCCATCGTGCGCGCGTTCCGCGAGCGCTGCCCGACCGTCGGCCTTACCCTGCACGAGATGACCACCGCCCAGCAGCTCCAGGCCCTGCGCGCCGGCCGGCTGGATATCGGTTTCGTGCGGCCGCCGGTGGTGGCGCCCGACCTGGTGGTGGAGACGGTCCTGCGCGAGCCGCTGATGGTGGCGCTCCCGCTGATGCATCCGCTCGCGCCCACCGAGACGGTCGCGCTGGCCGCGCTCGCCCGCGAGCCGTTCGTCCTGTTCCCACGGGAGCTGGCCCCCGACCTATACGACCAGATCGGCGACCTCTGCGAGCGGGCCGGTTTCCGGCCGCAGGTTACCCAGGAGGCCGTGCAGATGCAGACCGTCGTGCGCCTGGTGGGCGCTGGCGTGGGCGTGTCACTGGTCCCGCGGTCGGTGCAGAACCTGCACGAGCCGACGGTGATCTACAAGCCGCTCGCCGATGCGGCGCCCTGCGCGGAGATGGCCATCGTCTGGCCGCGCGGCGCGCAGTCGCCGGCGCTGGAGCAGCTCCGCCAGCTGGCGACGGCCGTGGGCGCCGCTACTGGCCGGTCGCCGTGACCTGGACGCGCGAGACGCCGCGCGCGTCCGGCAGGACGAGCTGGAACGGCGCGCCGGCCTCGGGCCCGAGCGGCCCGAACGGGAGCTCGGCGCGCGCCGTCACCTGCCCGCGCGCGTCGAGCGCCTGCACGCGCAACACGCCAGCCTGGGGCTGGTCGCAGTTGTTGCGCACGATCCCCTCGACCTGGAGGTCGCCGCTGGGCAGGGGGCGCGAGGTGGCCCGCACGATGTCGAACTCGCGGCCCGCCACCAGGCTGCCGGGCGCCGAGCGGCAACGCGCCACCGAATTGGGCGCGGCCGTTGGCGCGGGTGTCGCGGGTGCCGCCGGGCGCGCCGGTGTGCGGCCGACGGTGGGGGATGGCGGCGGGCGCGTGGGCGAGGGCGCGGCCGTCGGGCTGGCCGGCGGCGGCACGGGGCCGGAGCTGAGCAG
>JADGHJ010000173.1 GCA_019686175.1 Chloroflexota bacterium | reverse complement strand
GGGCGCGGGGGCGGGAGCCGATCGACCTGGCCCGCCCGCAGCGCGTCCTCGATCTGCTTGCGGAGCTCCTCGGGAAGCTCGGCCCTGCCTGCCACTGGCGCCTCACTCGCTACCGCATCGGTAGGGAAATTATAGCGGTCCCCCGGCGGTCAGCGGGCGGCAGACACAAGGCTGCCCGAAACGGCCAGAATGGGTATTGCGCTAGCGCGGCGATGCGACTAGAATCGAAGCAGTGGAAAGGTCAAGCCTCGCGCTGCGTCGACGCGGTCGCACCCCAAGCGCCCACGCTGAGGTCGCCCCGCTCCCCAGCTCACGATGCCTCTGCCTTTACCAACTCTAGCTGTCTCACAAAGGAGACATTCGTGAGTTTCGCCGACCGAACCCTGGTTTGCCGCGAGTGCGGTCGTGAGTTCACCTTCACGGCCGGCGAGCAGGAGTTCTTCGCCCAGAAGGGCTTTACCAACGAGCCGGGGCGCTGCCCAGAGTGTCGCGCGGCCCGCAAGCAGCGCATGGCGAGCGGCTCCGGCGCGTCCTACGACACCGGCAGCTACAGCGGCGGTGGCTACGGCGGTGGGCGCCGCGAGATGTTCACCGCGATCTGCTCGGAGTGCGGCCAGACCGCCTACGTGCCGTTCCAGCCGCGCACCGACAAGCCCGTCTACTGCTCGAGCTGCTTCGAGCGCGTGCGCAGCTACCGCTAGCGCCGCGCGCGGACCGTTCCGACGCACCGCGGGGGCCTCGTGCGCCCGGCGGTGCGTCGTGCTTTGAGATGACGCGGCGGCAGCCGGTGCGCTGTGAACGCGCGCACCGGGGACGAGCGAGGGTGCTCACGCCGGCGGGTCAGGAGAGCTGCTAGCGCCAGTACGCGAAGCCCATCGCGGCGCCCGTGCCGGCCTCGGACCGGTAGCATGGCACGTACCCGACCAGGGTCATCGCCAGCGGCGTGTCGGCCAGCGCACCGGCCAAGGCGATCCAGTTCTTGCTCTCCGAAGTGCCGGACTGGAAGTACTGATCCGGCAGCGCGGTGAGGGCTGCCGCGTCCTTGCGCGCTAGAGCATCCAGCAACGCGCGGTCGAACTCCTCCTCGATCACGAAGTGCGTGAGGCCGCCGGAGGCGATGACTGCCACGCGCTGGCGGGCCGGCCAGCTCTCGATCGCGCGGCGCAGCGCCTGGCCGAAGGCGTAGCAGCGGCGCACGCTCGGCTGGTTGGGCGGGTAGTAGGTGTTGATGAACACCGGCACGCTCGGCACCGGTGCATCGTGGAACAGGCGGCGGTACACGAAGCCGTGGGCGTGGGAGATGCTGCCCGGACCGTGTGGGCCGTCGGGCAAGCGGCGCGAGTGGGCCACATCGAAGCCCTCGGCGATAAGCGACTCGATGAGGTGTCGGCCGAGGGTCGGCGCGCCCGGGTAGTAGCACGGCTCGGGCGGCACATGGCCCCAGGCGGCGATGGCGACGCCCGGCGGCATGGCGGCCAGGCGCTCTGCCGGGATGGGCAGGTTGGGGATGGTCTCGCCCCAGTACACGCCCAGCGCCGGCTGGTTGTCCTCGTGGAACACCTCGTCCTGGTCGTCGCCGATGATTACGGCCACGTCGGGCGCCACGCGGCGCAGGATCGCGCTGAGCGTGGCCAGGTGGTCCTGGCAGGCGGCGTGCCGGGCCTGGCGCTGCTCGAGGGCGCTCTCCGCCGCGAAGTGCGAGCCGCCGCGCAAGGCCATGAGCTGCGCGAAAGTATAGGTCTCGCCACGGTAGCACAGCGCGGGGTTGCGGCGGTCTGCCTCCGCGCGCTGATGCCACTCCTCCGGGGGGGTGCTCAACAGCGGGCCGTGCGATGTCGCCAGCCCCAGCACGATCTCGGCCATTCCGCGCCTCCTCCAGCCTCGTGCCCGGCTCCAGTTCGGCCTATTATACGGCGGGGCTCACCGACCTTCGGGCAGGCGGCTGATATGGTACTGCCAGCCGCGCGCCCAGTCGCGCCCGCCCGCGTTGAACGCCGCCAGCTCCTCGGCCGACAGGTAGCGCGGCTCGCCGTGCAGCAGGGCCAGGTGCAGCAGGTGCGCCACATGGGCCAGGCGGATCGTGCGCTGCACGCAGGCCTCGATGCTCTCGCCCACCACCAGGTCGCCGTGGCTGCGCAGCAGCACGGCCGGTGCGTCGCCCAGCGTGGCCGCTAGCGCGTCGCCCTGCTCGATGGTGCGCACCAAGCCGGCCGGCTCGTACACGCGCAGCCCTTCGGCGGGCAGCCAGCTCCCGTAGTGGTTGAGGGGCCGCAGCTTCTGTGGCAGCACGCTGAACAGCTGGCTCCACACGGAGTGGGTGTGCGCCACGCTGGCGACGTCCGGCCGCGCCCGCAGCGTGCGCGCGTGGATCGGCCACTCGAACGGCGGGGTATTGTTGCCGCCCAGGTAGTTGCCGTCGAAGTCGAGCATGACCAGGTGGTCGGCGTCCACCAGACGGGGACTGACGCGCGCCAGGGTGATGAACGCATCGGCCCCCGGCACCCGCACGCTCAGGTGGCCGTAGCCATCGGTGATGCCCTCGCGATCGAGGATGTGGTGCCCGGTGATGAGCAGCTCCTTCAGGGGCTGCAGCTCTGGCGCGTCGAACGCCGGCACACTGGCCGGCCGCCTCTGGCTCATGACAGCTCCCAGCAGGTGAGATGTCGGGGTGGGAGTGTCGCTCCCACCCCGGCGGCTGCGACGCGCGGCCGCTACATCATGAACGCGTTGCCGTTGCCCTCGTCCTCGCGCTGCAGGTCCGGCACGTTGGGCGCGCCGGCTGGGCCGGTGCTGGCCTGATGAGCGCCGGGCTCGAACGCGCCAGTCTCGTGGTACACGGCCTGCTCGTCGCGCTCGAAGGCGCGCACGGTCGGCACCTCGCCGGGCAAGCCGAGCTGGTGCCAGCGCGCGGCGATGCTGCGGTACACGTCCTCGCGCAGCGTGGTGCGCTTGGAGAACACCGGCAGGTAGCGGTGGTCCTTGCAGGCGTTGATCAGCGCCTTCGAGCCGTACGGGCGCTTCTCGGGCGGGTTCTGGGTCGGATCGAGCCAAGTCGACCAGGTATTGCGCAGGATGTCGATGTCGTCGATGGGGTTGCAGCGGCTGCTCATCGCCCAGATGACCTGGTCGATGTCCGTGGGATCGACATCCTCATCGACGGCGATGATCCACTTGGTGTAGTAGGCGCCGCCGGGCACCTGGGCCACCAGCGCCAGCACCTGCGCGGCGTGACCGGCGTAGCGCTGCTCCAGGCTGACGATGGTCATGCCGAAGCCACCCGCGCCGGCCGGCACGGCGTACACGCCGTGGATCCCCGGCACGCCCAGCCGGTCCAGGTCGCTCCAGATCCGCGCCGAGCGGGCCACGCCGAAGAAGGCGCTCTGCTCGCAGGAGGGGTAGTCGGCCATGAGCGCGTTGGTGAGGATCGGCCGCGTGCGGAAGTGCACAGCGGTGATGTCCACCAGCGGGCAGCCGGCCTCCGGGCGCCCGTAGTAGCCGGGGAACTCGCCGAACGGCCCCTCCTTCTTGATAGAGTTCGGGCGAATCTCCCCCTCGACCACCAGCTCGGCGTTGGCCGGGATCAGCAGGTCCGAGGTCTTCGCCCGCACTACCGGAATCGGCTCGCCCTTGATGCCGCCCGCGAACTCGTACTCGCTGATGTTCTTGGGGAAGGTCTGCGAGCCGACCACCATGAACAGCGGGTCGACGCCCCAGGCGGCCGCGATCTTGACCGTCTCGCCGCGCTGCCAGGCACGCGTGATATGCAGGCGCGCGTCCTTGCCCGGCGAGAGGTACAGGCCGGTCTGCCGGGAGCCCTGGAGCATCATGCGGTAGGTGCCCAGGTTGAGGTAGCCGGTGTCCGGGTCGCGCGTCACCACCACGTCGGCGGTGCCGGCGTAGCGGCCGCCGTCGAGCGGCCAGTGCTTGGGGATCGGGAGCTGGTGGAGGTCGATGTCGTCGCCGAACAGCGAGTTCTCGTAGATGGGCGCCGCTTCGGGCGCCACCTCGCGCGGCGGGATGCGCCGGTTCATCTTCTCCTTGACCCGCCGGATCAGCTCCAACCTCGGCAGGTCCACCGGCTCCTCGTGGGTGAGCGCGATGCGCTTGAAACTGGGGCCGAGCAGGTTCCAGAGCGAGCGCGCGCCGATGGGGCTGTCCTCGTAGCCCTTGATGCGCTCGAACAGCACGGCCGGCGAGGGAGTCTGCTTGGCCACGAGGTAGGTGATACTGCTCATCTCCAGGATCGGGTCGACGGGCTCCCGCACGCGCACCAGCTCGCCGATCGCCTCGACGCGATTCAGCCAGTCGCGCAAGTCCTGGATGGCTGTGCCCTGGGTGGTCGCGGTGCTGGTCATGGCGTCCTGCTCTCCTCTCTGTGCCCGGCGGGGCGGCAGCTCGCGGCCGGCGCGGCAGGCCCCGGGGTAGAACGTGCTGGCATCGTGCCCACGCGGCGCGGCGCCGGCCGATGCAGGCGGCCAGCGAGCCGCGCGAGGTGCTCGCGCATCAACTGCTCGGCGCGCGCGGCGTCGCCCGCCTGCACGGCGGCGAGCAGGCGACGATGGTCGGCGAGCGCGCAGCGCGACAGGGCGCGCACGGGCGGCCGCCGCTGGTCATGCTGCTCGAGCAGCTCCTGCAGCACGTGCATCACCAGCGCGAGCACGCTGTTGCCGGCCCGCTCGGCCACCAGACGGTGGAACTCGCGGTTGAGCGCGGAGCCGCCTTCGCCCGCGGCGAGCGCGGCCGCGGAGCGCGCGACATTGTCGGCCAGTGCCGCGGCCAACGCCGGGGCGTCGCGCTCGACGGCCAGCCGCACGATCGCCGGCTCGACCGCCTGCCGTGCCTCGTACAGCTCGCGGGGGTCGAGGTGACCGCGCCGCAGTAGGTCCTCGAGGGCGCCGACCACCGGCGCGCAGGTCGGCTCGGTCACGAACACGCCGCCCGCGTGCCCGTGGCGCACCTGCACCAACCCCTGTAGCTCGAGCACGCGCAGCGCCTCGCGCACCCCCGCGCGGCTGACGCCGAACTGGGCGGCCAACGCCGGCTCCGGCGGCAGCCGCTCGCCAGGCTGCCGCCGGCCCGCGAAGATGTCGCTGCGCAGCTGCGCCACGATCCGATGGTAGGCGCGTACAGGAGCCGGGCTCGCCGTCATCCGCATCCCCGAGGCGCCACCTGACACCGCGCGCGATGTCTGACGTCAGGTGTTAGCGTAGCCTACCACGGCCACGACCACCGCGCAAGGGATACGCTCAGCGCGCCGGTCCCAACTGGCGCAGCACTTCTTCGATCAGCGAGAGGTCGAGCACCTCGTCCAGGTTGACCCGCTGTGAGATCAAGCCCTGCTCGAGGTACCACTCCTGGTCGTCGCGGATCGACTGCACGTTGGGGATCGGGTCGGCCTTCAGCCCCGAGGGGATCGCCCGCTCGAACAGCGACCGCTCCTTGACCGTGGTTCGCTCGATGAGGATCGGCACCAGCTCGTCGAACAGCGCCGGGTCGCGCTCCATGATGCCTTTGACGTAGTCGCGCACCCCCCGTGTGTAGGCCCGCAGGTAGCGCAGGCCCAGGTCCCGATCGCCGACGAGCTGCTCGCCGAACAGGACTACCCCGATCTGCTGGTTAGGGTACACGTCGTAGCCGATCGGCCCGCGCACCGCGATGCCGCGTTCCACAGCGATCGTGGTGAACGGCTCCTGGTAGTACGCCGCCTCGAGCGCCCGATTGGCCAGCGCGGGGATCTGGTCGGGGAACGGCATCACCACCAGCTCGACGTCCTTGAGCGTCAGCCCGCCTTGGCGCAGGAAGCGGTCGAGCGCGATGTCCGCCGCGCTGCCGGGCGTGCCCGAGGCCACCCGCCAGCCGCGGAAGTCGGCCGGGCCCCGGTACGCGCCGCTATCGACCAGGTCCTTGCGGATGGCGACGCCGCCGGCCGAGGCATTCGGCAAGTTGGCGCCGTGGTCGGCAACGATCTTCAGCGGCACGCCGCGCGCGAAGGCGTTGAACAGGAAGGCGTTGATCGCCGTGCCCGTGACGTCGGCAGTGCCCGAGACGACTGCCGGCACCTGGTCGGCGCCGGCCACGGGGATGAACTCCGCCCGGATTCCCTCCTGCTCGAAGTAGCCCTTGGCGTCGGCGATGTAGCTGCCGGCGGCCGACGTGATCTGGATGTCGGTGATGCGCACGGTGGTCAGCGGGCGGGGGCCCGACGTGGTCGCGGCCGTGGGGACCGAGGCGGGCCGCAACGTCGTGGCGGGCGCGGCCGGCGTCGCGCCGCTGGTCGTAGTCGGCCCGGGCGCGCCCCCGGCGCACCCGTTGAGGGCCCAGACCACCGCGCAGAGGATGATCGTGGGTACGGCGCGACGCAGGCGATTCATCGCGTCCTCCAAGATGTCTCGGCGTCCCCAGGGGCGAGGGCAGCCGTCAGGCCCGGGCCGCGAGCACGGCGTCGGCGGCTGCCGTGCCGGCCGCGCGCCCCAGCGTGAGCGCCATGGCCAGGCCGCCACCGTACCGCTCGTAGAACGTCCCGCCCGCGTCGGCGCCCGCCGCGTACAAGCCGGGAATGGGCTGGCCGCCGCGGTCGAGCACTCGGCAGCGCGCATCGATCCGCAGCCCGCCGTGCGTGAAGGTGATGGCCGGCGCGAGGGCCACAGCGAAGAACTCCGGGGTGGCCAGCGGCGTGCGGTGCGCGGCGCGCGGCACGGGCAGCGCGGCGTCGCTATCCGCGGCCATGGCGCGGTTGTAGTCGCTAAGCGTGCGCGCCAGGGCGTGCGTGCGCACGCCCCAGGCGCCCAGCTGCTCGACGAGCCCCTCCAGGGTGAGCGCGGTGGCCACGCGGCCACCCACGGCCCGGGCCGCTGCCACGCGATCGAGATGGGGTGGCTGGCCCAGGATGCGCCGCTCGTACATCGCGCGGTCGAACAGCGCGAACACCGTGGCCTGCTCCTGGCGAGCGGCGGCCTGGGCGTTCATCTCGTCGCCTTGCGACTCGTCAGTGAACCGCTCGCCCTGGAGATTGACCAGCACGGCGTAGCGGCTGTAGTAGGCCGTGGTGGGCAGGAAGTCGCGCGGCGCCACCACGGCCGGCGGCGCGGGCAGCAGGTGGCCGTAGAAGGCGTGCAGGCCGCGGCTGGTCGCTGCGCCGACCGCGAGCCCCATCAGCAGGCCGTCGCCCACGCTGTGGGGGTTGGAGCGCACGAGCATGCGGTCGGCCCAGCGCCCGATGTAGCGGGTGGTCAGCTCGGGGTTGCCCTGGAAGCCGCCGCTGGCCAGCACCACCGCACCGCCCCGGAACTCCGCCAGCCCCGCCGGCTGGCTGGCGGCGACTCCGGTCACGCCGCCCGCGGCATCGGTCAGGAGGCGCACGGCCCGCGTGCGGGTATACAGCCGGCCGCCACGGTCCTGGAACAGGGTGGCTAGGTGCCGCAGCGCGGCTGGCGCCTCCAGGTGGTGGGTCCGCCCGAAACGAAACTCGTTGCTCTCGGCGGGAACCACGGCCACCCCGAGAGCACGCAGCCAGTGGATGGCGGGGTCATAGCCGTCCACGAGGAGGCGGCCCTGCTCGGGATCGCCCAGCGGGATGGCGGCGCGCAGCGCGTCATGGGTCGGGTAGGTGGCGACGAAGCCGGCCGAGAGCGCGGCTGAGCCGCCCGGCTCGGGCCCCGCTTCGAGCAGGGCCACACGCCCCCCGCGCTCCTGGGCCGCCAGTGCGGCGGCGAGGCCCGCCATGCCAGCGCCGACCACCACGACATCACTGCTCAGCGGCTCGCGCATCAGCTCGGCCTCCGTGGATGCTCGACCGGCTCGTAGGGCCCCAGCACGGCGTTGGCATAGTCCAGGAAGCTCTGGTCGAGCGCCTGGTCGATGTCCGCCCGGCGGGTGACCAGCCCGCGCTCGATGAACCACTCCTGATAGGCGGCCAGCCGCGCGGGGTCGAGGTAACCGGCGGGGTTCTGCCCGGTGGGTGGGATCTTGCGGATCAGCGCCTCGTCCTTCAGCGGGGTGTACTTCTGGAGCACGTCCACCACGCGCTGGAAGTCGAGCCGGCCGTCGTAGGCGTCCCAGTAGTCCCGGATGCCGCGCAGGTAGGCGACCATCCAATTGCGGGCGGCTGGGGTGTTGCGCGCGAACGTCTCGCTGTACAGGATCCCCGCCACATGGCCGCCGGGATCGACATCGTCGGTGTAGACCACTTTGCGCAGGACGCCGGCCTGCTCGAGCTGCGTGGCCCACGGCTCGTTGTTGATCGCCGCGTCGATCGCCTTGTTGGCCAGTGCCACGTTCATGTCGGGGAACGGCAGCGCCACGATCTCCACGTCGTCGCGCGTCAGCCCGCCGCGCTTGAGCATCAGCTCCAGGTAGTACTCGGTCAGCGAGCCGAGCTGCTGCACGGCGACCTTCATGCCGCGCAGATCGCTGTAGCCGGTCCACGGGTGCTGTTCCAGCAGGTCGCTGCGGATCGTCAGGCTGGGGGTCGAGCGCCCTGGCAGGTTGCTGCCGTGGTCGGCCACCAGGCGAATGCCCACCCCCCGCGCCACGGCGTTGAAGAACTGGGGCGCGATCGCCCCGAACCCCACATCGAGCTGGTCGCTGCTGAGCAGCGCCACGATCTCCGAGGTCGAGTTCATGTTCACGATCTCGATCTCGATGCCCAGCTCGCGGAAGTACCCCTGCTCCAGGGCCAGGAAGGTCGGCGCCTGGGCGGCCAACCCCACGTTGGCCAGCCGCACGCGCTGCGGCGGGTTGAGCGGCTCGGCGCGCACGCTGCCGCCCGCCGGTGCCGGGAGCGTGCCGTGCGGCGTGGAGGCAGCGGTCGGAGCAGACGTCGAAGTGGTCGGTCGAGCCGCTGGGGCGGCGCGTTCGGCAGCGGGCGCGCAGGCGACAGTCACGCCCGCTACCAGCAGCGCGATCCAATAGTGGAGCAGGTGCTTCATTCCTGTCCTCTCGATGGATTCATAGCGCGTCCGAACGTGCCAGCGCCCCGGTGCGATACGCCCGACGCCGGCTAGACGCAGCGGTGCGAGGCCAGGAAGTCGCGCAGCAGGTCGTCATACACCTGGCGGCAGCACGCGAGAGCCGCCTGCCGCGCGGCCTCGTCGGCCTCACCCACCCAGGTCGCCACCACCACACGGTCGAGCCCGAAGTGCGGGTCACCGACCGGCCACTCACCGACGACCAGCTCCGGGGTGGGCCCCAGCGCCACTAGCACCGCCTCCACCTCGGCGTGCGGCCGCCGCAGCCGCGCGGCCAGCTCGCTGCTGGTCAGCGGCCGACCGCTGGCGCGCAGCACCGCGTGGATCGCCTCCACCAGGTCAGCCGCCATCGCGC
>JADGHJ010000008.1 GCA_019686175.1 Chloroflexota bacterium | reverse complement strand
CCCGCCCACCCCATCTACATCCTCACTGAGCCCCGCATCGGGTATCGCTTCCGCGCGGAGTAGTCTCGACTCGCTTGCATCCGCACGTAGAGATGTACGTCCACCGTCCGCTTGCGTCTGCAAACTCTTCATAACTTCTTTACGTATTCATCCCCTGATCTTAACGCGTTCTAAACACTCCCCGCTTACGCTGTGCGCGCAGACAGCGATGACGCTGCCTGGGGAGACCTTCCCGGCGGCCAGGCGCGACCAGTCCAGCTGCCACTGGGCTGGCGCCGCGGAGGAGCGCTCGCACGCCCCTACCGTGTGCCCTGCGCCTCGCGGGAACCACCAGGCACGCCCGACTGACTGGCTGCAACGCGCACAGCGGGAGTGAGGAGCCATGGCATCCTTACGAGGCGCTCCTACGGCCAGGCGTTGTCGGATCCGGGTCTGGGTATGGTGTGCCTCGGTAGCGCTGGGACTCGGCGTCGCGGCGTGTCAACTTCTGCCGCCGGCCCCCGACGAGCGCGGCGGCCAGCTCGGTAGCCTCGCGCGCACCCCGCTGCCGACGACCGGGGCCGGCCCGAACGCTTCGGCGGACAGCACGCCGCCACCCGCCGGGTCGGCCCAGACGGAGCCCCGGCAGGATTTCCTCTCCTTCACCGGCCAGGTCGTGCCCGCGCGCACCGCGCAGCTATCGTTCCGCACAGGTGGGACGGTGCGGACCGTGTACGTGCGCACCGGCCAGGAGGTGAAAGCTGGCGAGCCGCTAGTGGACCTGACCCTCGACGAGGCCACGCTGCGCGCGGCCCAGACCCAGGCCACGGTGGCCGAGCTGGCCTACCAGAGCCAGCTCGCGCGGGTCGACGAGCTGCGCCGCGGCACGAGCGCCGCTTCCGTGGAGGAGGCGCGGGCGGCGGTCACCCGGGCCCGCGCGGCTCTGCTCGAGGCGGAGCTGGCGCGCGATGCGGCGCGCCCCGACGGGGGGCCCAGCATCGAGGTGCAGCTCGCCAAGCTGGCCGTGGACCAAGCCACCGACGAGCTGGCCAACGCTCAGGCCGCGGCGCGGCGCGCGCAGGAGCAAGAGTCCTCCTCATCTGCCACCTCGCTGCGGACAGCTCAGCGTCGGGTCGAGGAGGCCCAGCTGCGGATCCAGCAGCTCCAGGCGGAGCGCGAGCGCGCCGCCGCCGGCCGGGCCATCGAGATCCAGCGCGCCCAGAACGAGCTGGCGCAGGCCCAGGAGGAGCTGGCCCGCGCCCGCCAGGTGGCCCAGCGCACGGCCGACGAGACGGCGCAGGCGCCCGATGCCGCGGCCGCGGCCGTGCGGGCGGCGGAGCGCCAAGTCGCGGTCGCTGCCCTCCGGCTGGACGCGGCCCGCGCGGCCGAGCAGCGCACGACCAACGCGCGCGATGGCGACCGGCAACTAGCCCGGGCCGAGGTGGCCGAGGCGCAGGCCCAGCTCGCGCAGGCCCAGGCGAACCTCCGACAGCGCCAGGCCGAGCAACAGACGCGCCCGAGTGCCAACGGCGTGATCCGCATCGATGGCGCGCTGGGGGAGCAGCGGGCCGTAGGTACTCCCGGCGCCGCCCCCACGGCCACGCCGGCGCCGGCCTCGCCGGTGGGGGTCGCGGACGCGATCGCCAGCGTGCGGAGCGCGGAGCGCAACCTGTTGGAGGCGTCGCAGCGCCTGGAGCGGCTCAACCAACCCGTCGAGGCCGACCCCGCGGCCCTGGCGGCGCGCAACGCGGAGCGCCAGATCGCGCAGATGGATCTCGAGGCCGCCCAGGAGAACCTGGTGCGCGCCCAGGCCACCGCGCAGGCGGCCTCGCGCCAGGCGGAGGAGGAGGCGCGCAACGGGTTCCCCACTGCAGCTGTCACGGTGCGGGCAGCAGAGCGCCGCGTGGAGGATGCACAGCTCCGGCTGCAGCAGCTAGAGGCCGCGCCCGCCGGACCGACCGACGCCGAGATGCGCCTGGCCGAGCTCGCGCTCAACCAGGCCCAGGACGACCTGGCAGCAGCCCAGGCGCAGGCGGAGCTGGCCGCCCGCCGTGATAGCGAGGCCGCGCAGGCCTCGGCCAGCGCCACCGCTTTTGCCGTGCGTGTCGCCGAGCGCAAGCTCGCCGAGGCAACCCTGCGCTTGCAGCAGGCGCGCGCCAGCGAACAGCGCGTCGAAGCGGGCAACGCCTCGCGCCAGGGCGTCCCGGACCTCCAGGTGGCTGCGGCGCGGGACGCGCTGCGCGCCGCCGAGGCGCGGCTGCGAGAGATGGAGAGCGCCGCCTACTCAGCGCAGGTGATCCAGAACGAGGAGCGGCGCGCCGCGCTGCTCCAGGCCGAGGCGGTCGCCGCCCGCGCCGCCGCGCAGCCCGTGGTCACCCTCACCGCGCCGTTCGATGGGACCGTGACCACGATCGAGGTGGCACCCAATCAGCCTGTGGAGGCACGCGCGCCCGTGGTGCGCCTGGACGATCCCGGTCGCGTGTCGGTGCTGGCGAACGTCTCGGAGTGGGAAGTGACGCGCCTGGCGCCGGAGCAAGTGGTGCAGATCGAGTTCCCAGGGATGTCCAGCGACCCGGTGCTCGGCACGATCGTGGATGTCAGTGCGGCCGCCGTGCGGCAGGGTGATCGGGTGGTGTTCCCTGTCCGGGTGGATCTGAATCGGATCCCGCCGACAGTGCGCCTGGGCATGACGGCCACCATCAACCTGCCGGTGCGCGACAGCCAGCAAGCTGCCGATGGCACGCGCCCCCTGACCTCGCGTCGCGACCGGGCATCAGGTCCGTTGGGGGCCGTGGTCGGCGGCTCGGGCGGCGGATCCGCCACGGCGGCAACCGGAGGCCCGGCGATCGAGCCGGTGCTGCTGCCACGGCCGTAGGCGGGCCGAGGACGACCCGACCGCCGCAAAGGGTCGAAAGGAGACATCGCGCCGGAATACTTCGCGGACCCACCCCGGCTGCCACCGGCGGGTCCGCCGCAGGAGGAGCGCTCGCAGTCCGCCCTCGCCGTGCAGTCGTCGCATCGGCTGCTCCTCGTGGGACCGCGAGGCACCGCGCACGGCGGGAGGACTCGACCACGTACCGTTGGCGCGCGCAGGCGCCCCGGCGCCGGCCCACGCCAGTCCAGGAGGAGCCGATGAACGGATCTGCGGCCACCGCGGTCGACTACCTCGGCGAGCTGGGCGCCGTGCTGCGCTCGGTGCCGCCGGAGCCCCTGGAAGCGGCGCTCGACGCCCTGCTGGAGGCGCGCGCCACCGGCCGTCGCGTCTACGTCATGGGCAACGGCGGCAGCGCGGCGATCGCCAGTCAGTTCGTCTGCAACCTGGTCAAGACGGCCCAGGTCGCGGGCTACGAGCCCCTGCGGGCGTTCGCGCTCACCGACAACACTCCCTCGCTCACCGCCTGGGCGAACGATACCGCCTACGACCAGATCTTCGCGCGGCAGATCCACGCGCTGGTCGAGCCGGGCGACGTAGTGATCGCCATCAGCTCGAGCGGCAACTCGCCCAACATCGTCGCGGGCTTGCAAGCGGCCCAGGCGATCGGCGCCCGGACCATCGGCCTGCTCGGGTTCGATGGCGGTCGCGCGCTCTCGCTGGTCGAGATCGCGATCCACGTGCCGTTCGACAATTACGGGCTCGTCGAGGACACCCACATGGCGATCGGGCACGCGCTCACGCGAGCCCTCCGGCAGGCGCTCCAGCGCGAGCCCGCCAGGGCCCCAGTCGCCGGCTAGGAGGTCGCTCCCTATGGCCACTCGTCGCAGCCCCAGCGACGCGCCGCGTGCGTTGATCCTCGCCGCTGGCGCGGGGACGCGCCTGCGGCCACTGACCGACACCTGCCCGAAGCCGATGCTGCCGGCTGCGGACCGGCCGATTCTCGCACACCAACTGGTCCTGCTGCGGGAGCACGGCATCCGGGACATCGCCATCAACCTGCACCACTGTCCCGACGTGATCACGCGGTACTTCGGCGATGGTGCCGCGTTCGGCGTGCGGCTCACCTACTCTTACGAGCCCACCCTGCTCGGCACCGCGGGCGCCGTTCGCGAGCTGGCGTGGTTTTTCGACGATACGTTCCTGGTGCTGTACGGGGACGTGCTGACGGATCTGAACCTGACGGCCCTGCTGGAGCGCCACCGCGCGCTCGACGCCTGCGCCACGGTGGCGCTGTACGAGGTGGACGAGCCCAGCCGCTGCGGCATCGTCGAGCTGGCCGCGGACGACCGCATCACGCGGTTCGTGGAGAAGCCCGCGCCGGACGCCGGCCTCGGACGGCTGGCCAACGCGGGCGTGTATGTGCTGGAGCCCACGGTACTGGACGCGATCCCACCGGGGCGGCCGTGCGACTTCGGGCACGAGGTGTTTCCGGCGCTGCTGCAGCGCGGGGCGGCCCTCTACGGTTACCGGACCGACAGCTACGTGCTGGACGTCGGCTCGCTCGAGCGCTACGCGCAGGCCGACGACGACCTGCGCGCCGGGCGCTGCAACCCTGCCGCCGGCCCGCTGGCCTACCGTTGGTTCGTGGCACGCACACGGCCGCGCGCCGAGCGATTGGCCGCGATGGCGATCGAGAGCCGCGGTCTGCGCGCCTACCTGCCCGAGTGGCGGCGCCGGCGGCGGGGCGGCGAGGAGCGCGAGGTCCTGTTTCCCGGCTATCTGTTCGTGCGGTCCGACAACCGCGACGACGCGCTGCTGCGCGCACGCTCGGCGCCGAACGTGGTGTACCTCTTGGGTAGCGACGCCGGCCCACAGCCGGTGCCCGACGCCTTGGTCGAGGACATTCGCGACCGGTGCGAGGAGCGTGCGCGCGTCCCCTTCGTCCGCGGCCAGAAGGTCCGCATCGCTCGCGGCCCGTTCCGTGAATTGGACGCGATTTTCGACGCGGAGTGCTCCGGCGGCGTGCGAGCCCGCGTATTCGTCCAATTGCTCAGCCGGCTCGTGCCCGTCACGCTGGAGATGAACGCGCTCCGCTACGCGATCTGACCCCTCGCCACGGCGCCCGGCCAGCTTGGTGGCCGGGTGCCACGGCAGGCGTGCCGGGTCCGGCGGCCCCGTGCAATTCGCGGGGCCGCGCCCGGCAACTGCATAGGCGCGTCCGCCTCGGGGCGCGCACATCGAGGCCCGGCCCTGCCGGGAATGGCGGTAGCATGCTGATCGTCCGTGCTCCTGTACGCATCAGTTTGGCCGGCGGTGGTACCGACCTTCCCGCCTACTACGAGCGGCATGGTGGCCTGGTCGTCTCGACCACCATCGACAAGTACTTCTATGTGTTCGTGACCCGCAGCGAGCCCGACGACGTCCAGATCAGCTCGTCCGATTATCGGCTGTTCTCGCGGCACCGACACGGGATGCCGCCGCTGTGGGATGGCGACCTCGGTCTCGTGAAGGCGGCCCTGCACGAGTTCGGCTGCTTCACCGGGCTCTCGCTCTTCCTGGCCTCGGAAGTCCCACCGGGCACCGGGCTCGGGTCGTCGAGCACGGTGGCTGTCGCGCTCGTCAAGGCCCTGTCCACCTTGCGCGGGCTCACGCTGTCGCCAGCGGAGGTCGCCCATCTGGCCTGCGTGCTCGAGTTGGAGCGCCTGCGGTCGCCCATCGGCAAGCAGGACCAGTACGCGGCGGCCTTCGGTGGGCTCAATGCCATCACGTTCACGCGTGAGGCGGTGCTGGTGGAGCCCCTGCGCGTCGCGCCCGAGACCATCGCACGGCTCCAGGCGTGCCTGCTGCTCTTCTTCACCGGGGCGGCGCGCAGCGCGAACAGCATCTTGCGCGAGCAGCGCCAGGCGAGCACCGACGACCAGGGCGCGGCGGTGGCCGCCTTGCACCGCATCAAGGAAGCCGCCCACGAGACACTGCGCTGCCTGCAGCGCGGGGACGTGCGGTACTACGCGGAGATCCTGGCCGAGTCGTGGGAGCAGAAGAAACGCCTGGCGGCGGGGATCTCGAACGCCAAGATCGACGAGCTGTACGAGCTCGCGCGGCGTCATGGCGCAGTGGGTGGCAAGCTCGCAGGAGCTGGCGGCGGCGGCTTCCTGATGCTGTACTGCGAGCCGACCCACCAGGCAGCGGTGACGGACGCCCTTGAGCGCGCCGGGCTGTTCCGGATGACCTACCGGTTCGAGCGTGGCGGGGCGCAAGTCCTCGTGAACGCCATGGCGCGGCCGGCGCCACATCCCAGGTGGGCGCTACGGGAGGTGGCTGGGGCCCATGTCTAGAGATCGAGTGATGGGTGCGTACATCGCGGCGCTGGTGGTGGCCGATGCGCTATTGATGGCACTGGCATTCGTGGGCGCCGCGTGGCTGCGGAGCGCGGTGGATGTCCTGCCGGTGCAGCCGCAGTTCGCCACCGAGCATTACAGCCTCGTCGCGGCCGCGGTCATTCCGGGGCTGTTGCTCATTTTCTGGCTGCGCGGCGCCTACCGCCCACGCATTCTGCTGGGCGGCCCAGAGGAGTATGCGTGTATCGCTGGCGGCTGCACCTACGGCACGCTGCTGGTAGTGGGCGTGAGCTACGTCAACGGCTCGCTACCGGTGGTGTCCCGCGGCTGGCTCTTGTTCTTCTGGGTGCTGGCCATCGCCCTGGTGGGAGCGGGACGGTTCCTGCTGCGGCGCGTGGCCTACGCCCTGCGGCGGCGCGGGCTGTTCGTCCGTCGTGTGTTGATCGTGGGCGCGAGCGACCAAGGGCTGGCGATCGCCCAACAGCTCCACGGGCCGCAGCGGCAGGGCGTGGAAGTCCTCGGCCTGCTCGACGACTACGTGGGGCCAGGAACCCGCATCAGGGCCTGGTCCTCGAACGGGCACGCCACGACCGACTTCGCCGTCCTTGGGCATCCGCGCGACACCCAGACCATCGTCGCGGAGACCGGCGCCGACCTGGTGATCGCCGTGCCCGCCGCGATGAGCTGGGAGAGCCAGCAGAGCATCGTGCGGCTGGCCGAGCGGCCGCCGCAGGGGCTGGAGGTACGCCTCGCGCCCACCCACTACGATCTGGATGCGGCACAGCTCCAGCCGGCTCCGCTCGGGTTCGTGCCACTGGTGCGGGTGCATCCGGCTCGGCTGGTGGGCATCGACGCCATCCTCTGTCGCTGTGCGGACGTCGGTCTGGCCGCGCTGCTGCTGCCGCTCGTGGCCCCGGCACTGGGGCTACTGCTTGGCTGGGCCTGGCTGCGGGGTAGGCGACCGTTGCTAGTAACGGAACGCGTGCTGGGCCAGCACGGTCGCCCCGTGGTCCTGCATTTGCTGGACGCCGCCGTTACCGACCGGCTGCTGCTGCGGGGAGCGCCAGCACTGCTGGCCGTGCTGCGGGGCGACTGTTCACTGGCCGGCCCGCGCCCGATCCCGCTTTCCCAGGCCGACCGACTGGGTTGCTGGGCGAGCATGCTGCTGTCGGTCAAGCCCGGGCTCACCGGGCCGTGGCGCCTGGTGCCCCAGCACCTGCCCGAGGAGGAGCAGGTCCTGGCAGACGTCTATTGGGTGCGGAACTGGAGCATCTGGCAACACCTGTTCATTGTCGCTCACTCCGCGGTCAGCCTGTGGAACCGCGCGCGCGGCGACCGTGTGGTGCAGCGCTGGGCGCCAGGCCTGGATCGCTCGACGGCGAGTGGTGCGAGGGTGGGTGCACAGCACGACGTCACCGCGGTCGCCCTCTCGGGCTGGCGCAAGGTGTGACAGTCAATACGGCCGGGCCTCGGGGCCTCCCATCCATACGCATAGCGCGGGGGAGCAAGTGAGTACGAGGGCCATGCCAACATTGCGTCAGGCTCGGGCGGAGCGGCTTCTGAGCATTCGCGAGCTGGCGGCGGCAGCGGGAGTAGCTCCCAGCACCATCTATCTGATCGAAGCGGGGCGCACGCGCCCGCGGCCTCGGGTGATTCGGCGGCTGGCGCGCGCCCTGGACGTGGACCCCCACAGCATCGATGAGTTTCGCGAGGCGATCGAGGCGCTCGCCCAGCGCCGGCGCCGGCGGCCCGAGCAGGGCCACCGCCCCGAGCAGGACCACGACGATGAGTCGCTCCTGGAAGAACATCGCTGCGATGGGCCGACCACTACGAGCGTGTGAAAGGTGAGGTGTCCGGTGCGTTCACACAGCCACGCGGTAGGGAGCCCCCCAGGATCGGCGCTGCCCGAGTGGCAGTGGAATACACCACCACGAGCGTGGGTGCCCCTCGACCTGGGCGCGCTGTGGCGCTACCGAGAGCTGCTGTATTTCCTCGCGTGGCGCGATATCAAGGTCCGCTATCAGCAGACGGTGCTGGGCATTGCCTGGGCAATCATCCAGCCCGTGTTCATGGCGGTGATTTTCAGCATCTTCCTGGGACGGCTCGCCGGCATCCCGTCCGATGGCCTGCCGTATCCGCTGTTTGTCTACTCGGGCCTGGTAGTTTGGCAGCTATTCGCCCTGGCACTGGCCGAGTCCACAAGCAGCGTGGTCACCAACGCCAGCCTCATTACGAAGGTGTACTTCCCACGGTTAGTGATCCCGCTAGCCTCGGTCGGGGTCGGATTGGTGGACTCCTTGATCGCCAGCATCGTACTGGTGGGATTGCTCGCGTACTATCGCGTGCCGTTGGGACCGACGCTACTGGCAGCCCCCCTGTTCCTGCTGCTTGCCGCGCTCACCGCGCTAGCCGTGGGGATCTGGCTGGCGGCGCTCAATGTCCAGTATCGCGACGTGCGCTACACCACGACGTTCCTGATCCAGCTCTGGCTGTTCGCCACGCCCGTGGTGTACCCCAGCAGCCTGGTGCCCGAGATGTGGCGGCCCCTGCTCGGGCTCAATCCCATGGCGGGCGTGGTGGAGGGCTTCCGCTGGGCGGTGCTCGGCCAAGGCGTTTTGCCGCTGGGCGTGATCGCGACCTCAACCGCGACCACCGCCGTGGTGCTGCTGGGAGGCCTGTTCTACTTCCGACGAATGGAACAATCGTTCGCGGACACGGTGTAGGGAGCACGGCATGAGCGAGGCGGCCATCCGGGTCGAGCACGTGGCCAAGCAATACCGGCTGGGGCAGCATGGGCCACGCTATCGAACCCTGCGCGACACCCTGGCCGAGGCTGCGGCCCGCCCGCTACGGGGGCTGGCCGGCCGCCACAACGGCCATGTGCCCGCGTCCCACACGCGGGATACGGTGTGGGCCCTGCGCGACGTCAGCTTCGAAGTGCGTCCAGGCGAAGTGGTCGGCATCATCGGACGCAACGGCGCGGGCAAGTCCACGCTGCTGAAGCTGCTGGCGCATATCACGGCGCCGACGCGCGGCCGGGTCGGGGTGCGAGGCCGGGTGGGCGCTCTGCTGGAGGTCGGCACGGGCTTTCACCCGGAGCTCACCGGCCGCGACAACATCTTTCTGGCCGGCGCGGTGCTAGGCATGCGGCGGGCCGAGATCCGGCGCAAATTCGACCAGATCGTAGCGTTCGCCGAGGTGGAGCGGTTCATCGACACGCCGGTGAAGTACTACTCCAGCGGCATGTACATGCGGCTGGCGTTCGCCGTGGCGGCGCACCTGGAGCCCGAGATCCTGCTGGTCGACGAGGTGCTGGCCGTAGGCGACGCGGAGTTCCAGAAGCGCTGCATGGGGAAGATGCAGGATGTCGGAGGTCTCGGCCGCACCGTGCTGTTCGTGTCCCACAACATGCCCGCGATCCTGCGGCTGTGCCCCCGGGTCATCTTGCTCGATGGCGGTCGTGTGGTAGCCGACGGCCCGGCGGCAGAGGTCACGGCCAGATACCTTCAGGCCACCCAACAGATCGGGGCCGCCCGCTGCTGGCCCGATCTCGCGACGGCACCCGGCAATGATGTCGCCCGCTTGCGAGCAGTGCGCGTGCTCGATGCCTCCGGAGCCTGCACCGCGAGCGTGGATATCCAGCAGGCGTTCGCGATCGAGTTGGAGTACTGGCACCTCAAGGACGGCGAGCCGCTTATCGCCAACGTGCACCTGTACGACGCCCAGGGCACCTACCTGTTCGCTACCCATGACAACCTGGAGCCGACGTGGGGCTGCCGGCCGCGGCCGCGCGGGCTGTACCGGAGCGTGTGCACGATTCCGGGTAACTTCCTGAACAGCGGCCGAATCACGGTGCACGCGGCCCTGGGGCGCTGGAACCCGCACGCGATCCACGCCTGGGTCGACGATGCTGTCGCCTTCGATGTGATCGACACAGGCGGCGTGCGCGGCGAGTACCCAGGGCCGTGGGCCGGCGCCATTCGCCCCTATCTGGAGTGGGTGACTCGGCTGGAGGCGCCGCTTGATGGCGCCTCTCCCGCCGGGGTCGTCTCGGAGGCACGGCGATGACCGTCAGCGCCCCGGCGCCCACCGCCGCCTCCCCCCTGGTCTCGGTGGTTCTCCTGACCTACAACCGCCGTCAGTTCCTGGAGCGCAGCCTGGCGGCGGCGATCGCCCAGGACTACCCGCACCTAGAGGTCGTGGTAGTGGACAATGCCAGCGCAGACGACACGGCCGCCTATGTGGCCACCCATTTCCCTATGGTGCGGCTGGTGCGCAACCCGCGGAACCTGTTCTTCACGGGGGGCATGAACGCGGGGATCCGGGCGGCGCGGGGCGAGCTGTTGCTGCTGCTGACCGACGACGTGGTCCTCGAGCGCGACTACGTGGCGAAGCTGGTGCCCTTGCTGCAGCAGGTACCGGACCTCGCCCTGCTGGCCGGGGTGCTGTACGACGCGGATACCGGCACCGTCCGTTGTGCAGGCGGGCGCGTCCAGTTCGGTGTGGACGTGATCCGCATCGTGCACGACATTCCGGTCCCGGCGGCGCCGCAGCGCGAGACGCTGTGCCCGGTCCCCTACGTGCCGCCGACGCTCACCCTGGCGCGGCGCGCGGCCCTCGACGCCGTGGGCGCCTTCGACGACGACTTCAAGTTCACGGGCGAGGACATCGATCTGGTGCTCAAGCTGCAGCGCCGTGGTTATCGCATCGCGCTGTACCCGGCGGCTGCCGCGTACCACCTACCGCCGGTGACGATGCAGTACCGCGAGAACGAGACGATCGACTTCCACATGGAGAAGAATGTCTTCTTGCTGTACTTCAAGTTCGCGCCGCTGGCCACGCTGCTGGGCTTTCTCGGGTACCGCTACGCCTGGCTGGCCAAGCAGCTCGGCCTGATGCTGCTGGGCCGCCGGCGGCCGCTAGGGCGCGCGACCTGGCGGGCTCACATCTGGTGGATCGGACACTTACCGCGCTTGGCAGCCAAGCGCTGGCAGATGCAGCGGTGGCAGTACCGTGTTGCAGGCGGCTAGCGTCCATGGAGGCAACGGCCGTCCGGACGCCCCAGAACACCTGCGCCACGCCCTGGGAACCGGCCGTGCCGGCGCGTCTCCACTCACTCACCGCGGGCTGCGGGTGACACTGTCCGTGGGTGCGCCACTGGGCACACTCGGGATGGGCCAGGGCGGCTACAAGATCGCACGGGCCCTGTACCACGACGGGGCAGAGCTACGCGTCATCTGCACGGGGAGCCAGCCCGGCCTGCTGCCCGCCGAGTGTCTCCAGATTCTGGATCTCCGCCCTGTCGAGCGCGTGTTGCTGCCGTGGGCCAGCCGTCTGTGGTCCGGCGGCGCCCTGGCGGCGATGAACAACCTGTTCGACTGGCAGGCCAGCCGGCAGCTCGGACCGACAGACCTGCTGTACGCCTACTCGGACCAAGCGCTGTGGACGATGCGCGCCGCCCACCGGCACGGCGCGGTGACGGTGCTGCATGCCGCCAACACGCACATCCGCGCCATGGTGGGCGAGCTGCACACCGAGGCGCGGCTGCACGGCCTGCGGCAGGGCTGGGTGAGCACCTGGACGGTGCGCAAGGTCGAGCGCGAGTACGCCGAGGCGGACTGGATCCGCGTGCAGTCGCGCCTGGTGCGCGATTCGCTGATCGCCCATGGCGTGCCAGCGGAGAAGATCTTGTTCATTCCGCCGGCTGTCGATCTGGAGCGCTTCCGGTGGGCGCGGCCCGCTGACGACGTGTTCCGCGTGGCGTTCGTCGGGTCGTTCGACCTGCGCAAGGGCATCCACTACCTGCTCCGCGCGTGGGACGCCGCCGCGCTGCCCCGGAGCGAGCTGATCCTACATGGAGGCGCCGGGAGCCGCTTCATGAACCGGCTGCTGGCCCCCTACCGCAGCCGCGCGGACGTGCGGTTTCGGGGGGGCGACCCGGCGCCCACTTATGCCGAGGCGAGCGTGTGCGTAGTGCCCTCGATCGAGGACGGCTTCGCCTACGTGGTGCTGGAGGCGCTGGCCAGCGGCTGCCCGGTGATCGTGACCGAGCAAGTGGGCGCCAAGGACGCGGTGCGCGACGGCGAGAACGGCTACGTCATCCCGGCGCGGGACGTGACCGCCCTGCGCGATCGCCTGGTAGCGCTGCACCGGATGTCTGAACGACGCCACGCCATGGAGCGCGCAGCACGAGCGATGGCCGAGCGCTATAGCTTCGCGGCCGAGCAGCGGGCCCTGGGCACGGTGCTGAGAAGCATAGGAGCGCGCCATGCGATGTAATCTCTGCGGCGGCCAGGACGCGACGCTCGTGTACACGGTGCGCGGCTGGCCGATCGTCCGCTGTGCGTGTGGCCTGGTCTACGTTGCGGCCGACCCGGCCGGGATCGACTTCACGGCGCTGTACGCCGACCGGTATCCGCCGGAGGCATTCCTGCCCCAGCGCCCCCGGAAGGTCGCGAAGAGTCACCGCGAGCTAGCGCGTCTGGAGCGGCTCACGGACGGTCGCCGTATCCTCGATGTTGGCTGCTCCTACGGGTTCTTCCTGGACACCGCGCGGCAGCGGGGCTGGTCGGTCGCAGGGGTGGAGGTCTCCGAGAGCGCGGCGCGCTTCGCGCAGGAGACCTACGGGCTGCCCGTGTACGCCGGGCCGCTGAGCGACGCGCCGTACGCGCCGGGCAGCTTCGATGTCGTGACCATCCGCCATGTCCTGGAGCACGTCCCGGATCCACTGGGGATGGTGCTCGACGCGCGCCGGCTGCTCGCGCCCGGCGGACTACTGCTGGTCGCAGTGCCCAACTTCGACAGCCTGGCGGCACGGCTGTTCGGGCCCGAGTGGTGGTGGGTCGATCCGCCCACGCACCTGTACTATTTCACGCGCGCCACGCTGAGCCGCCTGCTGGCGCAGGCGGGCTTCGTCACGATCGCGCACAGCACCGAGCGGTGCGATGACGAGACCATCGCCTTCTACCTCGTCTTCGTGCTCAACCAGCGGTTGGGCCCCCTCCGCCGCCTGCGGCGCGGCGCGAGTGCCCGGCCCGGGGCGGACAACGGCGTCACGCCCCGGGCCCGCCCTTCCGCGCACAGCGCGCGCCTCTGGAGCCACGTGCGTCAGGCGGGCGAGCTACTGGAGCGCCTGAGCTGGCCGCTCGGCACCATCCTGGATCGGGCTGGCCTGGGCGCGGAGATCCTCCTGATCAGCCGCTGGCCAGCCGTGGTCGTCCACGCGGCGCGCGAGCCCACAGCGCCGGCCACGCCTGTGCTAAGCCCATGAAGGTCGCCCACATCAACTACAGCTACGGTCAGGGCGGCAGCAGCGGCACCGAGCAGACGGTTCCCGCCACCTGCGCGCTCTTAGAGGCCGAGGGGATCACGACCTGCGTCCTGTACGAACGCGAGATCGGTGCGCCGCAGCGCGGCCCGGGGCGCGCGCTGTACCGCATTCCCGGCCTGTGCAGCTTCTCGGTGCTGCCCAACCGAACGGCCATCTCGACAGCGCTGGCAGCACTGGAGCGCGAACGGGTGGACCTCGTGCACCTGCACCAGATCAACAATGGGCACCTCGTGCGCGCCATCGCGCGCCGCTGGCCGACGCTCTATTTCGTGCACAACCACGTGTTGACCTGCCCGAGTGGGACACGCTTCCTCCTGCGTTCGGGCCGCACCTGCGCGCAGATCGGTCCCGGGCTCACCTGCCTGCGCAACGCGTACCTCGAGGGGTGCCAATCGCGCCGCCCAGAGCGCGTGCTGCGCGGGCTGCTCGATTGCCATGATGCGCGCGCCTTCGCCCGGGGATTGATGCTGGCCGTGGATAGCGAGTACATGAAGCGAACGCTGGTGGCCGCCGGCTACCCCGCCGAGCGGATCACGGTGACACCGACGGTCGTCGAGCCGATCCCACGGCCGTCGGACGACTACCCCGCGCACTGGCCGCCGCGCGTGCTGTACGTCGGGCAGCTCATTCCGGTGAAGGGCGCGCCGCTGCTGCTAGCAGCACTCCGCCAGCTCGCGATTCCCGCCACGCTCCACCTGGCCGGGGACGGCTACCTGCGCCCGGCGCTGGAGCGGCAAGCCGCCGCCCTCGACCTCCGCGATCGCGTGGTGTTTCACGGCCATGTGGACCGGGTGCGGCTGGCGACGCTCCTGCGGGAGAGCGCGGTGCTGGCCGTGCCAACGCGCTACCCGGAGCCGTTCGGCCTGGTCGGGCCCGAGGCCATGGCGCACGCTCGCCCAGTGGTGGCCTTCGACGTTGGGGCCGTCGCGGAGTGGCTGCTGGATGGACGCACGGGGCTGCTGGCCCGCCCCGACGACGTGCAGGATCTGGCGGCCAAGCTGGACTACCTGCTGGCGCACCCTGCGGAGGCACGACGGATGGGCCAGGCAGGCCGCCGTGTCTGGGAAGAGCGCTTCCACCCACGCCACCATCTCGCGGCGCTCCTGCGCCTGTATCGAGCCCTAGCCGCCACGGCGGTTCCAGCGGAGGCAGTAGCATGCGAGTGATGCTGGCCCAGCCGTATCCCCGGGACCTGAAGCTCGGCTCGCCCAAGCACTTCCTGCGGCTGGGCGCCGCGCTCGAGCAGCAGGGCTGCACCGTCGAGTACCTGTTTCTCGACGACCTGCCGCCGCGGTGGCGGGCGCAGCGGCTGCTGTACTGCACCTTTCCCGTGGCGGTGGCGAAGCGCGCGCTGAGCGGGCGCTACGACCTGGTGCATGTGGCCAGCGGCGATGCGGTCCTCGCCGCGGCCCTGCGCCGGCGCGGCCTGCTACACGTCCCCGTGGTCAACCACGTGCTCGGCGTGGAGCATGTGCACTGGCAGCACCTGCAAGAGGCACGGCGCCGGGGCGAGGAGCACGTGAGCTGGCGACATCGCCTCTGGTTCGGCGGCCTCCGCTGCCGGCAGGTCGAGGCGTCCATCCGCTGGAGCGACCATGTGCTCTGCTCGTGCCGGCAGGACCAGAGGGCGATCGTCGCGCGGGGCTGGCGGCAGGCCGGCGAGGTGACCGTCGCACCGCCGGGCGTCGACGACCTGTTCCTGGAGGCGCCGCCCGCGTCGCTCGACTCCCAGACCATCTTGTTCCTGGGCGGGTGGACGTTCCGCAAGGGCATCCGCGACCTCGTCGCCGCGTTCGCGCAGGTGCACGCGGCCTTGCCGAGCGCGCGGCTACGGGTAGCCGGTGCCCACGCGCCACGAGACGTCGTGCTCCGGAGTTTTCCCGAGGAGCTCCGCCCGGCGGTAACTGTCGAGGCCCCCAGCTGCCCGCCCGAGGCGTTGCCATCCCTGATGCGGGAGTGCGCGCTGCTGGTGCTGCCCAGCCTGTACGAGGGCTTCGGCATGGCGTTCTTGGAGGCCATGGCCGTGGGGCTGCCGGTCGTGGGCACGCCAACAGGCGGCATGGCCGACCTGATCTCCCCGGGACGCAACGGCCTGCTCGTGCCGGCGCGCGCCCCGGCGGCACTGGCCGAGGCGATGATCGCCTTGCTGAGCGCCCCGTGCCAACGCCGCGCCCTCGGCCAGGCGGCGCGACAGACGGCCCAGGCCCATCCCTGGGAGCGCGCAGCGCGTGAGACGCTCGCCGTGTACGACGCATGTCTCAATCGTGCCCCGGCCCGTGTCGTGAGCCCCGTCAGCGCCCGCGAGTGAGCACAGGCCCCAGTCGGTCCGAGCACCCTGTAGCGCGTGCTAGCGACGGCCCGCGCCGCAGGACACGCGACGCCTTCCGGAGAGTGACATGGCCGACCCGCTGGTGACCGTCGCCATTCCCACCTTCAACCGCGAGGCGCTCCTGCGCGAGACGCTGAGCACGGTCGTGGCGCAGGACCTGCGCGACTTCGAGGTGCTGATCGTCGACAACGCGTCGCCCTACGATGTCGAGGCACTAGTCGCCGCGTTCCGTGACCCGCGCCTACGGCTGGTGCGCCAGCCGCGCAACGTGGGACTGGCAGCCAACTGGCGCACGGCGCTGTCAGCCCCCCGCACCCGGTACGTTGCGGTGCTCGAGGACGACAACCTCTGGGCCCCCTGGCACCTGAGCGCGGCGATCGAGGCCCTGGAGCGCCATCCCACCGCGTCGTTCTACGGCTGCAGCGCGGCGTTCTTCGGCTCGCGCGAGGGGCGCTACCACCCGGACTGGGCCACGCGCTCCGAGCTGTACGTGCGCGACTGGCACGAGACGGGCTACGGGATCTGGCTCGCCGGGCCGCCGGTGCTCGCCTCGGCCGTGGTGTTCCGTCGCCAAGCCCTCACCGGGCTGTTCTGGGGCGGGCGGACGTGGCCGTGGTGTCGCGACTGGCTATGGTGGGGTCAATTCGCGCTCCAGGGACCGTTCTTGTTCAACCCCGCCAGCGGCCTGCACTATCGGTGGCACGGGGACAACGACACTTATCGCTTCGTCAATCAACGCGGCCGCGCGCACTGGCACTTCACCGTCCGCGAGCTGGCCCGACGCGCGTATGCCCAGGGCGCGCTGCGCAACCTGGCGGCCGAGATCGATGGGTTGCCGGCTGCCACCGTCTCGACGATCGTGCTCGCGCTCAGTACCCCGGACACGCCGCCCGCGCTTGCCCGCCAGGCACGCCGCCTGTTCGAGCGGCGACGGGATCTGGCCGCGCAGCCGGGCTGTGCGCGCGACTATCGCATCGCCGCGCGGATCGGCGGCTGGTGGCTGCCGTGGGCCGATGTACGCATGCGGGTGATGGGACGCTGGTGGCCGACAGGCCGCTGGTAGAGGAGAGAGCGGTGACCGTCGGAGAGAAGGAGGTCCGCACGCAGCGCGAGGAGGCGCGCGAGAGCCATTTCTGGGACGCCTTCGCGGCGGCCGCGCCGGTCGAGCCGGTGCGGCCTGGGCCGCTGGATGTCTACACCGCGGCACGCCTGCGCCTCCTCGGTCGCCTGGCGGGCAAGCGCGTCCTGGACCTCGGCTGCGGGCTGGGCTACGCTGCCACGCTGCTGGCCCTGCACGGGGCCACGGTACATGCGGTGGACATCTCAGAGCGCTGCGTGCGCACCACCGCCCAGCGCGCGGCCGCGAGCGGCGTGGCGGATAGGGTCCACGCGCGCGTGATGTCAGCCTACCGGCTGGCGTTCGCCGACGAGACCTTCGACCTGGTGCACGGACAGGACATCCTGCACCACCTCGACATCGCCACGGCTGGCGTGGAGATCAAGCGCGTGCTACGGCGCGGGGGACGGGCGGTGTTCCAGGAGAACAATGCCAACAACCCGCTGCTCATGCTCGCGCGTCGCCTGTGCGGGCACTTTGGCATCCCCAAGTGGAGCACCGACGACGAGTACCCGCTCACCCGTGCGGAGATCGCGCAGCTTGGCCGCATTTTCGATGGGGCGGCAGCTGTCTACTACCCGGCGCTCGAGTTCTTCCGGCTGGCCGATATGAAGCTCTGCGGCTATCGCTATGCCTCCGTCAGCGCCGCCTGCGCCGTGCTCGACCGCTGGGCATATCGCATCCCGGCGCTGCGCCCTTATGGCTACAAGCAGGTCGTAGTCCTGCGGCGCGTGCGATGAGAATCCTGCTCCTCTCGGCCGATTACCCGCCGCTGGTGGGGGGCGTGGCCGATTACACCGACCGGCTCGCGCACGCGCTGGCCGGCCTGGGCCACGAGGTTAGCGTGCTGACCAGCGCCCGCGCGACCCAAGCCGCGGCCGCGCCCGCCGGCTCCGCCTCCGTGCAGGTGATCGCCACGGTGCCGAGCTGGGGCCCAGCCGCCCTGCTGGCGATCGCGCAGCAGGTGCAGGCCCAGGCGCCGCAGGTGGTGGCCCTGCAATACGTGCCGACGATGTACGGTCGCGGAGGAATCGCGCCGGGTATCGCGCTGCTACCCGCGCTCCTGCGCCGTCACACTCCAGCACGAGTGGTGGTCACACTGCACGAGGTGGCAGTTAGCTGGCGGCTGGGACCGCGGCGTGCGGCACAGGCCACCGCCCAGTACGCGCAGATGCTCGCGCTGGCGCTGGGGAGCCACCGCGTCCTCGTGACCAATCACCGCTACGCGCGGATCGTGCAACGCTGGACGCGCGCGCGAGTGACGCCGCAGGTCCTACCAGTGGGGGCCAACATCCTGCCCGCTGGGGGAGACGACCCGGCGCGTAGCGCCGTCCGGCAGCAGCTCGGCATTGGGGAAGGACCGCTGCTGGGGAGCATGAGCGCGCTCGGGGTGGGCGACCAGCCCGCGCACCTACTGACGGTACTCCAGCGGCTGCCGCAGGCGCGCCTGGTCTTGCTGGGGGGGCTACCGGAGCACGGCGCGCGTTGGAGCGAGGTCGAGGCCCTGGCGCGCCGAGCCGGGGTGGTCGAGCGCGTCGGCCGGACGGGCTACTGGCCGCCCGCGGCGCTCTCCCGCGCGCTGGCCACGCTCGACCTGTTCGTGCACGCCCGCGATGTGGGGGCCTCCACGCGCAGCACCGCGCTGGCCGCCGCGCTGGCCCACGCACTGCCTATCGTGGCCTACCGCGGTATCGAGACGAGCGACCTCTTCGCAGACGGCGAGAACATCCTGCTTGCCCCCGCGGGCGACGCGCGGGCGCTGGCCGCGCGCGCAGCCCAGGCACTCGCATCACCCGCCCTTCGTGCCCGGCTGCGCGCCGGCGCACGCCGCCTGTACGAGCGGCACTTCTCCTGGGAGCGGATCGCCCAGCAGTTCTTGGATGTAGCGGCATGATTGCGATACCGGTTGCTTCGAGCTTTGCGCGCTCGCGCCTCCTCGTGGTGGCCCTGGCGCTCGGCGCCGCGCTGATCGAGGCTGGCGTGGTAATGGCGGTCCTGAGCGGCCGGCCCAATCTTCTGGCCTATGCGCTCGCACTGGGCCTGGTCGTAGCGTGCTTCGTCTGGTGGCGGCCGGCCGTCTACGGCCTCATGGTGGTCGTGTTCGTCGAGGGCTACTTCCGGATTCGGTTCAACGATCCGGCTGTATTGCTGCTCAAAGACGCCATGGTAGTGGCCATCTATCTCCGTGTATTTGGGGAACGCTTGCTGCGGCGAGAGCCGTTGGTGCCCGCGGCGCCGATCAACCCGTTGCTGCTGATCTTCCTGGGAATCGTGTTCATTCAAGCGGTCAACCCGTTCGTCGCCGGACCGGGCCAGGCACTGGTGGGCCTCCGTCGCTGGGTCCTCTATATCCCGCTCTATTACGTGGCGCTGGAGATGCTGCGGACAGAGCGCGATGTGCGCCGGTTTCTCTGGTTCCTCATGGCCTGCGCGGTGCCGATCTGCGCGCTCGCCGTCTTTCAGTACTACGCTGGGCCCGCCGCCTATGCTGCACAAGGCCCGGCCTTCCCTAGCGCGACCTTTGTCACCCTGGTCGGCGATGTGTGGGTGTTCCGGCCCAACGCCACGTTCAGCTGGCCGTCGCACTTCGGAGAGTTCCTGGTCATCATCCCGCTGATGGCGGGCGCTCTCCTGATGGGCACCCGGGGCCTCCAGCGCTTCGTGGTCGTACTGTTGCTGGCCGGTCTCCTGGCGGTGATCATCCTCGAGAGCGAGCGCGCGCTGTACGTGTCCACGATATGGAACTTCGCGCTGCTGTTCGCCATTCGTCGCCAGTTCTGGGCCCTTCCCCTCGCAGGCATCGTGCTGCTGGGCGTGCTCACCATCGTCGACCAAGTGACCGGCTCGATCGGCACCGAACGCATACGCGAGCTGGCGGAGAACCGCAACAACGTGATCCAGGAGCGACGCCACGGTACGTTCCTCTATTGGCTAGAGGCCATTCGCGCCTCACCTGTAGGCCTCGGCGTCGGTGCCACGGCGATCGGCGTGCGCCATGTCGAGAGCACCATCCCTCTGTTTATCGAGGTGCCGCTCGCTAAGGTGCTCGCCGACCTGAGCCTCCTGGGCCTGATCGTCTACGTCGCACTGGGCTTGGTCCTGTGGTTCCAGACCTGGCGTGCTCACGAGCGGGCGCACCGGGCGGGCGCCCACGAGCTGGCCGGCCTGCTCGCGGGGATGCTGGTGTTCCAAGTCCAGACGGCCATGAACGGCTATGAGCTCGCGGTGAACGGCGTATGCCAGTGGTTCTTGTACGGGGCCGCGACTGTCCTTGCCAATGAGGCGGCGCGACTACCCACCACGGCGCCGGCCGGCGTCGATGGCGCCCCCCGCACGACGCAAGGTGTGCCTCAATGACGCGGCGCATCGTACTCGTCGAAGCAGTGGGCGCCATCGGCGGCGCCGAGCGCATCGTGCTCGACACGCTGCGCTACGTCGATCGGCAGCGCTGGGCCGCGACGCTGCTGATCCTGGCTCCAGAGGGCGGGGTTGGCGAGGAGGCGCGCCGCTACGCGCGGGTCGTCCATGCCCCTGCGGGACGATATCGCAACCCGCGCACTGTTCCGGGGGCGGTCTGGTCGGTGGCGCGAGAGATCGTGCGGGGCCGCGCGGCGATCGTTCACGCCAACAGCGCCAAAGCACACATCGTGGCCGGCCTAGCGGCCCGGCTACTGCGCCGGCCCAGCGTATGGCACGTGATGGATATCCTCGACGCGGCGAGCCCCCTGAACCGTCTGGCACTGCGTCTTCCCGCAACGCGGTATATCGCGATCTCGGAGGCCGTGCGCGACCAGCTCGTGGCGCTGGGCGTCCCGGCGCCACGCGTGCAGGTGATCTACCCTGGCCTCGATCAGGCGGCCTTCGACCAGGCCATCGCCGCGATCGACCGCGAGGATGTGCGCGCGGAGCTGGGCTTGCCTCCCGACAGTCCGTTGGTCACGCTCGTGGGCCGCCTCCAACGCTGGAAAGGCCAACACGTGCTGCTCGCCGCCGCGCCGCACGTGCTCGCCCGGGTGCCCTCCGCCCACTTCCTGATCGTGGGTGACGCCCTGTTCGGCCTGGAGCCCGAGTACCCGGGGCAGCTCGCCGCGCTGGCCGTGGAGCTCGGCATCGAGGGGCACGTCCACTTCCTTGGGCAGCGGCACGACGTTCCCGCGCTGCTGCACGCCTCGACGGTGGTAGTCCATGCCTCGATCCAGCCCGAGGCGTTCGGGCTGGTCGTGCTGGAGGGCATGGCGGCCGGCAAGCCCGTGGTGGCCGCGCGCGCCGGCGGACCGGCTGAGATCGTCGTGGATGGGGTGACGGGCCGGCTCGTGCCGCCCGGTGACGCGGCAGCGCTCGCGGAGGCTCTCGTGGGATTGCTGCAGGCCCCGGCCCACGGCCAGCAGCTGGGCGCGGCGGCACGCGCCAGCGTCCTGGCCCGCTTCCACGCCGCCGCGGCCGCACGGCAGGTCCAGGCGGTGTGGGACGAGCTGGCGGAGCCGCGGCTACCCACCTCGCGTCCCCTAGCGAGCGCAGCCACCGATCCAGGACGGCAGCCAGTCGATGGGAGCCTGGTCCGATGAGAGTGGCGCTACTGCAGAGCTTCCTGCCCAGTCGGTCCCAAGGCGGCGTGGGCCACTTCGCCCACCAGTTCGCCTGCCGCCTCAGCGCCCGCGGCCACGCGGTGACGCTATTCTCCCTAGATCCTGCGCCCGCCGACGCGACCTACGACGTCGTGCGCCCGAGCGCCGGTCTTACCTACCTACGGGGGCGCCTGGGACGGCTGTACGGCTTCGGGTGGTGGCTGGCGAGCCAACGCTACGACCAGTTCGATATCGTCCACGCCCTGGGCGACAATCACTTCCTGCGCACGGTCACCCCCGTGGTGCGTACTCTCAGCGGCTGCGCGCTGGCCGAGGCGTGGCACGCGCCCAAGCTGACCACGCGGGCCATGCAAGCGTCGCTGTACCCTTTGGAGCTGCTGGGGGCGGCGCGGGCCCGCGCCAGCGTGGGCATCTCGCGCAACTCCCTGCAGTTCTTCCCCTGGGTGCACACGGTTATCCCACAAGGGATCGACCGGACCGTATTCAGGCCCGGCGGGGAAAAGTCGGCCGCACCCTCGATCCTCAGCGTGGGCCACCGGCTGCGCGACCGCAAGCGGCTGTACCTGCTGGTCGAGGCGTTTGCGAAGGTCATCCGGCCCGCGCTGCCCGACGCGCAGCTCTGGCTAGTGTGCGACGACCGCGTGGAGCTGGCGGGCGTGACCTGCTACGCCAACCTGCCCCTGGCCGAGCTGGCTGCGCTGTACCGCCGGGCCTGGGTGTTCTGTTTGCCGAGCAGCTACGAAGGCTTCGGTCGGCCGTACGCCGAGGCGATGGCCAGTGGCACGCCGGTGGTGGCCACGCCCAACGCCGGCGCGCGCGAGGTGCTGGACGACGGCCGCTATGGCGTGCTGGTGCCGCCGCCACTGCTTGCCAGCACGCTGCTGGCGCTGCTGGACGAGGAGCCGTGGCGCCAACACCTGATCCGGGCCGGCCTCGCCCGCGCCGCGGCTTTCGACTGGGAGCGTGTGGTCGACGCCTACGAGGCACTGTATCGCCGCCTGATCGCACGAGTCGCTGGCAACCACGAGACTGGCGTGGGCGTGGCGGCGCTCGCGCGTTGAGACGGCTCCAACCCCGGGAGGTATCCCGCATGTCCGAAGAGCGTATGGCGAGGCCAGGGCCCGAGGTGGTGATCTTGTGCGGCGGTCGCGGCACGCGGCTCGCGCCGGATACCGACGTGCTGCCCAAACCGCTAGTTCGCGTTGGGGGCCGTCCGATCCTGTGGCACATCATGGCCCACTTCGCGAGTTACGGGCTCAACCGGTTCGTGCTCTGCCTCGGATACAAGGGCGAGCTGATCCGCGACTACTTCTTGAACTACTACCTGCACAACAACGATTTCACCCTCCACCTCAATGGCACGCGCCCCCGGGTGGTCGCACACGCACCAGCGATCCTCGACTGGCAGGTCACCTGCGCCGACACGGGCGTCAACGCGCAGACGGGAGCGCGCATCTACCGCATCGCCCACTACATCAGCGGCGACGAGTTCTTCTGCACCTACGGCGACGGGGTCTCGGACGTCGATCTGGACGCGCTGCTACGGTTCCACCGCGCCCATGGCCGCATCGCGACAGTGACAGGCGTCCATCCACCGGCTCGGTTCGGCGAGTTCGAGATCGAGGACGACATCCGGGTGACGCGGTTTGTAGAGAAGCCGCACCCGCTGCCCACGGTCCGTGTTGGCTACGTCAACGGGGGCTTCTTCGTCTTCAGCCGAGGCATCTTCGACTACCTCTCGCCGGACGACGACTGCATTCTGGAGCAAGCGCCACTGCGACGGCTGGCGGCCGACGATCAGCTCCGCGTGTTCAAGCACGAGGGGTTCTGGCAGTGCATGGACACGCCGAAGGATCGCGATACGCTCGACGCGATCCTGCAAGCCCAACCGTACGGCTTCAATGGACGCTCGGTCCCCCTGCCACAACGGCGCAACGGGGCGGAATGAGCCGCGAGGAGACGAGTACCCCCGCGTGACAGACGATAGGAGACGGCGACATGACAGCGATCTACTTCGATCCTGTGTGCAGCGACGAGCAGCGGCGCGCGCTCCTCTACAATGGGGACATTCTCGTGTACTCGCCGCGTCCGAGTACGCGCGCCTTCTGCGAGTTCGCCCGCGCCATGATCCGCGAGGCGTTCGCTCCGTTGGATCCCGAGCGCGCCCAGTTCTCGCTGCCGGTCGAGCGCTTCGTGGCCATCCTGGCGGACCTCAAGCCTCGCTTCATCCACCACCCGCAGTCCAAGGCACTCATTCGCGAGCTGCTCCAGGAGTTCGGCTGCGATCCCGAGGATACCTACTTCGATGTGCCGCGGCTGCGCACCATGACCCACGGGGACTACCTCCGCGCGGGCATCGCCTACGCCCTACACCCGCACCGCGACACCTGGTACGCCGCGCCCCTGTGCCAGCAGAACTGGTGGCTGCCGATCTACGATCTGGACGTGACCAACTGCATGGCGTTCCACCCGCAGTATTGGGCGCAGCCGGTACGCAATGGGTCGAGCCGCTACAACCACTACGAGTGGAACCGCACGGCGCGCGGCAGCGCCGCCCAGCACATCCAGACCGACGCCCGCGAGCAGCCGCGGCCGGAGGAGCCGCTGGAGCTAGAGCCGGAGCTGCGCATTGTCTGCCGGGCCGGCAGCGTGATCCTCTTCTCGGGCGCCCAGCTCCACTCCACGGTGGCCAACACCTCCGGGCGCACGCGCTTCAGCATCGACTTCCGGGTGGCGAGCGCCAGCGATCTGGCCGCGCGCTACGGGGCGCTGAACGTCGATTCGGCGCCGCAGGGCACGACCCTCTGGGAGCTGCGCCGCGTGTCGGACCTCGCCCGTCTGCCGGAGGAGATCATTCGCCTGTACGACAGCACGGCGCCGGAGGAGGGCCGCGAGTACGTCCCGTCGGTCGCGGCGGACGCGCTCGCGACGTGACCGTCCGGCCGGCACCAGGAGGAAGGCGGCATGGTGGTGGGCCTCGTGCCGGCGGCGGGCCAGGCGACGCGGATCGCGCCACTGCCCTGCAGCAAGGAGCTGTACCCGCTCGGCTTCCAGCGCATAGATGGCGCCGCCGAGCCACGGCCGCGCCCCGTGTGCACCTACCTTCTGGAGGCCATGCGCCTGGCGGGCGCCGAGCGGGTGTATGTCATCTTGCGGCGCGGCAAGTGGGACATCCCCGCCTACCTGGAGGATGGCCACCGCGTGGGCCTGCCGATCGCCTACCTCCTGATGCGCCGGCCGTTCGGGGTTCCCTACACGCTGGACCAGGCGTACCCCTTCCTCCGCGACGAGCGGGTGGTGTTCGGCTTCCCGGACATCGTCTTCCAGCCGGCGGACGCGCTGCGGCGCCTGCTGGACTGCCAGACCGCCACAGCGGCGGACGTGGTACTGGGCCTGTTTCCCCGACCGCCCGGTAGCCAGATCGACGCGGTCGTCGCTGGCTCGGGCGCACGGGTCCAGGCCATCCAGGTCGCCGCGGTCGAGCCCGCCCCGGCGCTCACCTGGATCCTGGCCGCCTGGACGCCGGCCTTCACCAGCTTCCTGCACGCCGCGGTCGCCGACGAGCGCGGTCCGGCAGCGGAGATCCCGCTGGGAGCGATCTTCCAGCAGGCGCTCGGGGCGGGCCTGCACGTCGAGGGCGTCGCCTTCGCCGACGCGCGCTTCCTCGATATCGGCACGCCGGCCGGTCTAGTGCAGGCGTCACGACTGCCGGAATGGATCGGAGAGTGACCGTGCGCTTCGTAGAGACCGACCTGGCAGGCGTCTACCTGGTGGAATTGACTCCGCACCTCGACGAGCGCGGCTCCTTCGCGCGGCTGTTCTGTCAGCGCGAGTTCGCCGACCACGGCCTGAGCGCCGTGCTCGCGCAGGTCAACCTCTCTTACACCACCCGCCAAGGCACGGTGCGCGGGCTCCACTACCAGGTGCCGCCGTACGCGGAGGCCAAGCTGGTGCGCTGCATCGCGGGCGCGATCTACGACGTGGTGGTCGACCTGCGGCCCGCGTCGCCCACCTATCTCCAGCATGTCGCGCTGCGGCTGGCCGCGGCCGACGACCGCGCGGTGTACGTGCCCGAGGGCTGTGCGCACGGGTTCCAGACTCTAACGAACGGCGCCGGAGTGCTGTACGCCATGAGCACCTTCTACGCGCCGGAGTGCGCGCGCGGAGTCCGCTACGACGATCCGGCGCTGGGCATCGCCTGGCCGCTGCCGGCCAGCGTCGTCTCGGAGCGCGACCGTAGCTGGCCGCTGCTCACCACTGTGCACCCGTGAGGGTGCCGAGATGCCAAAGCTGGGCCGCGCTTGGCTGGTGGACTGGCTGTTGCAGCACGATTGGAAGCACTGTCTACTGCAATGGGCCCTTGTCCTGGGCTTTGGCCTACGGGTCGAGGGGATCGAACCGGAGATGAGCGGTACGCATCGGCGCGTCTACAGCGCGACGTGGAACGATCAAGCGATGGTGATCATGATCCTGGTTGCTCCCGAACTCGGGGCGTTCCACGCCGAGCGCGCAGCGTATGCGCTGCTCCAGGATTCCGACCTCCCGGTCGCGCAGCTCCTGTTCTCCGCCCTCCGGCCGCGAGGGCTCTACCTACCGACCACCATCGTTAGCAAGCTGCCCGGCGTCCTATTGGACGCCGTGGCCCTGCCACACGAACAGCGGCTCCACCTGTACCGGCAAGCGGGCGCGCTGCTGGCGCGCTTACACACGATTCGCGTGCGCAACTTCGGTCCCCTGTCTCTCCAGAACGGTGAATACGTGGGTATGTATGCGTCCTGGCGCGACTACTGGACCGAGCTGCGCATGGTCGAGACCGCTGCGGCCTACTTACATGAGCGAGGATGGCTGTCCCGCACTGAACTCGCGCTGCTGCACGAGGTGGGAATGCAGGTGCGCGACACGCAGTTCGGGCAGGCCGCGCTCCTCCACGGTGATTACCGCCCCGCCAACCTCTTGACCGACGGCCAGCGCATCACCGGCATCATCGATCTGGCCGACACCCTCGCCGGCGACCCGCGCTACGATGTGGGGATCTGCTTGGCCTTCCTGTCGCCCAGCGAGCAAGCAGCGTTCCGAGAAGGTTATGGCCCGCTCGCTGATGATCCATTAGTCCCCTGCTACACCCTGCTGGCGGCCGCCCACCGGCTCGCCTTCTGCAGTCAGATACGCGAGCAGCACGGCGACCGCTCCGGTGCGCTGACTCGCATCGCGAGCGAAATGCATCGCACGCTTCGCGAGACGCTGGCCAATATGACAGCCGCCGGGGCCACCTCTGCGTGATGCCGCCTGAGGGGACGCTGAGCGGCCCAACGAGCGCTGGCAGAGACGAGGAGAGCCGCTATGAGTATCTACGCCGAGCTGGAGCGCCGCGAGGCCGAGAAGTGCCCGGTGCGCGTGGCGGTGGTGGGCACGGGCTTCTTCGGTGGAGGGCTCGTGCGCCAACTGTACCGCACCCCCGGCCTCGTGCCGGCGGTGGTGGCCAACCGGACGCTCGAGCGGGCCCAGGCTGCTCTCGTGGCGGCTGGTGCCGACCCTCGCGAAATCGTCGTCTGCACGGGGCCCGAGGAGGCGGACGCCGCGATCGCCCGCGGCCAGTTCGTCGTCACCAACTCCTTGCTGTTGCCGGCGCACGTGGCGAGCATCAACGTGGTGATGGAAGCGACCGGCGACGTGCTGGTGGGCACCGCGGTGGCCGTGGAGGCGATCCACCAGGGCAAGCACATCGTGGCGGCCAACCCCGAGACCCAGGCGACCGTCGGGGCGGTGCTCCAGCAGATGGCCGAGATGGCGGGCGTGGTGTACAGCGACGTGGATGGCGACCAGCCCGGCTTGCTCAAGCAACTCTACGACTACGTGCTGACCCTCGGCCTGACCCCCGTGGTCGCGGGCAACTGCAAGGGAGTGCTGAAGCGCTACGCCACCCCAGCCACGCAGGAAGCGTTCGCCCGCGCCCACGGACTGAAACCGTGGATCGCCGCGGCCGCGGCCGATGGCACGAAGCTCAACATCGAGATGGCCGTGGTGGCCAACGCCACCGGCATGCGGCCGGCCGTCACGGGCATGGTGGGGCCGGAGACGACGCTGGCCTCGGTGCTGGCGGATTTCGAGCAACGGGGCCTGCTCGCTGCCGGGCCGATCGTCGAGTACACGCTCGGGATTCCCAACGGCGTGTTCGTGATCGGCCACAGCGCCGATCCGGCGGTGCAGCGGGAGTTCCGCTATCTGAAGATGGGCGACGGGCCGTACTACCTGCTGTACCGGCCGCAGGTCCTCTGCCATTACGAGGCGCCGCTGTCCGCTGCCGAGGCGGCGCTGCACCAGTGCGCGACCATCGCGCCGCGCGGCCAGCCGGTGGCCGAAGTGGTCGCCTACGCCAAGCGCGACTTGCCGGCAGGGCAGCGGCTCGATGGCATCGGCGGATTCGACTGCTATGGCCTGATCATGGCCGCCGAGGAGGCCCAGCGTGCCGATCTGCTGCCCGTGGGGCTGGCCAGTTTCGCGCGGCTAACCCGCCCGATCCCGCAGGACGCTCCGATCCCGCACGATGCCGTCACCTTCGAGGAAGACAACCTCGTGCTCGCCCTGCGGCGGCGCCAGAGCCGGCTGGCTACCACGGCCAACCTGGGCGCCGCCTGAGCCTCAGGCCGACGATCACGCACACGGGAGGAGGTGCCTGGTGGGCACAGTCTCGCTGGCGGAGCCGCGGGTGTCGGTGCTCAGCTACCACCACGTCGGAAGCCCGGTGCCCGGCCGATACGCCTGGCTAACCGTTTCGCCGCAGCGGTTCGAGGCGCACGTGCGCTGGCTCGCCGCCCACGGCTACCGCGGGATCCGCGCGTCGGACTGGCTCGCCTGGCGCACGCATGGCACGCCCCTGCCAGCGAAGCCCGTGCTGGTCACCTTCGACGACGGCTATGCCGACGTGGGGCGCTTCGCCCTCCCGGTGCTACGGCGGTACGGCTTCAGCGCCACCGTGTTCGTGGTCACCGACCTCCTGGGAGAGACCAACGTCTGGATGGGCGGGCCCCATCGGCTGCTGAGCCGAGCCGAGATCCAGCAATGGGCGGCCGAGAGCATCGAATTCGGTGCGCACAGCCGCTCGCACCCCGACCTGACCGCACTCGACAATACGACTCTGCTCGCCGAGGTACAGGGCAGCCGCGATGCCCTGGCGGCGCTGCTGGAGCGGCCGGTGGAGGCCTTCGCCTATCCCTTCGGGCGTTACGACGCGCGGGTCGTCGAAGCGGTGCGCCACCACTTCGCGCTGGCCTTCACCAGCGACCCCGGACGGAACGATCGGTGGACGGACCTCCATCGGCTCCGGCGCACCGAGGTGCGCCGTGCCGACTACCTGTTCGACATCGCCTGCCGCGTCCGGCTGGGCCAGGCGCGGGGCAAACTGCTGCGTCGCCGCCTGACACGGGGCTACCAGCGCGCGACCGCCACGCTGGCCGGCCTGCTGGAGAAGACATCATGAGCGCTCCACCAGCGGCCTCGCCGCTGATCTCGGTGGTGATTCCTACCCGCGACCGCGCGCACGAGCTGGCCATTACGCTGCCGGGCCTGCTGGCCAGCCATTACCCCGCGTTCGAGGTGGTCCTGGCCGATCAGAGCACGACCGACGCCACGCTACGCTTGGTGGCCACGCTGGGCGATACTCGCCTCCACCTGCTGCACCTGCCCGAGAGCGGCCGCTCGCGCGCCATGAACGCCGGCATCGAGGCCGCGCAGGGCGAGATCGTGGCGATTCTCGATGACGACTGCACGGTGTCAGCGGACTGGCTACAGCGAGTAGCGAGGGCGGTGGCCGCGGCCCCCGATAATGCGCTGATCTTCGGCGCCATCGCGCCAGTGCCCCACGATCCCCGCCAGGAGATGGTGCCGCACTTCCTTCCGCCCACCCGGCGGGAGTTCCACGGCGTGCCGCTAACCCCGTTCCGTCTCGTGCCCTCGACGCGCTACGCGGGCGGCGGCGCCCACGTGTTCGCGCGTCGGACGGTGTTCGTGCGGCTCGGGGGCTTCGACGAGTGGCTGGGCGTTGGGGCGCCGCTCATCAGCCACGACGAGACCGACCTGGCGTATCGCGCGCTGCGGATGGGATACACGGTGCTCCTTGATCCGGACACCACCGTGCTGCATCGCGGGCGGTACACGGGCAAGCCAGCGATCCGCCGCCTGTACGCCATGTACGGGTTCGGGCACGGGGCCATGTACATGCGCCACGCTCTGCGGGGCGACTGGCGCGCGGTGTATCTGCTGGCACAGGAGGGCATCTGGCGCGCCGGCCAGATCGCGCTCGCGCTCCTGCAGCGCCGTCGTCCGCCCGCCGTCCGCTACCTGGCGTACATGGGACTGGGCGCGCTGGCAGCCGTGCGCTGGCCACGGACCTTCCACCGCCCCTTGGCGAACGGCATGTCGATCTCCCTCCAGACGAGCGGACGTTCGGAGCTGCAGCACGCGCGCTGACCAGGCGAGCTACCATTCTTCGCTTACCGGTCTAGGGAGGCGCAGCCCTATGCTCGCCCTGACTGCTTTGCGCGCTACCATCCGAGACCGGGTGCCGTCGCCGCTGCTCGCTCACTACCGCCGAACGCGCCGGTGGGCCCGGGAGCTACGGGATCGGGCCCGAGTCCGCCTCATCCCCCTCGACCGGGTCCTGGTGGGCGGCGAACAGCAGTACGACGCTGGCCAGTGGGCGGATTTGGTGGACGATCCCCGCCGAGCCTCCCTGCCGCTCCATGAGTCGCCGTGCGTCCATCTGCTCCAGCTCTATTGCGGTGGCGGCCCAGCGGTCCTAGACCTGCCCACGCTCCGATCCACGCCCTACTATCGCAACGCCCTGGCCAGGATCCGCTACACCGGCCACTACTTCGGTCAAGTGACGGAGGCGGGCATCCAGGCCCAGGCAGCCGCTTTCCTGCAGCTTTACGATCGCATCCGTTGCGGGGATCCCACGGAGGTCGCTTTTCCCAGCCCCCACGGCCATTCCGCGCGGGGCTCTCTGCCGATGGTGTATGCAACCTGGACACCCAATACCTATCAGGTCGTGGATGGCCTCCATCGTCTCGCAATTGCTTGGATGCTAGGCCAACGGCGCCTTCCAGCCGTGGTAACCGGCGTACAGCCCACCGAGTTACAACGACTCGTTCTCCGTGTATCTGCGACGCAGAATCGGCGCGAACTCTACCAGCCCCTCAACACACTAGATTTCGACGCCTCCTGGCCACTTATACGCTGCTGCGAGGATCGTCTGAGCATGATGTTGGCCTTTCTGGAAAAGCGCAAGATAGATATTGCCCGGTCGTCCATGATCGATCTTGCCTGCTCCTATGGCTGGTTCGTCGCCGAGTTTGCACGCCGCGGCGCCGCGGCGATCGGTGTCGACTCCGACCCCAATGCGCTCAAAATCGGTCGCATCGCCTACGGGCTCTCTCCATCTCAGCTATACCATAGCTATATTCAGGGCTTTCTAGAACTCAATGAAACCAAGTATGACATCGTTTTGTGTCTTAGCATTCTACATCACTTTGCGCGTGCTCCTATTCCCTGTGATGCCGCAACTATCCTACACAAGATTGATGCCATTACCGGTAAGGTGCTGTTCCTAGACACTGGGGAGTCCCACGAAGAGTGGTTCCGTGCAACACTACCAGAGTGGAATCCAGAGTACGTCGCGCGATTCGTCAAACAGCACACATCATTCACCCACATCGTTCCACTGGGCACCGATCGGGACAACGAGCGGTTCTACAAGAAAAACTACGGCCGCACGCTGTTCGCCTGCTTCCGATAGCGATCGAGTGGCCGGTAGAGGACGTGATCACGCATGCGAACCATCGACGACCACGAGAAGAGCCACGGCGACACCATGGCTCCTCGGCCCGTCACCACGCTCCCGCCTGTCAGTGTGCTCATCGCGACATACAACCGGCCCGAGGACGTAGCACGCTGTCTGCCGACCATCCTCGCCAACGACTACCCGGACTTCGAGGTCGTGCTCGGCGACCAGAGCCCAGGCCCTGCCACAGTCGACGTGGTGGCAGCGATCGGGGATCCCCGGGTTCGCGTGTTGCGCCTAGCTGTGCGGGGCAAGAGTCGCGCCGTGAACCACGCTCTGCCGCACCTGATGGGCGCGGTCGTCGCCATGATCGACGACGATGTGACGGTGCCGCCCGACTGGCTGGGCCGAGCCGTGGCCGCGCTACTCCGGGAGCCGCAGCCGGTCATTATCTGCGGTGCGGTCGTGCCCGTCCCTCACGATCGCCGCCGAGAGGTGGTGGCCGAGCACGTGCCCGCATCCGTCTACCGCGTGCGCGGGCCGCCCCTCTTCCCAGGGCGCCTCGTGCCTGCTTTCGAGTGGGCGGGGATCGGAGCGCACTTCATCCTGTGGCGGGCCGATCTCGAGCGGCTCGGCGGCTTCGACGAGTGGCTCGGGGTAGGCTCGCCACTAGAGGCCGAGGACCTCGATCTCTGCTACCGGGCACTGCGCGCTGGCCTCACACTGCTCCATCTGCCCGAGCCCGCCGTCGTGCATTGGGGCAAACGGAGCGGCCCTGCGGCCCAGGTGCTATCCGCCAGGTATGGCTTCGGGCTCGGGGCCGTATACATGCGCAACCTGCGCCGCGGCGACTGGCTCGCGGCAGCCATGTTCCTGCAGGACCTCCTGTGGCGCCTGCGCAAGATCGCGGGCGCCCTCAAGCGTCGCGAGCAGCCACCCGAGTTGCGTTTCACCATCTACATGGTCATCGGCGCACTCGCAGCGCTCCGCTACCCTACCTCGCTGAAGCGGCCGCCGACATCGACGTAGACCACTGTCCGCTCGCCAACTCCGTCCTGAGCGGGGAACGCGTGGACACAAGCAGGATCCGGGTAGAGAGGACGGGTGTAGTCGTGGGCATCCAGACCATTCCCGCGCGGATTCGGACTGCGCCGCATGCGCTGGCCGCAGCGCGCGCCCGGTGGTTCTGGCCAAGGGCCCTGTTGGCGATCATCGTCGCCGGGGCGGGGCTGCGTGCCGTGCTGTGGCCGGTCGCGGTGCAGCGGCCTTTGATCGGCGACGATGCGAGCTACGCCTGGCAGGCGCTCCGCCTGCTCGCGGGCGACTGGCCGGCCGCCGTCGGCCAGGTATTCCCGCCGGGCTACGCCGTGACCATCGCGCTGGCAAGCCCGCTCACCGGAGGCGATCTGGCCGCCGCGGCGTACCTGGTCTCGGTGCTGGCGAGCCTCCTGCTGATCCCCGTGCTGTTCTACCTCACGCGGCCGCTGTACGGAGAGCGCGTCGCCCTCCTCGCCGCGTTCCTCGCCGCGATCTACCCCCGGTTCCTCGAGATGGGCCTCACGCCGCTGTCCGAGATGCTGTACACGCTGCTGCTGGCCAGCGCGCTGTTCCTCACGCTGGCGCTGCTGGGAGCGATCCAACGGGGACGCCGCGTGCTGCTGTGGGGAGTGGCCACCGGGGCGTTGGTCGGCGCGGCCTACCTCACGCGCCCCGAGGGGCTCGTCTACCTCGGCCCGATCGGCCTGCTCGTGCTGCTCGCGGCCGCGGCCCACAACCGGTGGAAAGACGCGCTCCTCGCCGGCACCGGGCTGGCACTGGGGTTAGCGCCCCTGCTGCTGCCCTACGTGCTGTATCTCCACAGCCAGCTCGGCCAGTGGACGATCAGCGGCAAGCTAGGCAACCTCGCGCAGGGCACGCTGATGACCCGTGGTGCCGACCTGGAGGCCGCTTTCTACCGCCTGACGCCCGACGGCACGCGGCTGATCGTCGACTCGCCCGAGATGGCCCAGAACTACCCGGTGTCCATACGCGAATTCGTTGCCCACTACACCAGGAACCTCTATGACGAGCAGATGTTCCTGGTGCAGGTGCTCCCACTCCCCGTCCTGCTGGTGACGTTCCTGGGTTGGCTGCTCGGTTTGCGGAGGCGCCACCACTGGCTCGCGTGGCTCACGCTCAGCAGCTTCGTGCTGGTGTACGTGCTCCTGTATCCGGCGTTCTTCCTCTACACGCGCTATTTCGTACCGTTCGTGGCCCTAGTGATCCCCTGGCTCGCCCTGGGCACAGTGGCACTGGAGCGCTACCTTCCACGCATCCCTGCTCTGGATGGGCATGCTGGTCTCCGCAGGCTGTACCGCAGCGCCCCGGTGCTCGGAGTGACGCTCGTGCTCCTCGTGGTGGCCGGAGCGTATCGAGTTACTGCTCAGCGCCAGCCGACCTGGGAAGCAACGGTCGCCGCGGGCCGCTGGCTCACCGACAATGGGCACAGCGCCGCGCGTGTCATGGCCGTGCATGGGGCCGCGCTCTCGTTCTACGGGCGGCTGCACGAGTACGCGCTGATGACGCCGTACGCGGACTATCCCGATCTCTTACGTTACGCGCGCTACCGAGATGTCGCGTTCCTCGTCGTAGAGGAGCGCTTCCTCGCCACACGGCCCACGTTCGGCGCCTTACTGGACTGGCGCCATCCCCCCCCGGGCCTGCAGCCGGTCTTCTGGCTCGACCGTCGGGATGGCAACGCCGTGGTGATCTACGCCGTGCAGTCGACAGCAGGTGAGTAGGTAGTGCGCAGGGCGAGGGGCACACGGACATCGGCTACCTACCAGATC
>JADGHJ010000172.1 GCA_019686175.1 Chloroflexota bacterium | reverse complement strand
GGGATCGGGTGGGTGATGGCATAGGCCAACTTGCGGGTGCGGTCGGTGGCGTTGGCCCAGCCGAACATCTTGTCGAGGATGTCGTAGTTGGCGAACAGGTTGGTGATCGCGCGCAGGTGCGGATAGCCCTTGACGTTGTTGAACAGGATCGGCAGCGAGCCGTCGAGGGCCTTCTGGATGGCGGTGATCTCGAGGTCCGGGTTCACCTCCGTGTCGGTCTCGATCAGCAGGCCCTCGCTGCGCAGCCACTCGATCGTCGCCGGCAGGCTGGTGATATCCTTGCGGGTTGCGATCGCCACGGTTCCTCTCCTCTCGATCCGACCCTTCGCCTGGCGCGCGGCCCGACCGCCGATACCCGGCCTATCTAGGACCGACGCTCGCCCGCGCCGTGGACGCACGCGAGGCGACAGAATGCTCCCCGTGCTGTTGGCTGTGATTATATGCCCGGATGGGCGCCCAATACTGGCGTGCCGCGCCGCAGTCTGGTATCGGTGATACCGATAGGTTCGTGTGGAGGCGATGCGTTATGCGGCTGGACGATCTGCGGGCCTTCCGCGAGGTGGTGCGCCAGGGCACGGCGACGAAGGCGGCGGTGCGCCTGGGCTTGTCGCAGCCGACCATCTCCGAGCGCATCGGCGCGCTGGAGCGCGAGCTGGGCGGCGCGCTCTTCCGTCGGACCGGGCGCCGGTTGGAGCCGACGCCGATGGGCGAGGCGCTGCTGCCGTTCGCCGAGCGCCTGCTCAGCCTGGAGGAGGAGGCGCGCGGCCAGGCGCGCCGGGCGCTGGGCCTCGGTGCGCGCCTGACGCTGGCTGCGACGCCGACCACCAGCACCTACAGCCTGCCGCCCCTGCTCCGGCAGCTCCACCAGGAGCATCCGGATGCCGAGATCGCCCTCCGCGTGGCGCAGCCCGATGAGGTCGCCCGGCTGGTGCTCGATCACCTCGCGGACGTGGCGCTGAACACGGCAGCGGTGGTGGTGCCGGAGCTGCACAGCGAGCTAGTGTACTCCGATCCGATCGTGCTGGTCGCCTCGCCCGCGTTGCGCGCCCGCCTGCCGCAGCCGTTGCCGGTGGGGATGCTGGCCGAACTGCCGCTGATCTCGACGCAGGCGAACACGGGCTACTGGCGGGCGGTGGAGGACTACCTGGCGCGGCACGGCGTGCGACCGCGGACGGCGATGGACCTCGACTACATCGAGGTGGTGAAGCAGATGGTGTGGGCGGGGCTCGGTGTCAGCTTCGTGCCGCACAGCGCGGTGGCGGACGACCTGCGGCAGGGCACGCTCGTGGCGCTGGAGGCCACGCCCGCGCCGGCGCTGTGCCGGCCGATCTACCTGGTGTGGCTGCGCCGGCGCCCGCCCGAGGGCCTGGCAGCGGCGTTCGTGGCCCTGGCGCGTACGGAGTTCGCCGCGCGACAGCCGTGGAGGGGGGTAACCGGTCGCGAGTCGCGGCGCCCGGCCGCCCGCGCGTGGCGAGCAGCGGCGGGTAAGCTTGTCAGCCCCGGGGGGCTTGCGTAGAATCTGGGCAACTTTTCGCACGATGCGGGAGGCGTCGCGACGCCTGCGCCAGGCCGGCGCCAGCCGGGCCGGGAGTGGCGCATGGGCGCGCTCGGTCGTCGGGTCGAGGAGGGGAGATGGCTGGACAGGTAGTCGCCCGCAAGAACGTGGGGCAGGGCGTCGGCGTCCTGGCGTTCGTGCTGCTCGGCGGCCTGCTGGTGGGAATCGTGCTGCAGATCGGCGCCGGGCTGCTGCTGGGGAGCGCGGGTGCGGCCCTGCAGCAGTACAACTGGATCGTCTCCATCGTCTGGCCGCTGTGGGCCATCGTGGCCGTGGAGACCATCTATGCGCGCATGCCGCCGTACCAGCGGGTGTTGTCGCTGACAGTCGTCCGCGCCATCGTGGGCTTTCTGGCGGTGACGTGGCTGTGGGAGCAGGGTGCGCGGTTGCTGAACAACAAGCTCATCCTGGTGCCGCTGAGCGACATCTGGGGTGCCTGCATCAAGCTGGCACGCTCCGGCGAGCTGTGGAAGCACACCTCGGTGAGTTTGCAGGAGTTTGCGCTCGGCTACCTCGCGGCAGCGGTGGTCGGCATCCTGCTCGGGCTGCTGCTGGCGACCAGCCCCCGTCTGCGCGACTACCTGGCGCCGTGGGTGTCGTTCCTGTACGCGGTGCCGCTAGTGGCGATCGCCCCGTTGTTCATCGTGGCGTTCGGCATCGGCATCATGTCGAAGGTGGTCGTGATCTTCCTGGTGGCCGTGTTCATCATCTTGGTGAACACCGAGGTCGGGGTCACGAGCACCGACCAGCATCTGATCGAGGCGGCGCGCTCGTTCGGCGCGACGCGCCTGCAGATCTTCCGCAAGGTGCTGCTGCCGGCGGCGCTGCCGTTCATCGTGGCGGGACTCCGGCTGGGCATGGCGCGCGCGCTGGTCGGCGTGGTGGTGGCCGAGCTGTTCGGCGCGAAGGCTGGGCTGGGCTTCCTGATCCTGGCCTCCGCGCAGGTGTTCGACACGGCGAGCCTGTTCGTTGGGGTGCTCGTCCTGGCGATCGGCGGCTACCTGGGCGTCGAGCTGCTGAAGTGGATCGAGTTCAAGCTGGCGCCGTACCGCCGCTTCGAACTGAAAGGCTGAGTATACGCGTGCCGGGGCGCCTGCGCCCGGCGGCTGGGACTTAAGAGATGGCGAAGCTGGAGACACGTGGCCTCTCGAAGACCTTCGAGAAGGCGACGGGTGGCACGGTCGAGGCGCTACGCGACATCACGGTGTCGATCGAGGAAGGTGAGTTCATCGCGATCGTTGGGGCCAGCGGCTGCGGCAAGACCACCTTCTTGCGCATCCTCGACGGGCTGATCGAGCAGACCAGCGGCGAGATCTACCTCGACGGCAAGCCGGTGACGCGCCCGGGGCCCGACCGCGGGTTCGTGTTCCAGAGCGACTCGCTGTTCCCCTGGCGGACCGTGCTGGACAACGTGGTGTTCGGCCTCGAGTTGCAAGGCCGGCCGAAGAAGGAGGCGCGCGAGCGGGCGATGGAGTTCATCAAGCTCGTCGGGCTGTCGGGGTTCGAGAAGAACTACCCGCACGAGCTATCGGGCGGCATGCGGCAGCGCGCCAATCTGGCCCGCGCGCTGACCGTAGACCCCGAGCTGCTGCTGATGGACGAGCCGTTCGCCGCGCTCGATGCCCAGACGCGCGAGATCATGCAGCAGGAGCTGCTGCGCATCTGGAACGCGGATCGCAAGACCGTCATCTTCATCACCCACCAGATCGACGAGGCGATCTTCCTGGCCGACCGCGTGTTCGTGTTTACCGTCCGCCCGGGCCGCGTCAAGGAGATCCTCCCCATTCCCTTCCCCCGCCCGCGGCAGCTCGACCTCAAGCGCACGCCGGAGTTTGTGGGCTGCGTGGACCGCGTCTGGAAGCTCATCGAAGAAGAGGTGCGGGCCAGCGTGATGGCCGGCGAGTCGTAGCGGGAGATCGCCCTCTGCTCCGTTCCACCGAGCGGCCGGTGCCCGTAGGGTGCTGGCCGCTCGGTGTCATATGCCGCCTGTAAGGCGCGCTGGCCGGTGCCGATGCTTTGAGTAGAGCGATGTTGCTGCCCCGCCAGGTGCTCCCCTGGGGAGACGGCGTGGGGGCCAACCTCGTGTCGGCTGGCAAGGGCGCTCGGCTGGATCGTCGCTTTCCCCGGGCTGTGCCGTGGTCTTGGGCGGATCAGGACGAATGGCTGGGCAGACCGGGCCGAATGGCCCTCGGCGCCCGGCGATGCGAGCGATACGGTATCGATACAACCCCTCTCGACGAGCCAACGGCACGCGGGAGGGCAGTGGAGGGGGGCCATGGACGCCACGAAGAGATGGGCGCGGCGGCGGGCCGCCATCGCGGCGGAGGCCGGCGGCTCCCATGACGGGATCGGCGCCGGCGATCACGACTTGCCCTACCGGTTCGGCTGCCGGCCCACCGCACGCTGGACCTACCCGTTCACGGCCGAGCAGTACTGCCGGCTGCTGATCTTGCGTGGCCGGGTGATCGAGGGCGAGTACGCGGCGGATGGTGGCCCGGTCGGGATACCAGCATGCTAGAGCAGGTGTCGGCTATCCCGACGCGCACGGCACGGGACGGCTGGGTCCGGCTGTGGGAGGCGAGCTGTGGGCGGCCATGGCGGCCCGGTAGTCGGCTCGCGCGGGAGCTGCTGGCAGCCTACCGCGACTTCCAGCGTGACTGGGCGGCCACCTACGGCATGCTCCCTGCGCCCGATTTCCGGGTCACAGCCGCTGGGCCGCTAGCGCGCGGTCCGAGCCTCGCGGCGGCCGTCCCACTGCTCCACCTCCGGCTGCTTGGCGATCACGGCTCGGAGCGCGCCGCGGGAACCGAGCGGGCGGGCCGTGCGGGCTAGCGGCCTTACCAGAGCACGCGCCCGCCGTCGACCACCAGCGTCTGGCCGGTCACGAAGTCGCTGTCGGCCGAGGCCAGATAGACGAATGCCCCCACCAGATCGCTGGGGTGCTGCGGGCGCTTGAGCGCGCCGGCCTGGGCGCGCTGCTCCAGATACTCGCGGGGGGTAGTGGCCAGGGCCGCGCTAGTCAGAGTGAGCCCCGGGGCGATCGCGTTGACGGTGATCCCGTAGTCGCCCATCTCTCGCGCCAGCGCGCGGGTGAGGCCGATCACGCCAGCTTTCGAGGTCACGTAGTGGAGGAACTGGGGCGAGCCCCAGAAGGCGGTGCCCGACGAGATGTTGATGATCTTGCCGCTGCCCTGGGCGCGCATGGTGGGGAAGACGGCCTTGCAGCACAGCCACATGCCGCGCAGGTTCACCGCCATGCAGGCGTCCCACTCCTCCTCGGTCAGTTCGTAAAACGGCGCGCGGCGAATGGTGCCGAAGATCGCCGCGCAGTTGACCAGCACATCGATGCGCCCGAAGCGCTCGACGGCGGCTCGCGCCATGGCCTCGGCGCCGGCCGTGTGGCTGATGTCGCACGGCACGGCGAGCGCCTCGCCGCCGGCCTCGCGCACCGCGGCGGCCGTGGCCTCGGCTAGCTCGGCGCGCAGCTCCGCCGCCACGACCCGCGCGCCCTCCTGGGCATAGCGCACGCAGATCGCACGCCCGATATCCCCGCCGGCGCCCGTAACGATCGCTACCTTGCCGGCCAGGCGTCCCGTCGGCTCGTTCATGGTCTCTCCTCCTCCTGCGAGTCCTGGTTGCTGCCCCCGCTTCGGGCAGTCGGCCGCTCTACGGGAGGGAGCTGATCGCCCGCTCCCACCACGTGCGGTCGAGGTAGCGCTCGGGGGGCAGCGGCGCGCGCAGGTCGCCCGCGTCGAGCATCAGCTTCATGGCACCTTCGAACGGCTCGGGGGTCAGCGCTCCGTCTTTGGCGAAGGTCTGGTATTGCTCGATCAGCAGCTCGTAGGTGCGGCGCGCGTAGCGCTCGTCGGTCCGCGTGTGGCGGACGAGGGCATCGATGAACGCCTCCTTGTTCGCCGGGTCGTAGAGCCAACGGAGGCTACGGATGTGGGCGCGGAGGGCGCGCACGAGCACGTCGTCGTTGCCGCGTGCCCAGTCGCGGCGCGCTAGCAAAGCGGACATCGCGTAATGGGGGAAGGCATCCTGGGTGGTGGCGAGCAGCGTGAAGCCCTCGTCGCGCATCATGAAGTCGTGCGGCTGTGCGAACAGTCCCGCGTCGATGGCACGGCTCCGGAGCGCCGCGACGCGCTCGGTGGTGCTGCCCGCTGCCACCAGGGAGTAGTCGTCGCCTTCTTTGAGCCCGTGCTGGGTGAACAGCGCGCGCAGCAGCGTCGAGGTCCCGCCCCGCACGCTGGCCGCTCCGATCACCTTGCCGCCGCGCACGTCCGTGAAGGCGTGGATCTCCGGTTGGGCCATCACCGAGAACACAGCCTGCCGCAACTCTCCGGCCACGTACACGACGTCGGCGCCCTGCTCGACGGCGCTGATCCCCACATCCGCAGACACCGAGCCGAGCTGATAGCTGCCGCCAACTACCGCTTGCACGATCGCGGGCACCCCGTTGGTCAGCGCGGGCTCGATAGCCAGGCCCTCGGCTTGCCAGAACCCCTGCTCCTGCCCAATGAAGTGCTGCAGGTACGTCGCCGATAGCACCGGGTACCCAATAGTGATGGTCATTGTGGCGGCACCGCCGGCAGTGGCGGGCGTGACGCTCGGGCTGGCAGCAGCAGGGCCGGGCGCGGGGGCCGCGCGCTCACCCGCGCAGGCCGCAGCGAGCACGAGGACTGCCAGCGGTGCCCAGCGACCGGCCGCGCGAAGCGCCCGGTACCATCCCGAGCGCGCGTTCATCGGCTATCTCTCCCTCGCCAGTATGCTGGCCGTGGTGGCGACAGGATGCCGGAGCCGGCGTCGCCCGCGCAACCCCGGCACCTCTTTTGGCGACTACGCCGGTTGGATGATCCCGACTCGCTAAAGGGATGACCGTGTGGGTCGGGAAACCGTCCGTCTGGCGGAATGACAAGGGGATCTGCGCTCCGTACGCTGGGCGCGCCGGCGGGCTCGCCCGCCACTCTCTTCGGCCCCTGCGCCTATCGAGGCGCGCCAGCCGGATGGCCCAGGCTGGGAGGTGAGAGATGCTGCTATGCTGGCCGGTCCTGTGGGCGCTGGCCACCGCGCTGCTGGTGCTCGCCCTCACACAGTAGTGCGGCCGGTCGCCGCGAGCCTACAGGCCGAGGACGAGCTGGCCCTCGGGCGCGGCCGTGGGCAGCGGCAGCGGGTCCGGCCGCTGGGCCGGGCAGTAGTCGATGTAGTCGCAGCGCTTGCAATGCTCGCCGACGCGGGGGGCGAGGACATCATCGCTCTCCACCGCCGCCACCACCCGCTCCACCCGCTCCAGGGTCAGCCGCAGGTTGCGATCGTCGACCGGAACCACGCGGTCGATCCCGTGGCGCAAGTAGGAGAACACCACGCGCTCGGCCAGCCGGCCGGTCTTGGCGGCGAGGCCGAGCTGGTAGAGGTCGAGCTGGAACGGGTCGGGCGCCTGCGGCGGCTCGCGCGTCGTCTTGTAGTCGACGATCTGCAGCGAGCCGTCCGGCAGCTCGTCGACCCGGTCGAGCTGCCCCACCAGCGTGTAGCGCCCCAGCTCCAGGGTGAACGGCACCTCGGTGAACAGGACACGCGGCCAGTGGCCGTCGTGGCGCTGGAAGTAGTCGATGAGCAGCGCCCGCCCCTCGTTCCAGGCGCGGGCGTCGCGCTCGATCAGTTCGTCGGGCCACTGGGCATCGTACGGCAGCAGTAGATCGTCGAGCCGCGGGGTGGGTGCGAGGTGGCGATAGAACGTCGCCAGCGCGGCGTGGAGCGCGAGCGCGAGGCGCGTCATCGGCCGCGGCGGGGCGGGCAGGTGCAGCTGGTAGCGGCAGCGATACTGGAACGCGCAGCGGCGATAGGTAGCCAGCCGCGTGAACGAGAAACGCACGCCTCCCTCCTCGAGACCGGGTCCAGCGCCGTTTCTTGCATCTTAGCCCCCAGGGTGCATGAAGACAAGCACCAAGCACAATATGTTGGGGCTCTGATCAGTGACAGGCCGTATATCTAGGGTGTGGGATGGCTCCGGGCGAGCCACGCCAAGTAATCGCGCAGGGCGGCTTCGAGGTCGAAGGCCGGGGCGAAGCCCAGCTCGGCGCGGGCGCGCGTGGTGTCGAGGGCGATCGGGGGCCCGCTGTAGCCGCTGAGCGAGCCCTCGCCCGCGATGGTGATCGGCAGGGGGCGCCCGGTCAGGCGCTCGAGGCTGTCGGCGATGTCGCGTAGCGTGTAGGTGCGGCCTAGGCTGATGTTGTAGACCCGGCTGGGGACCGTGGGCGCCAGGGCGGCGCGTACCGCGCCCTGGGCGGCGTCGGGCGCGTAGACGTAGTCGTGGCCCGGGTGGGCGAGATCGCCGGCGAGCAGCGCGGCCGGGCGGCCGGCGTGCGCGGCCTCGACCAGCGCCTGCACGCGCTGACTGGGTCCGCCGCCGGGCTGGCCGCGCCAGGGGCCGAACACGGCGCCGAACCGCACGGCGGCGAAGTCGAGGCCGTAGCGGTCGGTGTAGGTCAGCCCCAGCCACTCCCCGGCGAGCTTCATGGCCGCGTACACGGTGGGCGGCCGCTCGGTGACGACGTGCAGCGGCAGGTCCTCGGGCAGGGGGCCCGGCGGTGCCTCCCGCCGCCCGAAGTACACTGTGCTCGAGCTGCAGAACACCACTCGCGAGACCTCGGCCAGCCGCGCGGCCTCCAGCACATGCAGGGTGCCCACCAGGTTGGTGCGCACGCCCGCCGCGGGGCGCTGGTTCACCATCCAGGTGAGCAGGCCCGCGGTGTGGATGATGGCGCGGACGCGGTGGGCACGGAGGGCGGCCAGCAAGTCGGAGAGGTCGGCCAGGTCGCCGCGGACCAGCGGCACGCGGTCGAGTGGCAGGCGCTCGGCCAGGTTGGGCAACGAGGGCGCGAGGTCGTACAGCACGGGCTGCTCGCCGTGCTCCAGCAGCTGCGCGGCACACAGGGAGCCCACGAGTCCGGCGCCGGTGACCAGAACAGCCATCGCTCCTCCCTGGCAGCGGGTCGCCTGCAGCGCGACGCGAACGGGTGTCACGACGCTGGCGAGTTGTTATAGTCCGGCGGAGGCAGCGATGGTAGGCAGCGAACCGCTCACGCCCGAGGAGTTTCGCGCGATCGCCGCGCGGCTGGAGGCCGAGGTGGCGCGGCGCCTAGTGGGACAGCAGGAGGTGCTGCGGCACGTCTTGATCTGCCTGATCGCGGGCGGGCACGCGCTGCTGGAAGGCGTGCCCGGCCTGGGCAAGACCATGCTGGTGCGTACCCTGGCCGATGTGCTGGAGCTGCGCTTCTCGCGTGTGCAATTCACCCCCGACCTTATGCCGGCCGACATCATCGGCACGAACATCTTGGCCGAGTCGCCGGAGGGCGGGCGGCGCTTTCAGTTCCAGCCGGGGCCGATCTTCGCCAACCTGGTGCTGGCCGACGAGATCAATCGCGCCACGCCGAAGACGCAGAGCGCCCTGCTGGAGGCGATGCAGGAGCGCACCGTCACGGTGGCCAACACCATCCACCGGCTAGACGAGCCGTTCTTCGTGCTGGCCACGCAGAACCCCATCGAGATGGAAGGCACCTATCCGCTGCCGGAGGCGCAGCTCGACCGCTTCTTGTTCAAGCTACAGGTGGAGTTCCCGCAGCCGGCCGAACTCGTGGAGATCCTCACGCGCACCACGGCCGGCCAGTTGCCCCCCGTGCAGTCGGTGGCCGACGGGTCGCTGCTACTGCGCATGAGCCGGCTGGCGCGCGAGGTGCCTGCGGCGCCCGCAGTGCTGGACTACGCGGTGCGGCTGGTGGTGGCCAGCCATCCGAGCAGCGAGCTGGCGCCGCCGCTGGTGCGCCGGTTCGCGCGCTACGGGGCGAGCCCGCGTGGCGCGCAGGCGTTGGTGCTGGCGGCGAAGATCGTGGCCTTGCTCGATGGCCGCGCGCAGGCCGCGATCGACGATGTGCGCGCGGTGGCGCCCGCGGCGCTGCGCCACCGCTTG
>JADGHJ010000171.1 GCA_019686175.1 Chloroflexota bacterium | reverse complement strand
TCGGCCCCGCCGGCGGGTGCGCGGCGGGGCGACCCCACGCCAGTCGCCCTCCCGCCCTCGGCCCGGCTGGTAGTGGCTCTGACCCCCACGCCGAACGTCGCCGCTAGTTCCCCGGTGCTAGCAGCCGCGCCGACCGCCTCGGGCGTGGACTACGCGCGGGCCATCAAGCTCGTACAGGACACCCGGCGCGACGGGGGCGCGCGCCTGGAGGAGCGCATCGCCCGGGCGATCGAACGCTCCAAGGCGAGCGGCGGCGAGGTCGAGGTCGTGGGTTGGGACGCCAGCCTCAAGGGCAGCGCCGATGTCTATCGGGTGACGTTCGCCCTGCGGGAGAACCGGCAGCTGCTGCTCGCCGAATGGGAAGTCGACCTCAAGGCGCAGAGCGTGCGGCCGCTGAACGCCGTGGCGGAGGGACTCTCGGCACTGTAGCGTGGCGTGCCGCAGCCCTGCTCGTCCTGCGCAAGGAGCCGTGCGCTGCCCTGGGGGGGACGGACAGTGAAATATCTGCGGCGCACCCGATCCCGCGGCATGGCACGCATGGCAGCCGGGCGGCGGGATGCCAGCCGATCGCAACCGATGATTAGAGTGGGGAGAAGGAAGTAGAAGCCTATGATCAAGGCGGCCACGCTGCTGCTCTCCTGCCCGGATCGCCCGGGCCTGGTGGCCACGGTGACCCAGCGGCTGTACGAACTGGGTGCGAACATCACCCATGCCGACCAGCACCTGGATCGGCAGGCCCAGATGTTCTTCCAGCGCATCCAGTTCGAGCTGCCCGCGGACGCGCCCGCCTGGCCCGCGATCGAGGCGCAGCTTGCCCCCACGCTCGACGCTTTGCACATGACGTGGTCGCTCATCCCTGCCGAGCGGATCAAGCGCACGGCGATCCTGGTCTCCCGCCAGGACCACTGCCTGTACGACCTGCTGCTGCGCCAGCGCCAGGGCGAGCTGCGCACGATCTATACCTGCGTGATCTCCAACCATCCCGACACGCGCCCGGTGGCCGAGAGCTTCGGTTTGCCGTTCCACCACCTGCCCGTCACGCCGGAGACCAAGGCGGCGCAGGAGGCCGAGCTGCTGCGCCTGCTGCGCGACTACGAGGTGGACCTGGTGGTACTGGCGCGCTACATGCAGATCCTCTCCGGCGACTTCCTGGCGCGGTTCGGGCGGCCGATCATCAACATCCACCATAGCTTCTTGCCTGCCTTCAGCGGGGAGCGGCCGTACCACCGCGCCTACGAGCGCGGCGTGAAGCTGATCGGAGCCACGGCGCACTACGTCACGGAAGAGCTGGACGCTGGGCCGATCATCGAGCAAGATGTCACGCGGACCAGCCATACGGACGAGATCGACGATCTGATCCGCAAGGGGCGCGACCTGGAACGCCTCGTCCTCGCGCGCGCCGTGCGCCTGCACCTCCAGGATCGCGTCCTGACGTACCGGAACAAGACGGTGGTGTTCGGCTAGCGCCCTAGCTAGCGAGCGGCGCCGCAGGCGGGATCATGGCATGGGAGGTGGCGTATCAGTAGTGTTGCGCGCGCTCGACGCCTGCAAATCGCCGCGTTTGGCCACGCGCCGTACCGGCTGTTCTGGATGGGGCAGCTCGCCAGCAACATCGGCTCGTGGATGCAGTTGGTGGCCACGGGCTGGCTGGTGCTCCAGCTCACCGATTCGCCAGCCGCGCTCGGAATCAATGCGGCCTGTCAGGCGCTGCCGATCCTGCTGTTCTCGGTAGTCGGCGGCGTGTTCGCCGACCGCTTCAATCGCCATCGCCTGATGCTCGGCGCGCAGCTCGCCCAGCTCGTGCCGGACCTCACGCTCGCCCTCCTGGTCAGCACCGGCCGGGTGCAGGTCTGGCACATCTACTTGTATTCGCTGTCCAACGCCACCATCCGCGGGCTGAGCACCCCGGCGCGCCAGGCGTTCGTCCCCAGCTTGGTGCCGCGCGAGGCACTGCTGTCGGCGATTGCACTGAACTCGATCCTCTGGCAGGGAGCCGCGGTGGTCGGGCCGACCGTGGCGGGGGTCGTGCTGGCCGCCTGGGGCCTGGCGGCCTGCTTCTGGCTGAATGTGGCCAGCGACCTGGTGAACGTGGCGGCCCTGCTGCTCATCCCCGGCAAGGACACGCCGCGCCCGAGCGTCGGCTCGGCGTGGCAGCGGCTCGCCGAGGGGGCACGCTACGCCTGGCGTGAGCCGCGGGTGCGCTTGCTGCTGTTCGCCGTGGGCACCACGAGCCTGCTGGGGCGCTCCTACACCCAGTTGATGCCCGTGTTCGCCCGCGACGTGCTGGCGGTCGGGCCGCGGGGGCTGGGCCTGCTGCTGGCGATGCCGGCGGTGGGGACGATCCTGGTCGCGCTCGGGCTGGCTACCCTCCACCTGACACACAAGGGGCGGTGGCTACTGGCGACCATGACGCTGCTGGCCGTGGCACTGGGCGTGTTCGCGCTCTCCCAGGTATTCGTGCTGTCGCTGGCCGTGCTCGTGTTGGTCGGCGCCTCGGCCACGGCCTCGACCACGCTCACCAATACGCTCCTGCAGGAGCAGGTCACCGACCACGTGCGCGGCCGCGTAATGGGCTTCTACATGGCGGCGACGCAGGGGGCCTCGCCGCTGGGAGCGCTGCCCGGTGGCCTACTGGCAGAGCTCCTCGGCGCGCCGCTGGCCGTGCTGCTGGGCGCCGGCTGCCTGCTCGCCTGCGCCCTGGGCCTCACGCTGCGGACGCCGACCCTCCGCCACCTGGATTGACGGCCGGGCCTACTCACCTGGCCGGTGCCCCTTCTCCTTGTGCTGCTTCAGCACGGTGCGCGCGGCTACCTCCGCGGCCCGCTTACCGTGATGTCGGAGGACACCCGCTACGCGCCCCGTTGCCGCCCAGCGGCTACGGACGTGCAGGACGCGCTGGACAACGACCCCGCGGCGCAGCCCCAGTCTGCAATCTCCATGGCGCGCTGCCCCCGACGGCGCATCCACGCTTTGACCGCAAGAAGCGGATAGCCGGCCTGCGAGGGCCACGAGTACGCTGAGGGCGGGAGGACGACACACCATGGAAACGATGGAAGCGAGCGCAACTGGCCCTTACGCGGACGACGAGGCGCGCTGGCAGGCGGTGCTGGCGCGCGACCCGGCGGCCGATGCCGCGTTCTACTACGCGGTGCAGTCGACCGGCGTCTTCTGCCGGCCGACATGTCCCGCGCGGCGCCCCCAGCGCGCTCACGTGGTGTTCTTCACCGATCCGGCGGCGGCACGGCGCGCCGGGTTCCGGCCCTGCCGCCGCTGCGTACCCGAGAGGGGAAGCCGACCGGCCGAGATCGTCGCGCGAGCGCGCGCCCTGCTCGACGGGGCAGAGCGTCCGCCGTCCCTGCCCGCCCTCGCCGCGGCCGTGGGGGTCAGCCCCTACCATCTGCAGCGGCTGTTCCGGCGCGAGGTGGGACTCACGCCGCGCCAGTACGCGGCCGCGCGACGTCGCGAACGGCTGGCCGCGGAGCTACGGGCCGGCGCCACCGTGGCCGAGGCGCAGTACGCCGCCGGCTACGGCTCCAGTCGCGCCGTGTACCAGGAGGCGCCCGCCGCGCTGGGGATGACGCCCGCACGCTACCGCGACGGCGGTCGTGGGGAGCGTATTGCTTACGATATCGTGGACAGCCCGCTCGGTCGGCTGCTGCTGGCCGCGACGTCCCGGGGAGTGTGTGCCCTACGCTTCGGCGATGACGAGGTGCTGCGGGATGAGCTGGCCGCCGAGTTCCCCCGCGCAGTGCTCGCCCGCGACCCCGCGGCCGTGGCGCCATATGTCGCGGCGGTGCGGGCCTACCTGGGCGGCGCGCCGGCCGAGCTGAGCCTGCCGCTCGACCTGCACGGCTCGGCGTTCCAGCAGCGCGTCTGGGCGGCGCTCCAGCAGATCCCCGCGGGGGAGACCCGCTCGTACGCGGCCGTCGCGCAAGCACTAGGCGCCCCGACGGCCGTACGGGCGGTGGCGCGCGCCTGTGCTACCAATCCGGTAGCGGTCGCCGTGCCATGCCACCGGGTGGTGCGCAGCGATGGCGATCTGAGTGGCTACCGCTGGGGTCGGGCGCGCAAGGAGGCGCTGCTGGCGCTGGAGGCGCGGCGCGAGCGGTGAGCGCGGCTTGCTCGGCATGGGCGACAGGCAGTAGGGTGAGACCAAGACCCGATAGCTCACCACCCTACCGGCCGGGGCGCGACGCTCGGCGACCGTGAGACGAGGTGCAGCGTGCCGAACCGCTTGGCCAACGAGAGCAGCCCCTACCTGCTGCAGCACAAGGACAATCCTGTCGACTGGTACCCCTGGGGCGAGGAGGCGCTGGCGCGCGCCCGCAGCGAGGACAAGCCGATCCTGCTGTCGATCGGCTACTCGGCCTGCCACTGGTGCCACGTGATGGCGCACGAGTCGTTCGAGAACCCCGAGATCGCCCGGCTGATGAACGAACTGTTCGTCAACATCAAGGTCGATCGCGAGGAGCGCCCGGACCTCGACCATCTGTACATGACCGCGGTGCAGCTCATGACCCGCCAGGGCGGCTGGCCGCTGACGGTGTTCCTGCTGCCCGACGGCACGCCGTTCTACGGCGGCACGTACTTCCCGCCCGAGGATCGCGGCCAGCTGCCCGGCTTCCCACGCGTGCTGCAGGCGGTGGCCGAAGCGTACCGCACGCGCCGAGCGGAACTGGCCGAGCAGGGCACGCGGCTCCGCGAGGCGGTCCAGCAGCTCATGGGACCGCCGCCGGCCGAGGCCGCACTCGACCCCGCGGTGCTCGACACGGCCGTGCGCAACCTGGCGCCGCAGTTCGATCCGGCGTTCGGTGGGTTCGGCGGCGCGCCGAAGTTCCCTCAGCCGATGGTCCTCGAGTTCCTGCTGCGGCGATGGCTCGCCACCGGCGACGAGCAGGCGCTCCACATGGTGGAGTCCACACTCGAACACATGGCCAACGGCGGCATCTACGACCAGGTCGGCGGAGGGTTCCACCGCTACGCCGTGGATCGCTACTGGCTGGTGCCGCACTTCGAGAAGATGCTGTACGACAACGCGCAGCTCAGCCGGCTGTACGTGCACGCCTACGCGGCGACCGGCAAGCCAGGCTACCGGCGCATCGCCGAGGAGATCTACACCTACGTGCAGCGCGAGATGACGGCGCCGGGAGGGGGCTTCTACGCCACTCAGGACGCCGACAGCGAGGGCGAGGAGGGCAAGTTCTACCTCTGGACGCCCGCCGAGCTGCGCGCCGTACTGGGCGACGACGCGCCGCTGGTCGAGCGCTACTGGGGCGTCACGGAGCAGGGCAACTTCGAGGGCAAGAACATCCTGCACGTGCCGCGGCCCGCCGAGAACGTAGCGCGCGAGCTGGGCGTCTCCGTAGAGGAGCTCGACGCTGCGATCGAGCGCGCCATGGAGCAGTTGTACGCGGCGCGCGCCCAGCGCGTGTGGCCGGGCCGCGACGAGAAGATCCTCACGGCGTGGAACGGCCTGATGCTGCGCAGCCTGGCCGAGGCCGCCCGCCTGCTCGATGAGCCGCTGTACCGCGACCTAGCGGTGCGCAATGCCGAGTTCGTCCTGGGCCACTTGCGCCGCGACGGCCGCCTGCTGCGTAGCTACAAGGACGGTCAGGCGCGCCTGCCGGGCTATCTCGAGGATTACGCCTGCTACGCGGCCGGCCTGCTGGCGCTGTACGAGGCGACCTTCGACCCGCGCTGGTTCGTGGAGGCGCGCCAGCTTGCCGACACGCTGCTGGATCTGTTCTGGGACGATGGGATCGGCGGCTTCTACAGCACGCCGCGCGACCACGAGGCGTTGCTGGTGCGTCCGCGCGACTACCAGGACAACGCGACACCCGCCGGCAGCTCGGTGGCCGTCCAGGTGCTGCTCCAGCTCGCGCTGCTCACGGGCGAGCAGCACTACACGGCGCGGGTCGAGCGCGTCCTGCGCAGCATGGCCCCGCACATGGCGCAGTATCCCTTGGCATTCGGCGAGATTCTGTGCGCGCTCGACTTCCACCTCTCAGGACCGCGCGAGATCGCGCTCGTCGGCGAGCCAGAAGGTGCAGACACCGTCGAGCTGCTGGACGTGATCTACGGCACCTACCTGCCGAACAAAGTCGTGGCACTGCGGCGCCCCGGCGACGAGGCGGCGCCCACGGCGATCGCCCTGCTGCGCGACCGTGAGGCGCTCGGCGGGCGTGCCACGGCGTACGTCTGCCGCCACTTCACCTGCGACGTGCCGACCACGGAGCCGGCCGTGCTCGCCCGCCAGCTCGGCCTTGCGGAAGAATAGCCTCGACGGTCGAACACGGTGTGTGGCCTCGGCGGCCGATCGGCACCAGGCGAGCGGCTGAGCGCTAACGGGACTGGGTAGCGCTCTCGCGGCTCACCAGCTTGCAGAAGCGGCTGCCCTGTCCCCGGGCGGTCGTGTCCTGGTACAGAAAGGCGAGCCTGGCGTCCTCGAACTTGCGGAACCACTCGTCCCAGGAGATCGGCTCCAGGTTCTCGTCCGGCTGGCCCTCTGCGAAATCGATCCGCAGCACGCCCGGCTCGCCCGCCGCGCCGGTGCCGCGTACCATCGCCGGCCGGCCACCGCGCGCCTCGGCCCAGCGGCGGATCGTCTCGTGGTCGGTTGTCAGCTGCGCGTCACTGCTCATGGGCGATAGGCCTCCTGGTGTCCCGGGCCGCGCTCGGCGCACCCGGCCCTGCTCCAACATCTGCGTCACGATCCCGAGACTTGCACCCCAGACAACGTGGGCGGCGATCATCACCGCGTTGCGGCGCGCGGGGTGCTCGGTCGCGGGCGGGAGCAATTGGAGAGCCGGTAGCCAACCCAGGTAGCTGGTGGTCCACACGCCCAGCCCGAAGCCAATCCCGCTGAGCCACGACGGCAGTGGCACCCGTCGCGCTAGCAGCGTGTAAGCGGCGCCCGCCGCGCTACCGTAGCCAAAGTGACTGACCATGGTGAGGACGCGGTGCTCGTGACGGCGTAACCGCCGCTCGACACCGGTGGCGCGGGTCAGGCGGCTAGTGATCTGCGCCGGCGGCAAGGGGTAGCGCTCACGCCAGGGCAGGCGCTGGTGGAGGACCTGCATCAACACGGTCATCGGCACCGTGGCGGCCAGGCCCGCGACGGCGCCGCGGACGGCGCGGTCAACCAACATGGTATCGCTCCTCGCAGCGTGCAAGACGCGCCAGCGATCCAGTCCACCTAACGGGGTGGATAGGTTACCATGACCTCCGGAATGTAGTCGCCCGGGGGCGCGGCGAGCTCGGCCACCACGAGCGCCCGCTCGTGGCCATCGAGCCGGACCTTGTGCTCGGCCTGGACCACCCGGCCGGTCACGCGGTCGCGCAGCCGCACCAACGCGGCCACCTCACCGTCGCCGCGCCAGCGGTTCTCGATCTCCACTTCGACCCGGTACGGGGCCCCAGGGCTGGTGGGCGGCCGGAGCGACGTAGCCGTGATCACCGGCTTGGGTCCCGTGCAGTTCCACACCCAGAGAGCGAGTAGCACGCTGGCAACGCCGCCACTCAGGAGCATCCCACGCCACATGTGACCCCTCCGCCGCCGTGATCAGGTACCCGGCACCCAGGGCGGGAAGACGATTAGCACCCCCAGAACCACCAGCAGGGCCAGGACCACCAGCACAGCACAACCCATGGAGGCCAGCGGGTCCGCACGCCGCTCCGACCGCTGCAGGCTGACCAAGCCCAGCGGCTCGGGGATCAGCGGCAGCTTGTGCTCGGCAGCGTACTCCCAGTCGGGCAGCAGCGCTTCGTCGCGTAGCGCCGGACAGATCGCCCGAAGCCGGTCCACCAGCTCGGCACAGTCGGCGGCGGTCAAGCGGAGCTTGGGCCACAGCTCGGTGGCGCCGAGGTGGCGCTCCAGGTTGCGCGCGAAGCGGGCGAGCGCGAGATACTGGCGCGTGCTCTCGTCATCCAGGATCTGCCAGTCCACGATGTCCAGGAAATCGTCACCCACCCGCTCGCCGAGGACGGCGTTGACCTGGTGCACGAAGTACGCGAGCAGCGCGTTGGAGCCCCAGCCCCCACGGTGTACGAGGCGGGCGCCATCGATGACCAACTCGCCGAGTGAGCCCACTTCGTCGGCCACCGGCAGGACGATCGGCTGGCAAGGTGCCTGCTCCACCTCGACCTGATAGTTGAGCGCGGCGGCCGCCTCGCGCTGTCCGCGAGCGGCGTAGCATGCCATCTTCCGGCGCTCGACCGCCTGGCTATCGCCCAGCCGCCCCTGAAGCTCGAGCGCCGCGATGCGCAGCGCGCCCCAAGCGCCGGGCGCGCTCAGCACCACGACGTAGGCGAAGAACACGAACACGAAGGCCAGGACGAGGGTCTCGACATTGCTACGCTGGGAGAGCGCCACGAGCAGGCGAGCCTGCCAGACCAGGAGCAGAAGACCTGCCACCGCGCCGACGAACAGGGCGAGATAGGCCACGGCGAGCCGCTGGACGCGCAGTCGAAACTCTCGCGGGGTGTCGGCGCCCGGCTCCCGAATGACAGCCTGCTCGACGCTGGCCACCCGTGCCCCTCTGCCCACGCGGACGGTCATGGCGCTCTCCCCGCGTCCCACGCAGTCTGGCATGGAGGATGCACACGACGTGCCAGCGACCCCTGCCATGAGTCCCAGTTCAGCGGCATCGCTCGTGCCGCGCCAGGGCAGAGCGGCCTGCCAGCCTGACATGCGGATAGAGCGATGCAGCGCCACGACAAGCCAGCACACACGACTGTGATGCAGCGCGTGGCCGCCCTATCTCTCGGCATCCTCACGGCGGTCGGCGGCTTCGTCGATATGGGTGGTATCGTTGCGGCCGCCCAAGCCGGCGCACAGCATCGCTTTTCCCTGCTTTGGACGTTGATCCCAGGCCTTATTGGGTTCACGATCTACGCGGACATGGCGGGGCGTGTAGCCATCGCCTCCGGTCGCACGCTGTTCGACGTGATGCGAGATCGGCTCGGCTTCCGGCTGGCATTGATTCCGCTGGTAGCCACTCTCATCGTCAATACACTGACCGTGGTGATCGAGATTGCCGGCATGGCGCTTGCACTCCAACTCGCTACCCAGATTCCGTATCTCGCCTGGTTCCCGGTCGCGGCCGCACTTCTTGCACTGATCATTTGGAACCTTCGTTTCGATACCCTGGAGAATAGCAGCGCGCTGCTCGGCCTAACCATGTTGGTCGCCGTGGTCGCCACGATCCGATTGGCCCCTCCATGGAGCGAAGTCGCCGTCCAAGCGATCCATCCGGCGCTCGAACCAGGAGGATCGATCCCACTCTATCTGTTCATGGCGATCAGTTTGCTGGGCGCGTACATGACACCCTATCAGTTCTACTTCTACTCATCGGGTGCGATCGAAGAGGAGTGGGACGGCGACGACCTATTGTTCAATCGGATTACCTCGATCATCGGCTCCGCGTTCGGGGCCATCATCATCGTGGCGCTGATGGTCGGCGCGGCGGTGGTTCTCTATCCAGAGGGGAGCGCGGTCACCAGCTTGGCTGATGCTGGACGGCCGGTCGCGGAGAGCCTGGGCGGGGTGGGC
>JADGHJ010000170.1 GCA_019686175.1 Chloroflexota bacterium | reverse complement strand
GCCCTCGTCGCGGGCGCCCGTCCCTCGGGCGCCGACGATTCGGGTGTTGTCACGCCGGTCGGGCCCTCGGGAGCAGCTGGGGCGCGCGGCCCGCCTGCTGCGGGCGTCCAGGGCGAGCCGCCAGGATTCACCAGCAGGAGGGTGTATGTGTGACTTCCGCGGCGATCTCGAGTCCCCTGCTCTACGTTTGTCGCGGCGCGGGTTCTTGCGCACGGCCGGCGCCTTTGCCGCGCTCGCCGGCTTGCGTGAGTCCATCGCCCTGGGCGAGCGAGGCTGGCAGCAGGACGACGTGCTGTACCAGACCGACCTCGAGGAGGTCTTCCGCCGCAGCGAGGCGCACAACGTGCGGCTGGTCGGCTATAGCGACGTAGACGGCCGGCCCGCGTTCAAGCTCGGTATCCAGGCCGTGGGCGACCGCTGGTACCTGTACTGCGGCCATCTCTGGCATCGTGGCTGGAGCATTATCGACGTCACGACGCCCAGCCAGCCGTCATTCGTGAAGTTCCTGCCGGGGCCCGAGAACACGTGGACCATCCAGATGAACGTGGCCGAGGGGAAGATGCTCACCTCGCTGGAGCGGATCGCCGAGGGGTGGGGCGGTGACCCGTCCCGTCCCCACGCCGAGACGGCGATCTTCTGGGACGCCAGCGATCCGACGAACCCTCGCGAGCTCAGCCGCATCAGTCTGGGCGGGACCGGGAGCCACCGCAACTTCTGGGCAGGCGGGCGTTATATCCACATGGCCGCCAACCCGGCGGGCTACGACGGCAACATCTATGTCGTGATGGACGTGAGCGACCCCACTCGGCCACGCGAGATCGGCCGCTGGTGGGTCGAGGGGCAAGGGCCGGGGGAGACGCCCGCACCCCACGAGGACGGCCTGTCGGTCCATGGTCCGCCGTACGTGGTGGGCGACCGCGCCTACGTCTCCTACGGCGGGGCGGGCATGATCATCCTGAACATCTCCGACCCCGCCAACCCGCGCCTGGTCAGCCGGCTCGATGTCTCGCCGCCGTTCCGCGGTGGCTACGGCGGCGCGGGAGTACACAGCGTGTTGCCGCTCCTCGATCGCGGCATCGCGGTAGTCAACGGCGAGTCAGGTCCCGAGCGCTGCCAAGAGCCGCTGAACTTCGCCGGCATCGTGGACATCAGCGATGAGGAGCACCCGCGGCTTATCTCGATCTTCCCCAACCCGCGCCCGAGTCCGGGCCTGGACTTCACCAACTACTGCGACAAGGGCGGGCGGTTCGGGCCACACAACTCGCACCTGCCGCACCACAGCCCGTTCATGCTGCACCGCGACGATCTGGTGTACATGACGTGGTTCAACGCCGGCCTGCGGATCTACGACATCAGTGATCCGCGCCAGCCCACCGAGGTAGCGCACTTCGTGCCGCCCGACCCGCAACAGCGCCTCGGCCTGTTCCCGACCACGGCGCTCGTGACGCAGACCGAGGACGTGCTGGTGGACGCCTGCGGCTACATCTATATCACCGACAAGAACCACGGCATTTTCATCCTGGAGTACACAGGCGGCTGAGCGCGCGGTGGGGCGCCGTGGCTCGCGTGACAGTACGAGGGGAGCGAGGCCGGCCTCGCTCCCCTCGCGCGACGGCCGCGGAGCAGTGCTAGCGGGCGGCACCCACCGGGCTGGGCGCGCCGCCCAGGATGTAGTCGCCCCACTTGGCGCGCGTGCGCTCCATCAACTCGGCGCTGGCCTCCGCCACGCGCGGGAACTCCTGTCGCCACTCGAACGGCCGGCAGGCATCGATGATCAGGCGCGAGTTGAAGCCCTTGCGGCTGGGGTGGATGATCGGGTCCAGCGGGCCGGACCAGGCGCGCTTGATGATGTCGATCGACTGCTCGGGGTCGGAGCGTGTGCACACCGCCCAGATCACGTCGTTGAGGTCGGTGACGTCCACGTCCTCGTCTACCACCACCACGATGCGGCCCAGGTACGCGCCGGCGTGGCACATGGCGGCGATGTGCCCGGCCTGGCGCGCATGGCCGGGGTAGCGCTGGCGGATGGCCACCGCGATGAACAGGCGCGTGCCGCCGGCCTCTGGCGTCCAGACTGCCTGCACGTCGGGCACGCCGGCGCGCTCGAGCTGATCGTGGATCAGCGCGGAGCGCAGCAGCGCGCGGTACGAGGTCAGCTCGCTAGGCGGCTTGCAGGGCGGCGAGCCCAGGATGATCGGGTTGGTGCGGTGGTACACCGCCTCCACGGTCATCACCGGCTCCTCGCGCTCGCCGCTGGCGTAGTAGCCGGTCCACTCGCCGAACGGCCCCTCGGGCGCGCGCTCGCCCGGCTTGATGAAGCCCTCCAGCACGATCTCGGCGTGCGCCGGGATCGGCAGCCCCGTGACCGGCCCCTTGAGCACCGGCACCGGCGCGCCGCGGACCCCGCCCGCCCAGTCGTACTCGGACATGCCCGGGGGCACCTCGAGCGAGCTGGCGATGAATAGCAGTGGGTCGTGGCCCAGGCTCATGGCCACGGGCATGGGCTCGTTGCGCGCGAAGTACTTCTCGCGGATGATGCGCCCGTGCTTGCCCGGCGAGATGTACAGGCACACGCGGTTGCGGTCGACCAGCATGACGCGGTAGGTGCCGAGGTTGATCCAGTCGCTATCGGGGTCGGGCAGGATGTCGACCACCCCGGTGCCGATGTAGCGACCGCCATCGAACTCGTGCCACTTGGGTGTGGGGAACTTGAGCAGGTCCACGTCGGCGCCACGCTGGACGTGCTCCATCACCGGCCCGTCGGCGACGAACTGCGGTGGGATGGGCCGGATCTCCTTCATGCGCTGGCGCCAGAGTGGCACGAGCTGCTTCCAGCCCAAGCCAGTGGGTAGCCCCAGAGCGAGCGCCGTGCGGCTCGGCGAGCCGACGGAGTTGACGAACACGCCGTAGCCCGGGTCGTACCCCGGCACCTCGTTGAAGAGCACCGCGGGCCCATTGATGCGGTGCTGCGCCAGCTCGGTCACGGCGCCGATCTCGGTCTCGACGTCGCAGCCGCGGGCCACGCGCAGCTCGCCCAGGCGCTCTACTTCCTCGATGAAGCCGCGAAGCCCTTCGTAGGCCATCTGAACCTCTCCTTTCGGTGCCGCTCGTAGCCCCATGGGGCCTGTGGGCGTGTGCCAGCCCCCATCATACCGGGGAGGCAGATGCGCCGGCCAACCGATGCAATTCGTGCGCGGAAACCGCGCGACCGGGGGCACGGGGAGCCAGCGCGCGGTACGACCGCCGGCGCGGCACTGGCCGCGGTCACGCTTGCCGGGCGGTGGGAGGGGCGGTATCCCGTGGCGGCGGTGCGGGCATTGGGCTAGCGGTCGCGTGGCTGCGGGGTGTTCGCGGTGGAGGAGCGACGCGGTCCCCCGCGGCCCGCGACCTGGGCCTGTGCAACGGCCAGCACTGGCGGCGCTGGACGGACTAGGGCGCGCCGATTCTCGGCTTCCACCTGGGCCAGCAGCTCGCTGCGCAGCACGGGCACGTCGCGCGGCGCCTGGACCCCCAAGCGCACCTGCCCCCCGTCGGTGTCGATCACCACGATCGCGATGTTGTCGCCGATGAGGATGCTCTCGCCCGGGCGGCGGCTCAGCACCAGCATCACCGCGCTCCCAGGGGTTGGAGCGCGTCCTGCGCCGCCAGCACGGGGTGCCGCAAGGGATAGCGGTCGTCGGTCAGGATGACCTGCTTGCCCAGCCGTCGGCGCGGATTGAGCACCACCGGCGCTTTCAGGTTCGCGGTCATCTGGCGGACATCCCCGGGCACCACGAGGATGCAGAACACACGGGGCACGGTGTGCTCATCCAGCTGGAGCAGCGCGACGTCGGCCGGGCTCAGCTCGAAGTCGTAGTCCGGCCGCAGGAGGAACGGGTCGAGCATGATGAACGCGACGTCGGGGTCGTGGAGCGACTGGAGCCAGCAGAACGGCAGGTAGGCTGGCTCCTCGAGCAGTGCGAAGTGGACGTGGCTCTCGAAACCGGGTAAGCCGTGCGGGAACACGAGGAGCGCCTCGTCCTCCACCGGCACCGTCTCGGGGACGCCGAAGCGGGTTGTCTGGACGTCCATGGGGCGCGCCTCCTTACCGCAGGTAATCGAACAGGTTCGATTGCATGGCGCGCGCCCCCGCCTGGAGGCCCGCCTTGTACGCCAGTTCCGCTGTGGTGAGCTGGGTGATCGCCTCCCCGTAGTCGGTATCTTCGATCTTCGAGAGCTGGGCGGTGGTGTCTGCCTGCAGGGCCTGTCGCTGCGCCTCGGCGGCATCGAGGCGATTGAGCTTGGCGCCGAAGTCGGCGCGCACGGCCAGGAGGGTATCGGCAGCGGCGTCCAGCGCCGGCAGGTCGTTGCGCACCGCGGCGGTGTCGCCCGCGCGCAAGTGGTCGCGTAGGTTGATCAGCGCCGTGACTACCGTGGGCAGGAAGCTGTTGCCCGGCGTGTTGATCTGCAGCGTGACGCCCGCATCGATCTCTCGCAGCATCGCCCCGCCGTCGCCGTTGTAGGTCACCGTGGTCGGCGGCCCCTGGTTGAGTGTGAACGGCGCCGTCTGGGTGCGGTGGCCGGCGAAGAGGTACTGGCCGCGCAGCGTGCTGTTGCCGAGGGCCACCATCTGGGCCAGGAGCTGGTCGACTTCCGTGGCGATGGCCTGCTGCTGATCGAGGCCCAGCGTGTCGTTCGAGCCCTGGACGGCCAGCTCACGGGCGCGCTGCAGCGCCTCGGTGGCGGAGGCGAGCGCGGTATCGCTGGCCTGGAGCCAGGCCCGTGCCGCATCGATATTCCGCAGGTACTGCTCGCCCGCGCTCAGCGTCGCCCGGTAGGTCAGGGCGCGCTCGACGGCCGGTGGGTCGTCGGACGGCCGATTCAGGCGCCGGCCGCTACTGACCTGGCGCTGGAGGTCCTCCAGGCGCCGCAGGTTGTTGTTCAGGCCGCTCAGGACGGTGTCGACGATCATGCGGTGGGTGACTCGCACGGCGGCGCCTCCCTAACGTCCGACGATGCCGGTGGCGTTGATCAGGCGGTCGAGCATCTGGTCGTAGGCCGTCAGTAGGCGGGCTGCGGCCTCGTAGGCCTTCTGGTAGCGCAGCATCTGGACGGCTTCCTCGTCGAGCGACACGCCGGAGACCTCCTGGCGCCGCCGATCGAGGAGCTGCACGAGCGCGCCCTGGTTGGTGGCGAGGTCCTGCGCGGCCTTGGACTCCTGACCGAGCCGGGCCATGAGCGCCCCGAACGCGTCTTCGGGGGCCGGGCTCATCGATTGACGCAACTGGGCGATAGCCAGCGCGATACTGTTGTCGCCCGGGGCGTTCGGCGCGCTGGCGGCGGCGATGGCCTGCGGGTTACCCGCCACGGAGGGATCGAGGGCGATCGTGGCGGCGCCCGTGCCGGTGAAAAACGCGCGTCCGCTGACGCCGTCCTGCCCGTAGCCGGTGGTGTGCAAGCCGTTGACGGCGGTGATGAGGCTGCTGGCGACGCTGTCCAGCCCGCTCAGGTAGGAGGCCACCGTCTGGTCGCGGGCGTCGAGCAGCCCCCGCAGCTCACCCGCCGTGGGGCTGACCGGGGCGCTGTTCGAGCTGAAGCGCACCTCCCAGAACCCATTGGGTCCAGTGGGCGTGGTGACGAGAGGGTCGGCGGTGTTCCCTTGCACGAGCGCCTGGCCGCCGAGCAGCACGGTGAGCGAGCCATCGGCGTTCTCGTTGACGGTGATCGGCACGATCTCGGCCAGGCGGTCGAGCGCGAGGTCGCGCTGATCACGGAAGTCGTTGGCGCGCTGCCCCACCGCCTCGGCCTGCACGACCTGTTTGTTCAGCGACACGATCTGGTTGGCCAGGTCATTGATCTCGGTCACGCGCGCCTGGACCTGGCTGTTGAGGTCGGTCTGGAGGGCGCTGAGCTGTTGAGCCGCGCGGTTAAAGCCGGCTGTGAGCGCGGCGGCGGCCTGCAGGAGACTGCCGCGGGCGCCCGCGCTGGCAGGATCGTTGGCCAGCTCCTGCCAGGCGTTGAAGAAGGCACCGAGCTGGGCGCTCAGACCGTGGTCCGACGGCTCGTTGAGCACGACCTCGATCTGCTCGAGGGCCTGCTGAGCCATCTGCGCCTGGTGTTGTAAGCCGTCCTGAATCCGATACTGCACGTCGAGGAATATGTCGCGCGCACGCTCGATGGTGACGGCGATCACGCCCGTGCCGAGCTGGCCGGCCTGCTGCTGGCGGTTGAGCGCCGGGAGCATGAACGGCGTGGTCGGCTCCATCACCACGCTCTGGCGGCTAAAGCCTTTGGTGTTAGCGTTGGCCACGTTGTGGTTGGTGGTGTCCAGGCCGCGCTGTTGCGTCTGCAGCGCCCGCAGGGCCAGGTCCAGGCCGAAGAAAGTGCTGGTGGTCATGGTTCCCCCTGCGGCGGCGCGAGGGGTGTGCCGGGGAAGCCCACGGCGGCGGTGTACGCGGGCTCGCTGCCCGCGGCGCGGCGCAGGAAGCTGCGCGTGCGCAGGGACACCTCGATGGCCGCGGTGAGCAGTGCGGCCGCGCGCTCGCGCTCCTCCTGGAGCGCGACCGCAGCGCGCAGCAGCTCGTAGACGACGGCCAGGAACTCCTCGCGTCGCGTCTCGCTGGCGATGGCAGCCTCGGCCAGGGCGTACAGGCCACGCACCCCGAGCGCGTGCTCCAGTTGCATCTGGAGCCGCTCGCGGCGCTGTTCGAGATGCTGAAGGCGGGCGCTGGCCTCCTCTTGCTCGGTGGTCACGGCGAGCAGCCGCGTGAGGTCGCCCGCGGCCACCGCCTCGCGCTGGTCTACCAACAGCCCGCGGAGGCGGCCCAGGATGGGCACCAGGTCCGCGAGCGTGCCCTCTAGCTCTGCGATCCAATCTGCTGGGGCAGTCATTACCGCTCGCTCCTTTCGAGGAGCTTGTGGGCGAGCTGCTCTGGCGAGACCGCGTAGGTGCCGGCGGCGAGGCGCTGGCGGATCTCGGCCACGCGCCCCGCCCGGACCTCCGGCGCGAGCTGCACCGCCCGCCGCGCCTGCAGCAGCTCGCGAGCGCGTGCCGAAAGCTCGAGGGTGTCGCCCGGCTGGCTACGCTCCGTGCGCGCGGGCGAGTCGGCCACGCGGTCGACCCGGCGCGGCGGCACGATAGCGCTGATCTCGCCCAGCCCGTTGTCGGTACTGGGTGGCCGCATGCCGCTGGGGCCAATCGGCTCGATTTCCATCCATCTTCCTCGTGCCAGTCTGTACCTGCTGTCCAGTGCGATTATCGGCTGGCACGTGCACCGATTTGAGCGGCGCGCCGGCTGGCCACGCGGGCGGATTGGTTAACGCCGCAAGTTGTTCGCATCCTGGAGCATCTCGTCCAGCGCCCGGAGCTGGCGCGTGCCCACGCTGTAGGCACGCTGTGCCTGCACCAGGCGCACCAGCTCGTCTGCCACCGAAACGTTGGCGCCCTCGAGGTGACCGGCCAGCACCGCGCCGAAGCCCGCCTCGCCAGGAGCCCCGCTGAGCGGCGCACCAGCCGCCGGCGTCGGCACGAGCAGGTTGTTCCCGACGTGCTCTAGGCCGTCGAGATTGCGGAAGCGGGCGAGCTGGAGCTGGCCGATCTCCTGGCGGTCGCCGCCAGCGAGCTGGGCGAGCACGCGTCCGTCTCGTTCGATCTGCAGCGCGATGGTCGCGGGGGGCACGGTGATCTGCGGCGTGATGACCCCGCCGCTGGCGGTCACCAGGCGCCCCACCGCGTCGAGCCGGAGCGCCCCGTCGCGGGTGTACGCCGTACGGCCGTCGGGTAGGGAGACCGTCAGGAAGCCATCGCCCGCGATCGCCACGTCCAGGGGCCGCCCGGTGTCCTGGACCGGCCCGGGCGTTGCGTTCGTTAGCACGGCCGCAAGGCCGGCGCCACGGCCGACTTCGCTGAGCGCCAGCGCGAAGCGCGGCGTGCCGTCAGCGCCGAACACCTCCGGGCCCGGCCGCAGGTCCGCCAGCACCGCGCGCCGGCTCTTGTAGCCAGTAGTGTGGAGATTGGCCAGGTTGTTGGCGGTGACGTCGAGACTGCGCTGCTGCGCTTCCAGGCCTGCGGCGGCGGCGCGCATCGCGGCCCACAGCATGAGAGCCCTCCTCTTAGCTGGGCGGTCGGGCGATCTCGGTGGCCGCGCGGGCCATCAGCTCGTCCTGCTGCTGCACGGCGCGCTGGTTGGCCGTGTAGGCACGCTGCAGCGCCAAGGTGTTGGTCAGCAGGCCGGTGAGATCGACATTCGACTGCTCGATGTATCCTTGCAGGACGGTCGTGGTGCTGGCGGGCTGGGGCGCAGCGCCGCCGCGCGGGACCAGCTCGTTGTTGCCCACGCGCTCGAACGGCTGGGCAGGGTCGAACTCGACGAGCTGCAGCCGCCCCACCACCGCGTCATCGACGCGCAGCGTGCCGTCGGGATCGATGGCCAGAACGTCGCCAGGCGGCAACACCAGCGGGCCGTTCTCTCCGAGCACGACGCTGCCCGTGCTCGTGGTGAGCGTGCCGTCCGCGGCGACGGTGAGGGAGCCGTCGCGGGTGTAGCGCGGCCCGTTGGGTGTGTCGAGCACTAGGAACCCGGGGCCTTGCAGCGCGACGTCCAGCGCACGGCCGGTGGCCTGCAGCGGCCCTTGCGAGAGGTCGAGCTGCGGGCCCAGCGGCACCGTGGCCAGGGCCAGCGGGCCGCGCGTCTCGAGCGTGCGGCCGATCTCGAACTGGAGCTGCTCGCCAAAACTGGCGCTGGCCGTGCGGTCCTGCTTGTAGCCGGGGGTCTGCACGTTGGCGAGGTTGTTCGTCGCGACCTCCATGCGGCGCATGGCCGACACCATGCCCGACACAGCGGTGTACAGCCCGCGAATCATCGGGTCTCTCCTTGTGAACCGCGGCGGCCGAGCCCGTAGCCGATCATGCCGCCCAGGACCAGCACGCCGAGCGCGCCCACGATCAGGGCGAGCACCGGCAGCGGACGGGTGCTGGGGGGAACGTCGTCGGGCGGGCCGCCGGTGCGCGGCAGCTCCGCGGGCCGAGTGCTGCCGCCCGGGCCGGGCTCGGCGATGCGCCCGGCGATGCTGCGCCGGTTGCTCGGTGTGGCGGGCGGCGCTCCCTCGGCCTCCACGGTGACCACCAGCAAGTTCCAACTGCTATCCGGTATCGGCTGGTCGAGTACGAGATCCAGGCGTCCCACGCCGTCGGGGCTGGCATTGAAGGCGCCGAGAGGCAGCTGCGTGTTGGTCGAGCTGTCGATGATCCAGAGCTGGTAGCGCTCGCCTGTCAGCCGCGGCAGGCCGGTGGCTTGGAGGCGGACCTCGCCTTCGCCCGTGATGATCTCGGCCACGCCGCTGGCGTTGGTGGGCCCCCAGTTGGACACACCATTCAGGTACTGCAGCACGACGTTGATCGGGGTGCCGTTCGCGTGGACACCCGACGGCATGGCGAGCAGGACTAATGCGGCAGTCACCAGACCGAGGAGATGCCCGAAGAGGGGAACCGTTCGCATCCGCTGCTCTCCAGTTCGACAAGTGGTCGCGGGTGAGGGGGGGCCCCCCGGCGGCCCCCCCCACCAAGCAGATAAAAAAAAAAAAAAGCCCC
>JADGHJ010000169.1 GCA_019686175.1 Chloroflexota bacterium | reverse complement strand
TCGGAGGCGCATCGCGTAGGAGTGGGACGCCGCGAACGCCAGCGGGACCCAAGGTCGGGATCCCGCTGGCGTTCGTCATTGTCCAGGCTGCGCACGGTGGTTGACAGCCGCTGCGACCGACGCCTATCGTGATCGCGCATCGCCAGGTGTTCCAGTCCCCGGTGCTTCTCCCGCGTGGAGCAGCATGAGGAGGCCACGTCATGCCCGATACTCGCCCGCCCCTCACCGCAGAGGCGCTCGCGGTGCTCACCCAGCAGGCCGGGCTGTCGCTCACGCCGGCCGAGTTGGCCGAGCTGCTGCCTCCGGCGGCCGCCGCGGTCACCGCGCTGGCCGTGCTGGCACCGCTACCGCTCGCCAACGTCGAGCCCCCCGCGTACTTCCTGCTGCCGGCGGAGTAGCGCATGCAGGAGCAGGACCTACCGTTTCTGCCACTGGCCGCTCTCGCCCGGGCCCTGCAGCAGCGGGCGCTCTCGCCCCTCGAGGTCACCCGCCTGTACCTCGACCGTATCGCGCGCCACGCCCCCGACTTGCGGGCGTTTATCACCGTAACCGCCGAGGAGGCGCTGGCCGCCGCGGCCGCGGCCGAGCAGGAGATCGCCACGGGCCACTACCGCGGCCCGCTCCACGGCGTGCCCATCGCCATCAAGGACCTGTTCTGGACCGCCGGCGTGCGCACGACCGCCGGCTCGCGCATCCTCGCCGACTTCGTCCCCTCCGAGGACGCGACGGCCGTCGAGCGCCTGCGGGCCGCGGGCGCCGTCCTGCTGGGCAAGACGAACCTCGAGGAGTTCGCCTTTGGGGCTACCACCATCAACCCCCACTACGGCGCCTGTCGCAACCCCTGGGACCGCGAGCGGATCGCCGGCGGCTCCAGCGGCGGCTCGGCCGCCGCCGTAGCGGCCGGGCTGTGTACCGCCGCGCTGGGCAGCGACACCGGCGGCTCGATCCGCCAGCCGGCGGCGCTGTGCGGCCTGGTAGGGCTCAAGCCGACCTACGGCCGTGTCAGCCGCTACGGCGCAGTGCCGCTGAGCTGGGCGCAGGACCACGTCGGCCCGCTTACGCGCACGGTGCGCGACGCGGCCCTGTTCCTCCAGGTGCTGGCCGGACCGGACGGCCGCGACCCCGCTTGCACCAGCGCGCCCGTGCCCGACTACACGGCCACGCTCGACGCGGGCGTTCGCGGGCTGTGTGTTGGGGTGCCGCGCGAGTTCTTCTTCGAGCGGCTCGCTCCCGAGGTCGAGCGCGCGGTCCGCGCCGCGGCCGAGGTGCTCGCCGGGCTCGGCGCGCGGGTCGAGCCGCTGCCGTTTCCCCACTGGCCGGCTACAGTGGCGGCCGGGGCCACGATCCTGTTTGCCGAGGCCGCAGCGTACCACGCCGAGTGGATCCGCACGCGGCCGCAGGACTACGGCGCCGCGGTGCGCACCCGCGTGCGGGTTGGCACCACGCTGCTCGCGCTCGACTACCTCCAGGCCCAGCGTGCACGGGCGGTGCTCGTGCGCGAGGCGCGGGCGCTGTTCCTGCGCTGCGACGTCCTGCTGACCCCGACGGTGCCGCTGCCCGCGCCGCGCCAGGACGCCGACCTGATCACCTGGCCCGACGGCTCACACGAGGACATCCGCGGCGCCACCCTGCGGTTCACGCGGCCGTTCAACCTGCTCGGCTTCCCGGCGATCAGCGTGCCCTGTGGCTTCACGCCCGACGGCCTGCCCATCGGCCTGCAGCTGGTCGGCCGCCCGTTCGACGAGCCCACGGTCCTCCGCGTGGCCGCGGCCTACGAGGCGGCGACGGCCTGGGCGCGGCGACGCCCGCCACTGACGCCCTGAGCGCGGGAGGCTCAGCCGCCGGTGCCCACCATTTCCAGGGGTGGGCGCTTCAGGGGCTCTTCTTGCCGCTCGGTCGGAGTGGATGGCGGGGCGGACCGGTCGAGCCGCGGCAGCCGGACCGTGAAGGTGCTCCCCTGGCCTGGCGCGCTCGCGACTTCGATGCGCCCGCCGTGGGCGCGCACGATGCCGTCGGCGATGGCCAGGCCCAGCCCGGCGCCCGACCGGCCACGGGCCGTGGTGGCGCGGTAGAAGCGCTCGAAGACGTGGGGCAGGTCGGCCGGCGTGATGCCCATCCCGTCGTCCCGCACGACGAGCACGGCGTCGTTCCCCTCCGCCCGCAGGTGCACCTCGACGGTGCCGCGCGGCGCCGTGTACTTCAGGGCGTTGTCCAGCAGGTTGTAGATCACCTGCTCGAGTTGGTCGGCGTTGCCGTACACCTGCACGCTGGCCAAGTCCGTAAACTGCAGGGTGCGCCCCTCAAGGCGCGGCCCGAGCGTGCGCCCGACGCGCCGCACCAGGCCGTCGAGGGCCACCGGGCCGCGCTCGACCGGCTGGCCCGCGTCGGCGCGCGCCAGCATGAGCAGGCCCTCCACCAGGCGGCTGAGGCGCTCGACCTCGTGGTCGAGGTCGTCGAGGATCTCCAGCTCCTCCGGCGAGCGGGCGCCGCCGCCCCGACGGAGGGTGCTCAGGTTCAGGCGCAGGGTGGTCAGCGGCGTGCGCAGCTCGTGGGAGGCGTCAGCCACGAAGCGGCGCTGCGCGATCAGCGCCGCCTGGAGGCGGTCCAGCATGCGGTTGAAGGTGCGGGCCAGGGCGCCCACCTCGTCGCGGGTCTCAGGCACCGGCACACGCCCGCCGGGCTCGCCGGACGCCGCGATCGCCTCGGCGGTGGCCGTGACAGCGGCGATCGGCCGCAGCGCGCCCCGCGCCATGGCCCAGCCCGCCCCTGCGGCTGCCAGCAGCAGTACGAGGTCCACGGCGATCAGCGCCTGGAGGAGCCGGAGCTGCGCGCTGTCCAGCGGCGCCAGGGGGCGGGCCACCAGCACGGCGCCCACCAGTCGCCCCTCCAGGGTCAGCGGCTGGAGGTACACGCGCAGCCGGCCGCCTGGGAGAGCCAGGGTGCTATGGCGCGGCCGGCCGTCGCGCAGCGCCTGTGCCAGCTCGGCATCCAACGGCAGGACCGTCCGCCCCAGGCTCTCCGAGCGGTCTAGCAGGGCGCCGCGGGCGTCGATGACCTGCACCAGCAGGTCGGCCCCGGCGAAGGTGTTGAGGTCCGGGAGGACCAGCCGCAGGGAGCGGAAGGGGAACGCCTCGCGCACGACGAGCGTGCCGCTCAGGCGCTCGCCCGCGGCGGCCAGCTCGGCGTCGAGATCGCGCTGCAAGTTGCCGGCCACCGCGAGGTACACGATCGCCGTGGCTACCAGCAGGACCACCGCCGTAATGGCCGTGTACCAGAGCGTTAGCCGCACGCTGAGCGACATGGCTGGGATCCTGTTCCGCGCGGCGGCCGTCGCCCGCCCACGCTCACTCCTTCAGCACGTAGCCCACGCCGCGCACCGTATGCAGCAAGCGCGGCTCGCCGCCGGCCTCCAGCTTGTTGCGCAGGTGCCCGATGTAGACCTCCAGCACGTTCGACTCGCCGTCGTAGTCAGGCCCCCACACGCGCTCCATCAGCACCTCGCGGGTGAGCACCTGGCGCGGGTGCTGGAGGAACAGCGCGAGCAGGTCGAACTCGCGCGGCGTCAGCACGAGAGGCCGCTCACCGCGGAGCACCTCGCGCGTGCTCGGTCGCAACACCAGATCGGCGAACCGCCACTCCTCGGGCGGCGGCACGCGTCGCCGCAGCAGCGCCCGCACCCGGGCCAGCAGCTCGTCGACGGCGAATGGCTTGACCAGGTAGTCGTCGGCGCCCGCGTCGAGCCCGGCCACGCGATCGCTCACCTCGTCGCGGGCGGTGAGCATGAGGATGGGCACGTCGCCGCCGGCGCGCAGCCGCCGGCACACTTCGAGCCCGTCGAGCCCCGGCAGGAGCACGTCGAGCACGACGAGGTCCGGCGGGCGCTCGCGGGCCAGGCGTAGCCCGGCCTCGCCCGAGTCGGCCACCGCGACGTCGTAGCCCTCGTAGGCCAGCGCACGGCGGAGCGCGGTGAGGAGCTGCTGGTCGTCGTCGATTACGAGCAGGCGCGCGCGGCTGGACACGGCGACTCCGGCGTATGCTATGATCAGTTCTCTCTGGAAGAATTGTACGGTCTGGACGCCCGCCAGCCGCGCCGCGCGTTCCGGTACAATGAGCGCACGTGGCAGCCGGCCACGATGCTGCACGCCCGGGGGAGGAGGCCATGGCCAAGCTGCGCCACATCGCCATCCGCGCTGAGGACACCGAGGCGACCGCGCGCTTTCTCGTCGAGACGCTCGGGCTCACGCTCGTCCAGCGCCGCGAGCACGGCCCCATCGACCTCAGCGACGGCGACGTCAACATCACGATCCTGCCGCTGCACCTCAACGCCGCAGGGGTCGAGGTGCGCCCCGGGGTCGAGCACATCGGCTTCACCGTCGAGGACGAGCCGGCGACCCGCGAGCGCTTGCTAGCGCACGGTGCCCAGGAGCTGAGGCCGGTGCTACTCGGCCAGGCGTACTACGAGTCGAAGTTCCAGACGCCCGAGGGCCTCATCATCGACGTGGGCCACTGGGTGGGCACCAGCCCGCTGCCGGCCGCAGCGCGCAGCGAGGCGTAGGCGCGTCGCCGCGGGAACGAGCAGCCGCCGTGCAGGCGCGCACGGCGGCTGCGTTGTGGGCCGGAATGGCCGTGAGAAGGCATTAGCTGAAGCGGTCGAACAGGCTGTCGAGCAGTTGCGGCAGATCCGCCTCGGTGCCCGTCTTGCGCTGCTCCAGCAGCTGCTCGTAGCTCGGCCCCTCGCGGCGGTAGATCACGCCGAGGTAGCGCGGCATCGGGCTGGCCGCGATCTTCAGCGCCGCCTCGAAGTTCGTCGGGTCGTGGTCCGGTGGCAGCGGCGCCACCTCCTCGCGGTAGGTCTTGAACGTGTTCACCTTGTTGAAGGTGGGGCAGGGGCTGTAGGTGTCGATGATCGCCAGCCCCTGGTGCTCGATCCCCGCGAGGATGAGCTGCGCCAGATCCTTTGGCTGGCCCGAGAAGCCGCGGGCCACGAAGCTCGCCCCGCAGGCCATTGCCAGCAGCAGCGGGTTGACCGGCTCCTCGAGCGTGCCCTTCGGCGCGGCCTTGTGCACGTAGCCCCGCTGGGCCGTGGGCGATGCCTGCCCCTTCGTGAGCCCGTAGGTCTGGTTGTCCATGATCACATAGGTCACGTTGAGGTTGCGCCGGGCGGCGTGCATGAAATGGCCGCCGCCGATGGCGAAGGCGTCGCCGTCGCCGCCCAGCACCAGTACGTGGAGATCGGGCCGCGCCACCTTCACGCCCGTGGCGATGGGCATGGCCCGACCGTGCACGCCGTGGAAGCCGTAAGTGGCGACAAAGAACGGCAGACGGCTCGAGCAGCCGATCCCCGAGACCAGCACGACGTCCTTCGGGTTGTAGTTCTTCTCGCGCATGGCATGGTACAGCGCGTTGAGGACGCCGAAGTCGCCGCAGCCGGGGCACCAGGTCGGCTTCTCGCTGCTCTTGTAGTCGTCCACCGTGAACTGCAGCGTCGCAGTGTCAGCCATGATTGCTATTCCTCATCGATTCGGCGGCCCGCTGGCCTCAGATCCCGCGTGTGCCGCGGCCGCTTGCGGCGCGCACCGTGCGCGCCACCCCTCAACATTGTAACCCGCTAGCGCACGGCCGCCCGCGCCGCCTTCCGAATTGCGGCCAGGATGTCGCGCACCTTGAACGGCTCGCCCGCGTACACAGTGAGGTGCTGGAGCGGGCGGCCCCAGTGCGCCTCCAGGATGCGCGCGAACTGGCCGTTGTAGTTCACCTCCGCGACCAGCACCTCCTGCTTCCCCTCGAGGAAGGGGCGGAGCTGCGCGTCCGGCACCGGCCACAGCATCTTGGGCGCGATCCCGGCCACGCGGATGCCCTCCTCGGCCGCGCGCTCGATCGCCTCGCGCACCGCGCCGGCCGTCGAGCCCCAGGTGATGATGCCGATCTCCGCGTCCGGATCGCCGTAGTGGTCGGGCGCCGGGGCGTCCTGCGGCGCCGCGGCCAGCTTCTTGAACCGCTTCTCCGTGAACGCCGTCTTCGTCTCGGCGTCGTAGCGCGGCCGGCCCTCCTCGTTGTGCTCGAGGCCCGTCGCCACGTACTGCCCGCCGCGCTGGCCCGGCACGCTCATGGGCGAGATACCGCTCTCCGTGAGCTGGTAGCGCAGGTAGATCCCCTCATGGGGGTGGCCGTTTGTCTCCTGGTACAGGAGGCGCGACCAGCGCGGGATGCGCTGCGGGTCGGGCCGCGGGATCGACTCGGTGCGCACCGACAGCACCGTGTCCAGCAGCAGGATCACGGGCAACTGATACTTGTCGGCCAGGTTGAAGGCGTGCTGGATCTGGTAGTAGCAGTCCTCGACCGAGGTGGGCGCCAGCACGATGCGCTGGATCTCGCCGTGGCCGCCGAACGCCGCCAGCCACAGGTCGCCCTGCTCGTGTCGCGTGGGCATGCCGGTCGAGGGGCCGGCCCGCTGGCAGTCCACCAGCACGCAGGGCAGTTCGGCCATCGAGCCCAGGCCCAATGCCTCGACCATCAGACTCACGCCCGGCCCGCTGGTGGAGGTCATCGCGCGCTTGCCGGCGAACGAGGCGCCGAGCACCATGTTCATCGAGGCGATCTCGTCCTCGGCCTGGATGACGGCGCCACCGACCTTGGGCAGCTCGGCCGCCAGGAACTCCATGATGTCGCTGGCCGGGGTGATAGGGTAGCCGGCGAAGAACTGGACACCCGCGGTGAGCGCCCCGAGACTCGCCGCCTGGTTCCCCGAGACGACGATGCGCGAGCCGTCGGCCGGGCCGCGCTCGACCTCGAACAGCTCGCGGCGGAACCCCGGCTGGGTGATGATGTGCTCGCGCACGTAGCGCAGGCCCGCTTCCAGCGCGCCGAGGTTCTTGTTCAGGATGTCAGCGCCGCGGGCGCCGAAGCGCTGCTCCAGCAGCTTGCGCAGGTACTCCTCGGGCATGCCGAACAGCGCCGCCAGCACGCCCACCGCCACCACGTTCTTGCCCAACTCGAACTTGAGCTGCGTGCGCGCGATCTCGCTGAGGGGCACGGGGTACTGCGTGCGGTCGGCGCTGGGGGGCGGGCTGACCTCGGCCGGGTCGTAGATCAGCAGGCCACCCTCGGCGAGGTCGCCGATGCTCAGATCATACGCTTCGCGGTTGAAGGCCAGCAGCAGGTCGACGCTGTCGCCGCGCGAGTAGAACGGCCGGCTCCCGATGCGGATCTGAAAGAACGAGTAGCCGCCCTTGATCTCGGCCGGCGGGCTGAAGTCGGTAAGCACGCGGTAGCCCGCCCGCGCGGCTCCCTGCACCAGCAACTGGCCGGTGCTGAGCACGCCCTCGCCGGCCTCGCCGGCTACGCGAATGACCAGATCGTTCTTCGGCATCATCGCCTCCCGAGGGTAGCTCTGACCACCGAGGGAGCCTGGCCCACGCCACGGCACCGCAGCAGACATACGTCGGGCGGCACGAGCGTGTCGTCTCGCTGCCGCCCGACCCTACCTTCGGCGCCCACCAGGTGCGGTTCGCCGCTGAGAATCCGCGCTCCCTCTCGGTCCTCGCTCTGCACGGCGCTCGTCACATCGCCTTGCTCGATCGTATCGGCCACGCCCGTCCTGCCGCTGTCGCCTGGCCGCGTTTCGGGCCGCGCTTCGCACACTGTGCAGCAATTCAAGTGTACCATAAACCGACTGGCTGCTCGGGCCGCGCGCGCCCTACGGCTGGTAGCGGCCGAGCCGGCTCAGCGCGTAGTCCACGTACTGGTGGTCGACCACGGTCCCCAGGTCGACACGCTGTGGCAGCCGCCCCTGCGCCAAGAACCATTCCTGGTCCGCCGCCATGCTCTCCACGTTCATGTAGCCGTCCGGGTTGAAGCCCGTCGGGGTCATCTGGTCGTACACCGCCGGGTCCTTCACCGGCGTGTGGCGGATCAGCGCCTGCACCACCGCCGCGCGATCGCGATTCTGGCTGAAGGCGTCCACGAAGTCGCGCAGCCCGCGCAGATAGGCGACCATGAACCGCCGGGCCGCCTCGGGCTGCTCCCGGATGAACCCCCCGCCGTAGCCCACGATCCCGAGCTGCTGGTTCGGATAGATCTCGTCGCTGCCGATGATCCGCGCCGCGATGCCCTGCCGCAGCGCCGTCGACATCAGTGGCTCCGAGTGGAACGCCGCGTCCACCGCGCCGTTGGCGAGGGCGGGGTTCATGTCCGGAAACGGCAGGGGCGTGAACTGGACGTCGTCCTCGGCGATGCCCTCGCGCTCCAGCAGCCGGGCGATCGCGACGGCGTTCGACGTGGCGCCGAGCGGTGGGGTCACGGCCACCTGCAGGCCCCGCAGGTCGGCCGGGGTGCGGAACCGCCCGCTCTCGATGAGGTCGGGGCGCACCACCAGCGCGATCCAGCCGAACCCCGGGCGCAGGATGCCGCGATCGGCCACTAGCTTGATGCCTGTGCCTCGGCCCAGGGCGTTCAGCGTGGCCACGTTGCACGACAGCGCGCCGACCTCGAGCTGGTTGTTGGCCAGCGCGGGCACCACGTCAGAGGCCGAGGCGAAGTTGACGTACTCGAAGTCGATCCCCTCCTCCTGGAAGTAGCCACGATCGAGGGCGATGTAGGCGCCGCTGTCAGTGAGCACCGACTGCCCGCCCCAACGGACCTTGACCAGCTCCCGCGGCGGTGCGACAGTGGGCGCCTGGGCCGCCGGCTGCCCGGCCGCTGCGGCTGCCCGCGGCGCGCTGGGCGTCGGCGTGGAGCGCGCGGGCGCGGCCGGCGCGCAAGCCAGCACGCTGAAGAGGACCGCCGTCAGGGCCAACCACGCCTGTTTGCTGTTCATCGACCTCGTCTCCCCCACGCCGGGCGGCGCGTCTAACGGGCCGCTATCGGCTGCCAGGCAGCCAGCTCGCCCAGCCCGAGCGTGACCTCCGTATTGTTCGCGAGGTCGCGCACACGCACGGTGTGCGGCTGCTCGTCCGCGATGTAAGCCAGCAGGTCGCCGCGCGGCGCCCAGGCCGGCGCGCTGCCGCGGCCCAGCGCCAGCGCCTCGCCACCGAAGGTGGCCACGTACAGATAGGCGGGCGCGGGCGCGTTGGCGTCCTGGCGGCAGTCGCGGTAGGCGAACGCCAGCGCCACCCGCTGGCCGTCGGGCGCCCAGCTATAGCCCCGCGGATACAGCCCCCAACCGCGCACGCCCACGGCCTGGGGCTGGTCCGCGATGCGGATGGTCGGCGCCGACGCCACCTGGGCATCGATGAGCCGGAAGCCCTGTCCGGCTGGGTCGAGCCGGACGAAGAAGCCGTACTGCTCGCAGGCATCGAGATAGGCGGTCGTGGTGTAGCCGAACGCCTGGCCGTCGGGGGCGAAGCTGGTATCGTGCGGCAGCCGGCCGCCCATCGCCGGGAGCTCGGCGGCCACGGGCGTCAGGGCGCCGTCGCCCAGCGCCAGCGAATAGAACCGGATCCGGGTGTTGCCGCCAGCCCCGGTCTCGAAGCGCGTGGCGAGCGGGACCAGCAGTCGGCCGCCGTCGCCGTAGAACGCCGGACCGCCGACCGACACACTCCCTGCCCCCTGTCACGTTTACACATCTCCGAGCCCACGACACCCTAAGA
>JADGHJ010000168.1 GCA_019686175.1 Chloroflexota bacterium | reverse complement strand
CGGGTGGGGGGGGGGGCGGCGGGGGCGGCGCGGGCGCCCGCGTGGCCCCTCCCGCTGGAGCGGCTGGCGCTGGTGGCCTGGCCGCGCCGGTCGGCGGAGCGGCCGTCGGCGCGGGCGGGGGCGGCCCAAAACTCGCTGGCGGCGCCGGAGGCAGGGGGACATCTGGGAGCCCGAAGTACTTGCGGAAGATGCGGGTGGCGATCGGCGCGGCCTCGTTGGTCCCACTACCCAACTCGACGAACACCGTGACGGCGATCTCGGGCTTGTCCACCGGCGCGAAGCCCGTGTACCAGCCATGCGTAGGCAACTCTCCCCGCTCGTTCCGACGCCCATAGAACTCCGCGGTGCCGGTCTTGCCTGCCACTCGTAGACCGGGGATACGCAGGTGACGGAGCAGCGGGCTGATGTTGTAGCCGGCCTCCATCGCCTCGCGCAGTACCGCCCAGTTGGCGTCGCTCAGCGGCAGCCGGCGAATCACTTGGGGGGCGAACTCTCGCACCGTCCGGCCGTCCTGATCGACCAGGGCGTGCGCGAGCAAAGGGCGGTACAGTACGCCACCGTTGGCGAACGCGTTCGTGGCCGTGGCCACCTGGAGTGGCGTCGCGGTGACGAAGCCCTGGCCGATCGCCATGTTGTACGTGTCGCCCAGCACCCACGGCTCGCCAAGCAGCTCGTACTTCCAGCTTTCGGTGGGCACCAGGCCCTCCTCCTCATCCGGCAGGTCGATCCCGGTGCGCGCGCCAAAACCGAACTGTCGGGCATACCGGGCCAGTAGCTCGGCCCCGAGGCCACGGAACGACTCGAACCCGCCGCCCAGGTAGTAAAAGTACACGTCCGAGGAGTATGCCATTCCCTGGATGAAGTTCATCGGGCCCAGGGCGGCCCAGTCCGGAAAGCGCTGCACGATGCGGGGGTCATACTCGTTGGGCACGAAGATGGCGCCGCGGCTGGTGATGACCGTGTTGCGCGTGGCGATCCCCTCGTGCAGGGCCGCCGCACCCGTGACCAGCTTGAACGTGGAGCCCGGCGGGTACTGGCCGGCGACAGCGCGGTGGAACAGCGGGCGGTTGGGGTCGTTGAGGAGGGCGAGCACGCCCTCGTCCCGCGAGTCGCTGGCAAACAAGTTGTTGTCGAAGTTAGGCAGCGATACCAGGGCGAGCACTTCGCCCGTCGTCGGCCGCATGACGATCGCTGCGCCGGAGGGGGAGCCGTGCAGGCCCTCCTCGAGAAAACGCTCTACCGCGCGCTGCAGCTCGGCGTCGATGTTGAGCACGAGGTTCAGGCCCGGCTCGGCCGGCTCCTCGCGCAGCTCGCGGACGACCCGGCCCGCGGCATCCACCTCGCTCAGCCGCTGGCCCGGCACCCCGCGCAGAGCCTGCTCGTACTGGCGCTCCAGCCCCATGATCCCGAGGCGATCGTTCGGGCCGTAACACTCCTTCCGGCGCTGCTCGGCGCCCAACTCGGCACACCGCCGCCGCTCGGCCTCGTAGTCCTCTGCGCTGATGGGCCCGACATAACCGATCAGGTGCGCGAAGACCGCGCCATCCGGGTACACCCGCACGGGCTCGGACTGCACGACCACCCCGGGCAAACGAGGCTGCTGCTCTTGGATCCGCTGCACGACGAGCGCATCCACCGCCCGCTTCACGACCACCGGCGTGAACACGTCCCCGTTGCTACGGCTGCGGGCGACGGCCTCGGCTACCGCGGCCTCGTCGATCTCTAGGATCTCCGCCAAGCGCTGGAGCACGCCGGCCTCGTGCTCGCGCGGCAGGTCCGCGGGCACCACGGACACTACGAACGAGGGCGCGTTGGCCGCGAGGATCTCCCCGTTGCGGTCGTAGATCACCCCCCGCAGGGGAGGGATCGGACTGACGCGCATGCGGTTGTGGTCGGCCTGCTCGCGGTACGCGCCGCTCTCGGCCACTTGCAGCCGCCAGGCCTGGACGCTCAGCGCGCCAAAGGCGACCAGCAGCGCGATCCGCACCAGCCAAACCCGACCACTCGCGCCGCGTGCGATCTCCCCTCCGCGCATAACCCCCTTCGCTCAGCGACCTCGGCTCGGCGCCGGCACCGTCGGCGCGAGCAGCGCGCCCACGAGATAGTACAGCACAATCACCACGATCAGGTCGGCGCCTACCGCGGGCAAGGTGGCCTGGGCGAGCACCCGCGACCAGTCGAGTAGCCAACCGCGCAGCCACAGGCCAGCCAGCAAGACCAAATGCACGAGCGCGCCCGCGCAGGCGGCGACCAGCAGCCGGCCGGGCCAGCCACGCACTACGGGCTCCCCGGCGCTCTCGGCCAACAGGAGCGCCAGTCCCAGGGCCAGCACGTGGAGTCCGGGTGGTCCCGCCGAGGCCAGGTCGAGGAGCAAGCCGCCGACCAGTGCCACCAGGACCCCCTCGCCGCGCCCGCGGCGCCACGCCCAAGCCAGGGCCAGCGCCAGGACCCAGTCGACCCGCGGCCAAGCCGAGGGCAGGTACAGCCCCGCGGTGGTTTGGCCGGCCAGCGCGGCCAGGAGCAGCACGGCCGCTATCGCCAGCCGGCGCCACGAGCGCCGCCCTCCTTGGACGGGTGCTAATGCCCCGAGCTGGGCGCCCTCCGGCTCCATCGCTTCCCACCTAGCGCCCTTCCAGGGCGCCTCGCCGCAAGACGTAGACATGCTCGAGCTGGCCGAGGCGAGCGGTGGGCTCCACGAGCGCCTCCTGGAACAGGTCCTGGTCGCGCTTGCGCACCTGGACCACCTTGCCCACGGGTAAACCCGGCGGGAACACGCCGCCCAGCCCGGACGTGATCAGGAGATCGCCGGTGTCCAGCGGCGCCTGCTGCCCCACGTACTGGAGCAACAACAACGCATCGTTGCGCCCGCGGACCACTCCCGTCGCTCGCGAGTCCGGGTCCTGAACGCGCACGGCGACCGAGCTGCTCGCATCGGTGATGAGGAGCACGCGGGCTGTGGTCGGCTGCAGATCGATGACCCGGCCGATGAGCCCGCGCCACGTGACCACCGGGAGATCCTCGCGCACGCCATGCTCGGCGCCCACGTCGATGGTGATCATCTGGCTGAACGGCAAGGGATCGCGACCCACCACGCGCGCCGGGATCAGCTCGTTGCTCAAGGGTTGGGCCCGCAAACCCGCTAGCTGCCGCAGCTCCTGGTTCTCCAACTCCAGCTCCCGGAGCTGGACGATCTCCGCCTGCAGGCGCTCGACCTGGTCGCGCAGGGCACGGTTCTCGGCCCGCAGCTCCCCTGCCCGACGCACGGTGTCCACCGCCCCCGCGGTCTCGCCGAGCACCACGGCAACCCCGGTTTGCAGCGTCACCACCGCTCGGCTCCCCCATGCTTCCACCACGCGGCCCGCCCCTGGTACCGCCACGGCCACCACTGCCAGCACCAGCACCGCAACCACGAGCCAGCGTGGAACCACCCAGCGGAGCGCCGCTCGCTCACGCATCTAGCGCCACCCCACGCGGCGCGGCTCGCCTAGGTTGAGCAGGACGCGGCGTAGGGTGTCTAGCTCGTTGAGCACCCGCCCTGCGCCGCGCACCACGCAGCCCAGCGGCTCCTCGGCAACCCGCACGGGCATGCCCGTGCGGGCACTGAGCAGCTCCGGTAGCCCGGGTAGCAGCGAGCCCCCACCCGCCAGCATAATCTCGCGGCTCATCAGATCGGCCTGCAACTCGGGCGGCGTCTCCTCTAGCGTTTCCACGACCGCGTCACTGATCGCCTGTACCGAGGCGCTGATCGCCTCGACCACCTCGGCGTTGCTGATCTCCAGCTCGCGCGGCGTGCCGCTGCGCAGGTCCTTCCCGCGCGCTACGGTGGTAGCCCGCTGACCGTCCTCCGGCGGCTGGGCACGGCCGATCGCGATCTTGATCGCCTCGGCGGTGCGCTCCCCGATCAGGAGGTTGTAGCGCTGCCGGAGATAGCTCACGATGTCTTGGTCGAGCCGGTCCCCGGCCACGCGGATCGAGCGCTGGGCCACGATGCCGCCCAGCGCGATCACGGCCACCTCGGTGGTGCCACCGCCGATATCGACGATCATACAGCCCGCCGGCTCGGTGACTGGCAGGCCGGCCCCGATCGCGGCGGCCATCGGCTCCTCGATCAGCCAGGCCTCGCGGGGCCCGGCGCTCAGCGTGGCGTCGTGGACCGCGCGCTTCTCGACCTCGGTGACCCCCGCCGGAATCCCGACCACGACCCGCGCCCGGCGGCCGAGCGACTGGCCCTGGTAGGCCCGACGGACACAGTAGCGCAGGAGCTGCTCGGCCACCTCGAAATCGTAGATGACCCCCTCCTGGAGGGGGCGGATCACGAGGATGTCGCGCGGGGCCATGCCGTACATCCGCTTGGCCTCCTGGCCGACGGCCAGCACGCGCCGCGTCCGCCGGTGCAGGGCGACCACCGACGGCTCGTTGACCACGATCCCCTGACCGCGGACGAGCACCAAGGTATTCGCCGTGCCGAGATCGATCCCCACGTCGTACGTGAGGCGGTGGGTCAGCCCGCGCAGCGCACTGAACATCGGCCGTCTTTCGCCCGCACCTCGTGGTCGCTACGCTCGCGGGAAGCCGAGGCCGCGCTCGCGGAGACTGACGAAGCGCCGCTGGCCGATCACGAGGTGGTCCAGCACCTCGATGTCCAAGAGCGCACCGGCCGCCACGAGCTGCTCGGTCACCAGGACGTCCTCGCGTGAGGGGGTGGGGTCGCCGCTAGGGTGGTTGTGTACCACGATCAGCGCGGCGGCGTTCTGCCGGATCGCCTCCCGAAACAGCTCCGCCACGCGCACCACCGACGTGTTGAGGCTCCCGACGTAGACCTCGGGCGCGGCGAGGACCTGGTTCTTCGTGTTCAGCAGCACCACGCGCAGGTGCTCCTGCTCCAAAAACATCATCTCGGGCATCAGCAGGTTGGCCAGGTCGCTCGGCGAGCGCACCTGCGGCCGTGCCTCGGGATGGAGGCCGGCGAGGCGGCGGCCCAGCTCGAGCGCTGCCTGCAGCTCGACCGCCTTGGCGAACCCCATGCCGTTGACGCCCCGCAGCTCGCTGGCGCCCACGCGGGCCAGGCCCCCCAGGCCCCCATAGCGGCGCAGCAGACTGCGCGCGAGGTCGAGCACGGACAGGCCGCGCGTGCCGGTGCGCAGGATGATGGCGATCAGTTCCTCCTCGCGCAGCGCGGCCGGCCCCTGATAGTACAGGCGCTCGCGCGGCCGGTCGTGAGCAGGTAGCTCCTTGATACTGAGCTGGTATTCGGGTCTGCTCGCCCCGTCGCGCTGCCGCTCGCTCACGCTTCCACTCGCACCCGCCCGCACCGCCATGCGGAGCAGGCCGCGCCGATTATAGCCGAGCCGCTATGTCGGGGCTAGCCACGGCCCTGATTCCCATCGAGAGCCACGCGCGTCTTTCGTGCAGCGAGGCCTCGCGTGCGCTAAGCTGAAGGTGCCCGCGAGACGGGCGTCGGAGAGGAGGAGGTCATGGCCAAGCTGCGTCACATCGCGATCTCGACCGAGGACCCTGAGAAGACCGCCGCCTGGTACAAGGAAGCGTTTGGGCTGGTCGAGGTAGGCCGCTCGCCCGCCGGCGTCTATCTCTCCGATGGGGACATTAACTTCGCCGTGCTGCGTCTGCCGGCGGACGACGATCCGACGCGCATCGCCCGGGGCGTCCACCACTTCGGGTTCGTCGTGGAGGACGCCGAAGCCACGTACCGCAAACTGGAAGCCATGGGGTCGCGCCGTCTCCCCGACGTGCCGATCGGGGGCCAGTACTTCGAGGCCAAGTGGGTGGGCCCGGACAATCAGTGCGTCGACGTGGGCGAGCACGGCTGGATTGGCGCCAAGGGGCTCGAGGACCTCGCGCCCGCCCAAGCGTAACGCGCGTATCGCGGGGGCCGCGCTCCTAACGTGTGGCGCGACTGACGTCGTCCTCGGGATCCACTTCCAGGCCGTAGCGCTGCGCCGCGGCCAGGATTCGATATGCCGCACGCTGGCGGGCCTGCCAGCTCTCGAAGCGCATGCGGCCGAAACGGGTGATCGCACGGCGGACTTGCTCGCTATCGGCGAGTGGCAGGTGCCGCTGGCCGCGCGAGTCGATGTACGCGAATTGCTCGTCGGGTAGGTGCTCGCGATCGCCCGCCATCGATGTCGCCATGGGACCAGAGGATCACGCGGGGCTGGGACGCCGACACTCCCCGGTGTCCCAGCCCCGTCTCGGCTAGACGCTCTGCACGGGAAGGCCCGCGTTCTTCCAGCCAGTGGTCCCACCGTCGATCATGGCGACCTTCTGGAAGCCCATGTCCTTGAGGAGCTTGGCCGCTAGCGCCGCCTGCCCGCCGCCCCCGCAGGTGGTGATCACTGGCCGCGAGCGGTCCTGCAGCCGTTGGTCGCGGAACTGCTCTGGCAGCTCCTGATCGGCCCGCAGCGGGAGCACGCCCAGCGGGATGTTGATCGAGCCCGGGATAACGCCGAGCGGCATGAGGTCGTTGGGCTCGCGCACGTCGACGATGAGCGTGTTGGGGTCCTGCTGCGCCCGCTGCTGGGCCTGCTGGGGACTCAACACCTCGACCTCGCTGCGCGCCTCCGCCACCATCTGTCGGAACGTCTTGGCCACCGTCGTCCTCCTCACGCTGCGTGCATGCGACACGGTACCAGGCGCCGCGCCGCGGGTAACCATGGCAACCGGCGGTCCGTGGCTGGGGCTGCCCCAGCTGCCAACTCCTAAGTATCGCTGATCGCGCGCGTCGGGGGGAGGGCCCAGCGCGCTGACCGGGGCGCCCTCGCCGCCCCCTCGCCGATTAGAATACGCCATAGTCCGGCGAGGGCACGTCCGCGTCGCCGGACCCGCGGGATGGAGCCGGAGCAACGAGCAGGGGTGTGAGGATAGGGAGGTAGTCATGACCGCCGTGCGACTGGCCCCGGTCGATCGCGTCGAGATCCTCTCGCTGATGGACAACTCGCTCGACGTGCTGATGGCCAGCACGCCGGTCGCACGGCGGGCCAAGCTGGGGCCCGACCCGTTCCTGCGGCCGCAGCTCCGCGCGGAGCATGGTGTGAGCATGCTGATCACCGTGGAGCGCCAGGGCCGTCGCGATACGCTGTTGTTCGACACAGGCGTGAGCCCCGATGGCGTCCTGCACAACCTCGCGGTCCTGGAGCGGAGCCTGCACGACATCCGCGCGCTGGTGCTCAGCCACGGCCACACCGACCACGCGGGTGGCATCCAGGGCATGCTGGCTCGCTACGCGCGCTGGCAGCTGCCGATCCTCGTCCATCCGGATGCCTTCCTCAAGCGCCGGCAAGTACGCGATGGGGAGATCACCAACTTGATCCCGCCGAGCCGTGCCGACCTCGAGCGCGAGGGGATCGAGCTGGTGGTCGAGACCGGGCCAAGCCTGCTGCTGGAGGACCACGTCCTGATCACGGGCCAGATCCCACGCACGACCGACTTCGAGAGAGGGATGCCGACCCAGCAGGCCTGGATCGAGGGAGAGTGGCGACCGGATCCGTGGATCCACGACGACCAGGCGATCGTCATCTACCTACGGGGCAAGGGCTTGGTGGTACTGACGGGCTGCGGGCACGCGGGCGTGATCAACACGCTGCGCGCCGCGCGCCAGCTCACGGGCGTCGAGACGATCCACGCCGTGATCGGCGGCTTTCACCTCACGGGCCGCCTGTTCGAGCCGATCATCGCCCCCACGGTGGCAGCGCTCAAAGCGATCGGGCCGCGGGTGCTCGTGCCACAGCACTGTACCGGGTGGAAGGCGCAGATGGCGCTGGCACAGGAGCTACCGGACGCGTATATTCCGAACAGCGTAGGAACCACGCTCCTCCTCGACGCCGAGGCGCCATGACTCGAGGCCGCGGCGGCGAGCCGGGCTTTGCGCGATTCGAGCTGTGCTACACTAGCGCTCAGCTACAACGTGTTGCAGCCAAGCCGTTCGGCGCCGCGCCGGACCCGGTGCTTCCCTCTGCCCGACGCGTCACCCCGGCTTGGGAGGAGGGCCACTTGTCGCAAGAGCTGGCGTACCCGGTCACCTCTACTCCGTCCCAAGTCGCTGCCCAGCCCGCGCCCCCGGCAGCGTCCGAGCGACGGCTCGCGATCTGGATCCTGAGCGTCTCGCACGGGCTGAACCACGTCCAGGGCAATATCGCCAATTTGTTGTATCCCCTGATGATGGCCGACCTGGGGTTCGGCTACTTTCAGATCGGCTTGCTCAGCACCGCGTACGTCATCACCACCAACGGCCTGCAAGCCCTATGCGGGCTCCTGACCCCCTATGTGCGTCGGCCGGTCATTCTGGGGGTGGGCAACTGTCTCCTGGCGCTTGCAACGGCCGCTGCAGGCCTGGCCCAGAGCTACGGGCAGCTCCTAGCCACGCGCCTGCTAGGTGGGGTGGGCTCGAGTCCGCAGCATCCGATCGGCTCCTCGCTGCTGGCCAACCTGTATCCCGAGGCGCGGGGCCGGGTGCTCGCCCTGCACAGCACGGGAGGCAACGCGGGCACCTTGGCGGCGCCACTGATCGTGAGTGCGCTGGTGTTTTTCTTCGACTGGCGCACCATCTTCTTGATCGTGGCCGTGCCCAGCTTGCTCATGGGGCTGGCGTACTTCCTGCTCCGCGACCGGGTACCGCAGACGACGCGGAAAGGCCACGGTCGCCGGGCCACGTGGCAGAGCTACCTCGCCTGCCTCCGCAATCGCAACCTGTTACTGGTCTCCGCGATTCAGATGGTCGGCGCGGCCGGCCGCGGTCAGGGCATCGACATCGCGTTCCTCATGCCGCACTTCGTCAACGACTTCGGGCTGGAGCAGTCGGTGGCCGCCCTGTTGATCACCGTCATGCAGGTCGGCGGGCTGTTCGGGCCGCTGGCGCTCGGCTGGCTCTCCGACCGCTGGTCGCGCAAGGCCGTGCTGATGGCGTCTCTGGGCCTCTCAGCAGTAACCACCGCGGGGCTCGCGGCGATCGGGGTGCCGGGGCCACTGCTCTTGCTGAACTTGTTGGCCTACGGCGTGGTGGTTAACTCGCGCCTGACGCTGACCCAAGCGCTGGTCGCCGATGCGACCGGCGCCGAGCACGCCGACGCCGCGTTCAGCCTCTACTTTTTCATCGGTTTCATCTCGGCGCCGCTGTGGACGCTGATCATCGGCTGGGTGATGGAGACGCACGGCTTCGGCGCCGGCTTTACCCTGATGGCCGCCAGCTACCTGGCGGGAATGGCGCTCATCTCGTTCGTCCAGGAGAGCCGCCCGGCGGCGCCCCTGCCCGTGCAGGGCTAAGCGGGCCGGGGTTAGTTCGGAAACGGGTCCGCGCCGCTGGCGAACGGCGTGTTGTTCGCTTCGAAGAAGCCGATGCCCGTCGTGAACGACGATTGGGGGGTGTACGCTGCAGGCGTCGGTGGCGGGGCCGTCACGATTCCGGGCCGCGCTGGCACCGCTGGGGTAGCGGGAGCGGCGGCGGGAGATTGAGCGCTTACCACGGCCGGCGCGAGCAACAAACAGAGACCGAGGGCGGTCGCGCAGAGGACCTGGCGCATATTGTCCATCCTGATCGCGAAAGTCGATTCGCGCAGCGGTTGGTCTGCTGGAGTATACGGCGCCCGCCCCCACTTCGCACGAGACGGTTCCATCGGCGGGGCCAGCGGCTCCGGGCCGCCGGCCCACTAACGATGAGCTGCGCGGGTACACCGGCGGTCGCCCCGCC
>JADGHJ010000167.1 GCA_019686175.1 Chloroflexota bacterium | reverse complement strand
TTGGCCACCAGCGGTTGCGCCCACTGCTCCGCCCCCGCCCAGCTCACGTACAGCGGCGTCCCCGTCGGCCCACTCCCTCCGGGGTCCCGCACCTCCACCCGCGCCCCGGCGATCGGATTCCCGAAGCTGTCCCGGATCACCTCCGCCCATAGCGCCCGCACCATGGCCCGCTCCTCCGCGTAGATGGCCCCGTTTGGGGCGTGATCACGTCATCAGAGGCAACGACCGCCAGGGGACAGCGGTCCGGCTGAGCGGAGGGGGCGCGAGAGCGCGTTCGGGGGAACGAGGCTCAAGCCGAGGAGCGCGGGCCGCCGCGCTCCTGCCAGAGCGCCGCCGCGCGCCGGACGATCGCCACTTCGTTGGGGAACGCCATCCGCTCCAGGGCCTGCTCCACGGGGAACCAGGCGGCCTCGTCGTTCTCCCAGTCGTGGTCGCGCACGTCGCCCCCCACCGCACGCATCAGGAAGTAGTGGACCGTCTTGTGGTGGCGGGCGCCGCGCGTGTTGAACCAGTACACGATCTCGCCGACGGGCGCCAGTAGCTCGACCCGCAGCCCGGTCTCTTCCTGGACCTCGCGCACGGCGGCGCGATCGATCGTCTCGCCGGCCTGCAGCCCGCCCTTCGGCAGGCCCCAGCGCAGCGGCTGGCCCCGGCCCACCAGCGCGACCTCGAGGTGCGAGTCCGTCTCGCGCAGTACCACGCCCCCGGCCGACACATCGCGCACCGTGCGCACAGCGCTCTCCCGCCGTCGGCCGCGCGGCAGGCGACCGGCTCGGTCTTTCGCCCGCATTGTACTGAACGGCGTAGCATGGCGGGCAGGCTGGCGGCGCTGGTCGGTCACGATCTCCATCCGCGGCGGCGGGAGTCCCCGCCGCTATTGTACCGCGCTCCGCCCCGTCGCTCGGTCCGCCTTTGGCCGCGCGCCGACAGTGTGGTAGGATGCCCCGGCAGGAGCAGCGGTCGGCGTCGGGAGGCACAGGCGAGCATGGCAGTGCGCGAGACAGTCGGGACAGCGAGCGCGGACAAGGCGATTCGCCTGGGGCACCCCAGCTACGTCTGGCGCCGCGGCCAGGACCGCCGCCTCAACCTGATTCGCCAGCACGTCCCGCTCGAAGGCCGCCGCATCCTCGATGTGGGCTGTGGGCTCGGCATGTACGTGCGCCAGCTCCGCCGCTTCAGCGACGAGGTGTACGGCGTCGACGTCGATCCCGACAAGATCGCCGCCGCCAGCGAGACGCTGCCCAACCTCCGCGTGGCGCCGGCCGAGGCGCTGCCGTTCCCCGACGAGTTCTTCGACGTGATCCTACTCCACGAGGTCATCGAGCACGTCGACGACGACCGGCAGACCATCCGCGAGGCGTATCGCTGCCTGCGCCCCGGCGGGCGGATGATCATCTTCGCCCCCAATCGCCTCTACTTCTTCGAGACCCACGGCTTCTACCTGGGCAACCGCTACATCTTCCGCCTGCTGCCTTTGGTCAACTACACGCCCGACTTCATCCGCAACCGCTTCGCCCCGCACGTGCGCATCTACACGGCGCGCGGGCTGCGGCGGCTGTTCCGCGGCCTGGCCGTCGACTTCGAGGTGTGCACGCACGTGTTCCCGGGCTTCGACAACATCGTGGCGCGCCACCCGCGCCTGGGCCGCGCCATCGTCCGCGCCCGCGACCTCATCGAGCGCACGCCGCTGCGCTGCTTCGGCATCTCGCACTTCATGGTCGTGCGCAAGCGGGCGCGTGCGCCACGGCGCTAGCCCCGGCTCACGCGCCCACGAGGCTCGCCACCAGCGCGACCGCCGCGCCGCACATGGCGATCGCCGCCGCCCCCACCAGGAGGTTGGTCGGCCAGCCGTTGACGTAGCGGCCCATCACGGCGCGGTTGTTGGCCATCAGGAGCAGGAGCAGCAGCAGCGGGCCGGCCAGCAGGCCGTTGAGCACGGCGGCCCACACCAGCGCGGCCATCGGATTGATGTCCAGGAAGTTGATCGCCAGCCCGCACAGCGTGGCGCCCGCCACCACGGCGTAGAAGCCGCGCGCCTGCCGGGGCGTGGCGTCCAGCCCGTTACGCCAGCCGAGCGCCTCGGCCACGGCGTAGCCCGCCGAGCCAGTCAGCACGGGCACGGCCAGCAGCCCCGTCCCGATCAGGCCGAGCGCCAGCAGCACCGTCGCGGCGTCGCCCGCCAGCGGCCGCAGCGCCTCGGCCGCCTGCGCCGCCGACTGGATGTCGTGCTGGCCTGCCTGGAATAGGGTAGCCGCGCTGGCCAGCATGATGAAGTACATCGCCAGGTTGCTGAACAGCATGCCCGCGTTCACGTCCCACGCCGCGTAGGTCAGCTCGGCCTCGCAGGCCGTCGGGTGCTCCTTCAGCGCCACGCGCCCCTGCTCCTCGGCCTCGTGGCTCGCCTGCCAGAAGAACATGTACGGCGTGATCGTCGTCCCGAGAATCGCCACCAGGGTGGCCAGGAAGACGCTGTCGAACCGCACGGTGGGCACCAGCGTGCCGTGCAGCACCGCCCCGATGTCCGGCCGCGCCAGGAACGCCGCGCCGATGTACACCAGCAGCGCCAGCGCCAGCCACTTGAGCACATTGACCACCACGCGGTACGAGCCACCGACCTGCAGCGCGAGGAGCGCTACCGCGATCGGCCCCACCAGCAGCGGCGCGGGGATGGGGACCAGCAGGTTGATGGCGGCCGCGATCGCCCCGAGGTCGGCGCCAGCGTTGAGGGTATTCGCGATCACCAGCGCGCCGACCGCCGCGTGCACGACCGGGCGCGGATAGTGGGCGCGCAGCACGCTCGCCAGCCCGCGGCCTGTGGCCAGCCCGATCTTGGCGCAGGTGAACTGCACCGCCGCCATCAGGGGAAACGTGACCAGCGCCGTCCACAGCGGGGCATAGCCCAGCGCGGCGCCGGCCGCGGCGTAGGTGCCGATCCCCGAGGGATCGTCGTCGGACGCCCCGGTGATTAGCCCGGGCCCCAGCAGTTTCCAGAAGCGCTTGAGCGGATTGACCTCGCGGGCGAGCGCCGCGGCGCGGGCGCCCACCACGCCCATCAGCGGCTGCTGGACCATGCAGCACCTCCTCGTGGGAAGCCAACAGGCCTCCCCGGGCTACCGAGGAGGCCTGCCCATGGCCAGCACGCCCGCGGCCACTAGACGGGGAGCCGCCTCCTCGGCGCCCTGTGTTCGCTTGCGCGTCTCGGTGTCGGACCCTCGTCCATGGCTGTTCGCTTCGCCTCTCTCGTCCGCCTCTCGGCGGGACCTGTGCGCCCGGCACAAGAACGCCCACCGCCGGGCCGAACCGGGGTGGGCACGTACCAGGAGCGCGGGGGGATCACGCCATCGGCGCGCTCCTCCCGGCGCCACCCGCTCGCGCCCGACGCGCGACCGGCCAGAACTCGCGACGACTACTGTCGGCTTCGTTGCTCATCGCTGTACTGCCGCTGTCGTGGGAGCCACGCCGGCTGCCGGCCGTGGCCCGTCTCAGTATACACGCCGGCCACCCCGGTGCAAACCGCCCGCGGTGCTGACCGCTACTGCCCGGTCGGCGGCCCCGGGGTGGGGACCACCGCGGCGCGCAGCCGCGCGGCCTGCTCCGCCAGCATCAGGTCGACGCTGCACAGCGCCCCCTGGCAGGTCTGGACCTCGACCAGCCCGTCGGGTCGCGCGAAATCGGCCACCGGCAGCTCCAGCACCTCGAAGCTGGCCTCCATGGCCTCGTGCCAGATCTTGCCCGCGCTCATCGAGCTGAGCACCTCGCGCATCGGCCGCCCGTCTGTGTTGCCCACCCACACCCCGATCGCCAGGTTCGGCGTGTAGCCCACGGTCCAGGTGTCGCGGTGGTTGTCCGTGGTGCCGGTCTTGACGGCGGCGGGCCGCGAGAGCTTGAGCAGGCTGTTCGGCCCGTAGGTGATGAGCCGCGCGTTGTTGTCGCTCAGGATGCTGGTGATCATGTACGCCAGCCGGGGGTCCACCACCTGCTCGCCCAGCGCGGGTCGCACCTCCTCCACGACCCGGCCGTGGCCATCTAGCACCCGGCGGATCGCCATCGGCGGCAGGCGCCGACCTCCAGTCGCCAGCGTCGCGTAGGCCGCCGTGAGTTCCAGAGGCTTCACCTCCGCCCCACCCAGCGTGAAGGAGAGCCCCACGTTCGGCGAGTACTGCAGACTCACCAGGCCCAGCCGGTTGGCCATCTCGACGGCGGCCGGCACCCCGACCCGCTCCAGCGCCTCCACCGCTGGAATATTCAGCGAGTTGCCCAGAGCCGTGCGGAGCGTCACGGGGCCGCGGAACGTGTTGTCGTAGTTGTTCGGGCAGTACGGTGGCTGCCCACGCCCGCCGTCGAAGCAGCGTCGCGAGTCGTCGAGCACCGTGCCCGGGGTGAGCCCTGCCTTCTCCATGGCGGCCAGATAGACCACCGGTTTGATCGACGAGCCCGGCTGCCGCAGGGCCGTGGTGACGTTCACCTCGCCCTGGATCTCGGGGTTCCAGTAGTCCATGCTGCCGACCATGGCCAGGATCTCGCCCGTGAGCGGATCGATGGCCACGATGGCCGTGTTGCTTCCCCCACGCGCGCGCAGGTTGGCCTCGTTCGCCTTGGCGATCGCCTCGAGCTGCTCCTGGAGCGGCAGGTCCAGCGTCGTGTACACCTGGAGGCCGCCCTGGTACAGCAGCCGCGTGCCGTACTTCTGCTCCAGCAGGTCGCGCACATAGAACACCCCGTGCGGCGCCCGCAGGACATCCGGCCGCGCTTCGGCGAGCTGGAGCGGCTCCTCCCACGCGCGGAGCGCCATGGCCTCATCGATGAAGCCGTTGCGCACCATCTGCTCCAGCACGTACCGCTGCCGCTGGCGGGCCTCCTCATAATGGAGGCGCGGGTTGTACGCGGTGGGCGACTGGGGCAGGCCGGCCAGCAGGGAAGCCTCCGCGAGGGTCAGGTCTCGGGGAGACTTCCCAAAGTAGCCTTCCGCCGCGGCACCGATGCCATAGTTCATGTCCCCGTAGTACACCTCGTTGAGATACATCTCCAGAATCTCGTCTTTGGTGTACCGCTCGTTGACCTGCAATGCGAGCGCTGCTTCCCGGATCTTGCGAAGGAGCGTTTGCTGCTCGCGCTCTGCGGAACTCAGCAGAACGTTGCGCACCAACTGCTGGGTGATCGTGCTGGCGCCCGACATCACGTCGCGATGGACGAGGTTCTGCCACACCGCCCGCACCACGCTGCGCGCATCGACGCCTGGATTCTCATAGAACGAGGCGTCCTCGGCGGCGAGGGTCGCCTGGATCATCACCGGCGCCACCTCGTCCAGGGCCACGAGCTTGCGACGCCCCCCCTCGCGATCGTAGATCTCGTACAGCAGCGTGCCGTGCCGATCATAGATCTGCGTGGTCTGGAACACGGGCCGCGAGGCGAGCTGAGTGGCCGACGGCAAGTCGCTCGTGGCCTGCTGGTACCAGTCGAGCGCGCTGGTCAGCACGGTGACCAGGCCGAGCAGCGCGCCAGCGGACAGCGCCAGTAGCGTCATGAGCAGCACCAGAGCGCTCACGGCGACGCGCCATCGGAGGCCTGGCGCAGAGTGCGCGCGCCGCGTCAGGCGCGCCCGAGCCGCGCCATGCCGCAGCCCCATCCCGTGGGCTCCCGCCCAGCGCCGCGCTAGCGCCATCGCCGCTTCCGCCCCCGCACCGCGTGGGTCCCGTGTGCGCGCTTCCTAGAACAGGGTTCGACGTGGTGGGGTCGATCGCCGCTGTGCAGAGCGGCGTCGCCACCAGCCTGCGAATGGCTCTAATGCACGGCGCGTACCACCCCGTGTCGCTGGCGCGGGCAACGGGGCGCCGGGGCGCGAGCGGCTGGTACGACGAGGACAGGAGCGAGGGTGCCGGGTGCGCTTAGTATCCCGCTCGAACTGTCAGGCACGCCCGCGCGCGCCACAGATACACGCGCACGAGCAGGATGAGGTAGGCAATCCCCAGCAGGTACGATGCCAGCACGTCGGTGGGCCAGTGCTGGCCGAGATAGACGCGCGAGACACCCACGAGCCCCACCAACCCGCCGCACAAGCCCAGCGCTAGGCTGCGTAGCCAGCTCGGCCGCAAGCGCACGTAGGCCAAGTAGCCGAGGAAGCCGAAGAACCCCACGTACATCAGCACATGGCCACTGGGGAAGCTGTGGCCGACTAGCTCGGCAGCCACCCGCACCTGCTCGGCGGAAGGTCGCGGTCGCAGCAGCACGAGCTTCAAGCCCTCGGCTATCATCCCGCCCCCGCCGCCCGCGAGAGCCAGCGCGGCCTCGAGGCGCAGCCGGACCTGCCACAGCAGCAGCACCGTTGCTAGCACGAGCAGGAGGGCGAAAGGCTGGAAACCGAGGATGCTCACCCCTGCCATCAACACGGCGATGAACGGGAAGGACACCGCCTGGATGGCGTGCGCCACGGCCAGATCGAACGCCATCGTCAGGCCCAGTTGGACCAGCACCGCGAGCCCGCCGAACAGCGCGAGTGCCGTGACCGCCAAGGCCGTGGTGAACAGATGGGTGCGAGCAACCAGCCAGCGCCACCAGCGCGCTCGCGCGCCCGCCACCCGCCAGGGCGCCCAGCGAGCCCCCCTGCTTGGCGTGGCGTTCACCGGCTTCCCAGCCATTGGTCCGCTCCTATCCACGACCGGCACGGTCCCAAGACTCCCGGCCCTTCATCGCCGAGCTGCCCCGCCGCCCGCCTCCTGTTCGGGGAGGCCCTCGGCGAGTCGGACGGTCGGCACAGCGAGCTTGCAGTGGTCGTGCCGGCCCGCATGGTGCCTAGGTCGCCGCCGCGGCAACGGGCCGGGCGCGCCAGTAGTCGCTCAGTTGCCGCACCACCGCCCCGGTGCCGATGCAGAGCGCCACGAACGTGGCGAGCCCACCGATCCACGGCAGGTGCGTGGCGATATACAGCACTACCAGTCCGAGGATCACCAGCCACTCCAAGCGGATCGTTCGCGTCGGGTCGCCGCGCCGCCGCACCGCCTCCACGAGCCCGGCCCCGATCGCCAACCCTAGCAGGAGCTGGCCCAGGTACAGCGCCACGAGATACGCCGCCACCGCCAGCAGCGACAGCGGTAGGCCGATCAGGGTGATAGCCACCAGCAGCGCCACCACCGGGACCAGGAACAGCACCAGCAGCCCGATGCCGAAACTCGACAGCGGGTGGTGGCGCACCTGGGCCGCGGTGCTGCTCGCGAACCTCGGCAGGAAATGGACGAGCAGCACTCCGGCGATGATGCTGCCCACCAGCCAAACCAGGCCGAAGAAGCCGAATACCCCCTCGAAGGGACCGCCGCGCCGCTCGGCCCGCCGCTGCTCGAGGCGCTCGCTCGGCCGGTAATCCACGCCGCCCGCCACGACGCCCGCAGGGACCACCGCCTGGGTCGCGCTAGTGTAGCGGAGCTGTCCTCCCACCCGCGCCGCCGGATCGACGTTCAGGCGCTCCACGCGAGCGTCGACATTGCCACCGACCGCGCCGCCAAGGTGCAAGGTGGCCGCGCCGGCCATCACCCCGCGCTCCACGCTGCCCAGCAGGTTGACCTCCTGGCCGCCCGCGAGCAGCCCCCCGCCCAGCGCGCCCTGCCGGCCCAGCAGCACCTGCTGGCCGCCCACGGTGGCGCTGCCGCCCACCGGGCCATTGATCGTCACCTGCTGGCCCGCCGCCCGGACGTCGCCGCGCACGGTGCCGTCGATCGTGACCTGCTGCCCGGCTGCGATCAGGTCGCCGTTGATCGTGCCCGTGACCGTGACCGTCGATCCCATCGCGAACACGTCGCCTTCGACGGTGCCCGCGATCGTGATCGTCTGCGCTCCAGCCAAGAGGTCATCGGCCAGCGTGGTGCCGGCGGGAACGGTTACCACCTCCCCACTCCGTAGCTCGAACGCCGCGGCCTTTCCCGCCGGGGTCCCGAGCGTCAACAGGAGCGCGCCAGCCGCCGCGACCACGGCGAGCCGCAGCCGCTGACTCATCCAGTTCCTCATCGCCTCTCTCCTCGCGCGGCGCGCCCCATGAGCCCGACTGCCAGTGAAGCCCCGTAGCCCACCTCCGCGCTCCTCTCCCTAGTGTTCCGATGCCAGCATGTGCCACGGACGCGTGATCAGCAGCCACAGGAGGAAGCTGGCCACGGCGATCACCAGCGTGGGATCCCCGCCCAGCGGGCTGTTGGCCACCCCGCTCAGTGCCGCCAGGGCCTCGCGCAGCGCCACCAGCCCCGCCCCGACCACGAGCCAAAGGCCGCCCAGCCAGCCCGCGGCGGCCAGCAGCCCTTCTAGAGTCGGCAGGATCGCCAGCCAGGCCAGGTAGCTGGCCAGCGCCCCGAAGCCGAGCAGGGCCGGCCACCAGAGGGTCTCCTCCAGGCCCACCGAGCCTCTCTGCCAGCGCGCCGCCAGCCGCGCAGTGTCCAAGCACGCCAGCTCCACGGGGTCGAGCACCAGCGCCGTTCGCCACAGCGCCTCCTCGGCCTGGCGCTCGGCGGCCCGTACCACACAGCGAGGGCACTCGGCGACATGAGCCCTGATATCAGCGGTCTCGGCCGCCGACAGCTCCCCGTCCAGCCACCCATCGAAGCGCACCTCATCCGGACAGGTCATCCGCAGTCACCCCCTCCCGACTGAGCTGCCGGCGCAAGTACCCGCGAGCGCGCAGCAGGTACACGCCGATGGTGTTCACGGGCCAGCCCGTGTGCTCACTGATCTCGGCATACGAGTAGTCGTGCAGGTAGCGCAGGACAGCGACCACGCGATACGGGGCCGGCAGGGCCAGGAGCGCGCGCCGCACGGCAGCTCGCCGCTCGCCCTGCAGCGCGCTGTCCTCCGGCTCGGGATCGGCCGCCACCTGGCGTGCCAGCGCGGCCGCCGCCGCCTCTCCCTGCAGCGCCGCCGCGTCGCGGCCGCGCTCGCGCAGCCAATCCAGCGCCTCGTTGCCGGCGATCTTCACCAGCCAGGGCCGCAGGGGCCGCGTCACGTCGACCTGCTCGAGCGCGCGGTACGCTTTGTAGAACGCGGCGTTCGCGATCTCCAGCGCCGCCTCGCGGTCGCCGGTAAGGCGTAGCGCGGTGCCGAACACGGCCACCTGGTGCCGCTCGACGATCTCGGCGAACGCGCTGGGGTCCCCCGCACGACAGCGGGCCACGGCCGCCGCGTCGGCCCCGTGCTCGGCTTGCGCCCCGTCGGTCATCCCCGCCGGCCCATCCCCCTCTCTATCCACAACTACGTGCGGCGCGGCCCCGGTCTTACAGCCTCCGCCCGCGCTCCCTTCCCACCCGATCCGAGCGATACCGTCTGCGTGGAGCCTAGAGAGCTGGACAAAGCCGCGACCAGCCGGCGGTGGGTTGCTATAATCGGCGTCACACAGCACTCTCTGGCCGCGCCGGCCACGCTGACCTTGCGGGCCGAACTTATGGGCCGGCGGGCGCAGCGTTCGGCGGTGCCCATTCGGCACCCACGGGGAGGCTTCGATGGCGATCACCCGCATGATCGGCGCCAGCGTCAAGCGCCGCGAGGATCCGCGCCTCATCACCGGCCAGGGCCTGTACACCGACGACGTGCGCTTGACCGGCATGCTGTACATGGCCGTGGTGCGCAGCCCCTACGCGCACGCGGAGTTGAAACGCGTCGATACCAGCGCCGCGCTCAAGCTGCCCGGGGTCGTGGCCGCGTTCACCGGTCAGGACATCGACATCGACGTCCCGACCGCCGCGCCACTGAATCCCCAAACCCCGGTCTGGTATACACAT
>JADGHJ010000166.1 GCA_019686175.1 Chloroflexota bacterium | reverse complement strand
GCGCCGGGCACGGCCCCCGGCGCGACCGGCTTACCTCTACCTTGCCACTCGCGCGGTCCTGCACACGCCCTCGGTCGCGGGCTAGGATGAGAGCGGGCGCCACGCGGCGCGTCGAGCGGAGGGAGACGAGCGGGACGAGATGGCTAGTGTGTATCCCGCCTATCGCGAGGCAGATGTCGTGCTGCGCGACGGCTCCACGGTCCACGTGCGGCCCGTGCGGCCGGATGACGCCGAGCGGCTGCTGGCGCTGTATCGCTCGCTGTCCGAGGAGTCGCGGGTGCTGCGCTTCTTCTCATCGGCGATCGATCTGGCCGGGCAGGCGCGGCGCGATGTGCAGGTGGACTACGTGCGGCGCTACGGCGTACTCGCCACGGTCGGCCGCGACGAGCAGGCGGTGGGCTACGCCTCCTACGAGGCGCTCGACGGTCAGGTAGCCGAGGTGGCGTTCGCGATCGCCGACGTCTATCAGGGACGTGGGCTGGGCACGCTCCTGCTGGGCCACCTGGCCGAGGCGGCCGCCGCTCAGGGGATCGAGCGGTTCGAAGCGGTGGTGCTGCCGCAGAACCGCCGTATGCTGGACGTGTTTCGAGCGTCGGGGTTCCCCATCGAGGTGCACGCGCGCCCCCAGGAGCTGTGCGTGACGTTCCCCACCTCGCTGACCCCCGAGGCGCTGGCGCGGTTCGAGCAGCGCGAGCAACGGGCGGCCGCGGCGGCCCTGCAGCGCTTCTTCCGCCCGCGCGCCGTGGCGGTGATCGGGGCCTCGCGGCAGCGCGGCACCGTCGGCGGCGAGCTGTTCCACAACTTGCTCACCTACGGCTTCAACGGCCCGGTGTACCCGGTCAATCCGGCCGCGTCGGTCGTGCAGTGCGTGCCAGCCTATCCCACGATCGAGGCGGTGCCGGGCGAGGTCGACCTGGCGGTGATCGCGGTGCCCGCATCGCGGGTGGTGGAGGTGGCCGAGCAGTGCGCGCGGAAGGGAGTGCGGGCGCTGGTCGTGGTGTCGGCCGGGTTCAGCGAGGTGGGGCCGGAGGGCCGCGAGCGGCAGCAGGCCCTGCTGCGGGTCTGCCGGGCGGCGGGCATCCGCCTGGTCGGCCCCAACTGTATCGGGCTGGTGAACACCGATCCTGCCGTGCGCTTGAACGCCCAGTTCGGGCCGCTGGTCCCCCCTGCAGGGCGCGTGGGGTTCATGTCGCAGAGCGGGGCGCTGGGCCTGGCGGCGATCGACTACGCCGGTAGTCGCGGCCTGGGGTTCAGCACCTTCATCTCGGTGGGCAACAAGGCGGATATCTCGGGCAACGACCTGCTCGGCTACTGGGCCGACGACCCGGGCACCGACGTGATCCTCTTGTACTTGGAGTCGTTCGGCAACCCACGGAAGTTCGGCCGGCTGGCGCGCGAGGTGGGTCGCCGCAAGCCGATCGTGGCGGTGAAGAGCGGGCGCTCGCGCGCAGGGGCCCGCGCCAGCTCGTCGCACACTGGCGCGCTGCTTGCCGCCTCGGACGTACCGGTGGACGCGCTGTTCCGCCAGGCCGGGGTGATCCGCACCGATACCCTGCAGCAGCTCTTCGACGTGGCGCTGGTGCTGAGCAGCCAGCCGCTGCCGCGTGGCCGCCGCGTGGGCATCGTCACCAACGTGGGCGGGCCGGCCATCATGTGCGCCGACACGTGCGAGGCGGAGGGCCTCAGCGTGCCGGAACTCGCTGCCGAGACGCAGGCAGCGCTACGCGCGCTCCTGCCCGCCGAGGCGGCAGTGGCCAATCCCGTGGACATGCTGGCAGCGGCGCCGGCCGCCCATTATCGCCAGGCGCTGCCACTGGTGGCCCGCGACCCGAATATCGACGCGGTGATCGCCATCTTCCTGCCGCCGCTGGCCACGCGTGCCGAGGACGTGGCGCGGGCGATGGTGGAGGCGGCGCAGGAGCTGAACGGCGCCAAGCCGCTGCTCGCGGTGTTCATGCAGTCGCTCGGCGTGCCGGCCGAGCTGCGCGCCGAGGCGCTGCGTATTCCGGCGTTCGCTTTCCCCGAGCCGGCGGCCATCGCACTGGCGCGGGTGGCCCGGTACGGCGAGTGGCGTGCGCGGCCGGCGCCGAGCGTGCCCGTGCTGCGCGGGCTGGATCGCGACGAGGCCGTGGCCATCGTCGCCCGAGCGCTAGGGCGGGGCGCCGGATGGTTGGCGCCTGAGGAGGTGGCTGCGCTGCTGCGCTGCTATGGGCTGCACCTGGCGCGCCAGGAGACGGTCGCGACCCCGGCAGAGGCGGCCACGGCAGCACGAGCGCTCGGCGCGCGGGTAGCGCTGAAGGCGCTGGCGCCGGGGCTGGTCCACAAGTCCGAGCTAGGCGCGGTGCGGCTCGACCTGGCACCGGATCTCGTCCAGGCCGCCGCGCAGGAGATGGCCGCCCGGCTGACTGCCGAGGGGTACCCGCCCACGGGGTTCCTGGTGCAGGAAATGGTGCCGCGGGGCGTCGAGATGATCGTGGGCGTGGTCCACGACCCGCAGTTCGGCCCCCTGGTGGCCTGCGGCGCGGGCGGCGTGCTGGTGGAGCTGCTGGGCGACGTCAGCGTGCGACTCGCTCCGCTGACCCGCGAGGACGCCGCCGCGCAGGTGCGTGAGCTGAAGAGCTATCCGTTGCTCACGGGGTTCCGGGGCGCCCCGCCGGCTGACGTGACCGCCCTGGAGGATGTGTTGCTGCGGGTGAGCGCGCTAGCCGAGGATCTGCCCGCGGTCGCCGAGCTGGACTGCAACCCAGTGGTCGTGTTAGCGCAAGGGCAGGGGGCCGTGATCGTCGACGCACGCATCCGCGTCGAGCCCCCCGAACCGCCGCGGCCGCTCGGCGCGCGGCGTACCTAGCGGTCCTCGCTGTATCGTCGCCGCGTCCCTCTGGCCCAGCGGTGTACGCGTTGGGGGGCCGAACGGCTGACAGGCGCGCGAGCGGTTTGTTACACTGCCGCCGAGCCGCCCGAGGCCGGGCGCGCGTCCAGCGTACCCGAGGAGGCCGCTTGTGCCAATCGACGCCGATCTGTTTCGCGGCACGCTCTCCAACTGGGCGAGCGGGGTGACCGTCGTGACGGCGCGGCGCGGCGACGACATCCGCGCGATGACCGCCAGCGCGTTCTGCTCGCTGTCGCTCGACCCGCCGCTGGTGCTGGTGTGCGTGGACAAGAGCGCAATCATGCACGCCTTTCTGGAAGGCAACGACGCCTTCGCCGTCAACATCCTCGCCCGGCACCAGGAGGACGTGTCGCGCGCCTGCGCCAGCCGGAAGGTCGAGGAGTCGCGGCGCCTGGAGGGCATCCCCTACCACACCGAGGTGACCGGCTCGCCGATCCTGGATGAGGCGATCGGCTACCTCGACTGCCGCCTGGAGGCCGCCTACCCCGGTGGCGACCACACCATCTTCGTCGGCCGCGTGGAGGCCGCAGGCGCTCGCGACGGCGAGCCGCTGCTGTACTTCCGGGGGCGGTACCGCTCGTTGGCCGAGGAGTGAGTCGGGGGCACGCATGCAGCTGCCGAGCCGCGTGCAGGTGACCGAGGTCGGGCCACGCGACGGCCTGCAGAGCGAGCCGGCGTTCATCCCGACCGAGCGCAAGGTAGCGCTCATCGAGGCGCTGGCCGCCGCGGGAGTGCCGCGGATCGAGGCCACCAGCTTCGTGCACCCACGTGCCGTCCCACAGATGGCCGATGCCGAGGCTGTGCTGGCCAGCATCCGGCGGCGGCCGGGCACGCGCTACACGGCGCTGGTGCCCAACGCGCGGGGCGCCGAGCGGGCGCTCGCCGCGCGGGCCGACGAGCTGAACGTGGTGGTGAGCAGCACCGAGGCGATGAGCCAGGCGAACGTGCGGATGAGCGTAGCCGAGTCCATCGCCGCCTGCGCCGCGGTGGTGCGCCTCGCCGAGGCCGCGCACGTGCCGGTCGCCTGCGCCGTGACCACCTGCTTCGGCTGTCCCTACGAGGGGCCCGTGGCGCCGCAGCGCGTGCTGGACGTCGTGGCCCGCCTGGTCGACGCGGGGGTGGCGGAAATCACCCTGGCCGACACGATCGGCGTGGCCAACCCGCGCCAGGTCGAGCAGCTCGTGCAGGCGGTGCAAGCGCGCTGGCCGCAGCTCCCCCTCGGCCTGCACTTCCACGACACGCGGGGGCTCGGGCTGGCCAACGTGCTCGCGGGCCTGCAGAACGGCGTCACCCGCTACGATGCCTCGGTGGCCGGGGTTGGGGCCTGCCCCTTCGCTCCGGGCGCCACGGGCAACATCACCACCGAGGACCTCGTGTACCTGCTCCACGAGCTGGACATCACGACCGGTATCGACCTGGCAGCGCTGCTCGACGCCGCCCGCCTGATGCGCGAGGTCGTGGGCCACGAGGTGCCCAGCCGCCTGCTGCGCGCGGGGCCGCGGCCGGTCGTCCCCGCGCAGCCGTGAGCGCGCGGTCGGCGGTGCCCCAAGCGGAGGAGCTCTCGTGACCGAGCGAGTGGTCACGCCGTCGCCACTGACTGCTCCAGGGCCGGTGTGGCGCGCGCGCCGCGTGGCGGTGTTCCTCGACCGCGACGGCACCCTGAACCGCGCGGAGGTCGTCGATGGGATTCCGCGCCCACCGGCCGAGGCCGTCCAGCTCACGTGGCTACCCGGAGTTCCCACCGCGTTAGAGCGCCTGAAGCGCGCCGGCCTGTGGCTGGTGGTGGTCACCAATCAGCCGGACGTGAAGCGGGGCCGGATCAGCCTGGCTAGCGTCGAGGCCATCAACGCTCGGGTGCTGGCCGAGCTGCCGGTCGATGCGATCGAGACCTGTTTCCACGACGACATCGACCGCTGCCCCTGTCGCAAGCCACGGCCGGGCCTGCTGCTCGATGCCGCGCGGCGGCTGGACCTCGACCTGGCGGCCAGCTTTCTGGTCGGCGATCGTTGGCGCGACATCGGCGCCGGGCGGGCGGCGGGCTGCACGACCATCTGGCTGCGGCATCCCTGGCGCGAGGAGACGTGGGTGCCGCCCGACTACGAGGCGGCCGACATGACCGACGCCGCCGAGTTCATCCTCCGCCGGCTCGCCGTGCGGGCCGCTCCAGGCGCGCCGTGAGTGGCAGCGCACGCATGAGCGTACGACACGGCCGCTGGGGCGGGTGGGCGCTCAGGCTGGCGCTAGTCGTGGTGCTGGTGGCCGCCGGGCTGGTGCGAGACACGCGCGCCGCCGCGCAGGAGCCCGAGCCTCAGCCCGATGCGGTCGTTCTGGAGGACGACCCCGACTGGCTCGCCCTCCAAGAGTGGGTCTCCGCGTTGCGGGGGCTGCCGCGTCTGCGCCCCGTGCCCCGCGTGCTGCTCAGCCCGCAGGCGTTTCGCGAGCGCCAGGCCGCCATCTACCGCGCCTACCTCGATCCGGTCGAGCTGGAGCGTACCCAGCGGGTGCTGGTCCGCCTCGGCGTGCTCGACCCCGACGAGGATCTGGCCACCGCGGTGGTCAGCCTCTACAACGTGCTGCCGATCGGCCTGTATGATCCCGCCGCCGGTGCGCTGTACGTCCGCGGGACCGACAGCCGGGGGGTAGTGGAGCGCCTGATCCTCGCGCATGAGTACACTCACGCCCTGCAGGATCAGCACTTCGGACTCGGGCGGCTCTATCCGCCGCCGCCCAACGCCGATCGCGACGCAGCGGTCGGGGCGCTCGTCGAAGGCGACGCACTGCTGGTGCAGGAGATGTACCGCCTGACCACCCAGCCGCCGACAGAGGAGGAGCGCGCGGTAGAGGCGGCCGTCTGGGAAGAGGCGCTGGCCACGGTGTACGTGGAGGTTGGCCAGTTGATCGACTGGGCGACCGTGCCAGCGCCCGTCGTGCAGCAGCTCTACTTCCCGTACCTCGACGGCCCGCGCTGGATCCAGGCGGTGGTGGGCGAAGACCCGCTGACCACCTTCGGCGCCTACGGCCCCGCGGTCGACGCGCTGTTTCGCCGGCCGCCCCAGTCCACAAGCCAGATCCTACACCCAGAGAAGTACTTGGCGAACGTGCAGCCGCAACCGGTCGAGCTGCCGGAGCTTGCCAGCGTCCTCGGAGATGACTGGCACGTGCTGCGGCGGCAGGTGATGGGCGAGCTGGAGCATCGCCGCCTGCTGGGACGCTACCTGCCCCAGGATGACGCAGATGCGGGAGCGGCCGGCTGGGCCGGCAACCGCCTGGTCGTCCTGGTCAACGGGGCTGATGAACTGGCCAGTGTGAGCGCCACGCGCTGGGACGACGCCGACGCGGCCGGCGCCTTTGTCGCGGCGTACCGACAGTGGGCGGCGGCACGGGACGACGCCAAGCTGGTGTGGGCGGAGGCGGGCCGACTGATCTGGGAAGCGCCCGATGGGGCGCTGCTGTTGGAGCAGCGCGGCGACCTCACGGTGCTGATCAACAGCCCGACGGTCGCGATCGCCGAGGCGCTGGCCGATCGGGCGCGTGCCGGCCGCCTCGCCGCTGTGGTCCCCTCGCCGCTGCGAGCGCTCGCCTGCTGGCGGCCGCTCCGCCAGGGGGCGTGTCCCTGGTAGACTGGAACAGCGTGGCCGCGGAGGGCCGCGTGCGGAGCGAGTGATGCGAGGCTATCCAGCGCTAGCGATCATCACCGTCGTCGCCACCTACCTGCTCGTGGTCGCCGGAGGCGTGGTGCGGGTCACGGGCTCGGGGCTGGGCTGTCCCGACTGGCCGACCTGTCATGGGAGCTGGTTGCCGCCGCTCGACCCGCCCGCCCTTATCGAGTGGTCGCACCGCCTGCTGGGCGGCGTGACCTCGGCGCTGATCCTCGCCACGACGCTGGGCGCCTGGCTGTGGCGCCGCCGGGACGTGCGCGTCGTGCTGCCCGCGACGCTGGTGCCCATACTGCTTGCCGTCCAGATCCCGCTGGGCGGGCTGGTCGTGTACCTTGAGGTCCTGCCCTCGGCGGTGTTCGTGCACCTCACTTTCGCGCTGCTGATCCTGGGCCTGCTGGTATGGGTGGCGGTCGCCTCCGGCTCACCCGTAGCCGCCACGCCGGCCGCACTCGCGGCCCACCAAGCCTTGCGCCCGCTGGTGAAGCTCACCGTGGCGGCAGTGTTTGGGCTGCTGGTCGTCGGCGGCTTGACGCGGGCCACCGGCGCGGGCTTCGCGTGCATCGGCTTCCCGGGCTGCAACGGCCAAGCGCTGCCGTTCGGCAGCAGCGGGCTGGTGGACCTGCACCTGACGCATCGCCTGCTGGCCTACGCGGTGGCGGCGCTCGTCGTGGCCGTGGTCGTCCAGAGCTGGCGCGTGGGCCGCGCGTCGCCCCTGGTGCCGTGGACTGCCACCGCGCTGGCGCTGCTGACCGCGGCGCAGATCGCCATTGGGGCGGTGGGGGTAAGTCACGGCCTCACCCCGTTGGTGCGTGGCTTGCACCTGGCGGGGGCAGCAGCGGTGTGGAGCACCACAGTGCTGTTGGCGGCGCTGGTCTACCGGCTGCGGGCTGGCGCGCCGCGGGTGGCGCCCGCGGTGGAGAGCCGCGGCGAGATTGCTCACCGCGCGCCCGTCCAGGGATACTGAGATGCTGACTCCGCGCGCTGCCGCCGGCGACCTCGTCCAGGTGGATGCGCCAGAAAGCGAGAGCATGTCGAGCAACAAGGCCCACCTGGAGCGACCGCGGGTGCTCCGTCCCGCACGGTCACCGGACCAGCCGCGGCTGACGATGCTGGCCGACTACCTGAGCCTGACCAAGCCGCGGATCATCGTGCTCTTGCTGGTCACCACCTTGGGAGCCATGGTGGTGGCGGCGAACGGGTGGCCCGGCTGGCCCCTGGTGCTGGCCACGCTGCTGGGCGGCGCGCTGGCGTCGGGCAGTGCCAACACGCTGAACTGCTACCTCGACCGCGACATCGACGCGCTCATGAGCCGGACAGTGTGGCGGCCTTTGCCCTCCGGCACGTTGACCCCAGTGCAGGCCCTGGTGTTCGGCTTGACGCTGGGAGCGCTGTCGTTCGCGGTGCTGGGCCTGTGGGTCAACCTGCTGGCCGCGCTGCTGGCCCAGGCCGGGCTCTGGTTCTACGTCCTCGTGTACACGCGGTGGCTGAAGCGCACGACCCCCAGCAACATCGTCATCGGCGGGGCGGCGGGCGCCGTGCCGCCTCTAGTCGGCTGGGCGGCTGTCACCGGCGAGCTGAGCCTGTTCGCCTGGTGTCTGTTCGCGGTCGTGTTCTACTGGACGCCCCCCCACTTCTGGGCGCTGGCGCTGCTGATCCGCGACGAGTATGCCAAGGCGCGGGTGCCGATGCTGCCGCTGGTGGCGGGCGACGCCGAGACTCACCGCCAGATTCTCCTGTACTCGGTGCTGCTGCTGGCGGTGACGCTACTGCCGTTCGCTTTCGGTCTGAGCGGGCTGGGCTATCTGATCGCGGCGGTCGGGCTCGGGGGCCTGCTCCTCCACTACGCGCGGCGTCTCCACCACGAGGCCACGCGTGCTGCCGCGCTCGCCCTGTATAAGTACTCGCTCCTGTACCTGGCCCTGTTGTTCGCGGCGGTCGTCGTCGACCGGCTGCTCCAGGGCTAGGGGCCACCCGCGGTCTGCGGGGTGGTGGGCATCCTCCTAACCAGCGTGTGGTAGCATCGGCAGCGGCACGTCTGTTGGTCGTCAGCAATGCCGGCGCAGGAGCGAGGGCGATGTCGATCTTCGACCTGTTCTGGATCTTCTTCATTCTCTCGGCCCTCCAGCCGATGGTGCGCCAGCGCTGGCTGGAGATCCAGCGGCAGCGAGCGTTCCGACAGCTCGAGCAGCAGCGGCAGAGTCGCGTGATCGGCTTGATTCACCGTCAGGAGACGATGAGCCTGCTCGGTTTCCCCATCGCTCGGTACATCGACATCAACGACTCGGAGCAAGTGCTGCGCGCCATCCAGCTCACGGACCCATCGGTGCCGATCGATTTGATCTTGCACACGCCGGGCGGACTGGTGCTGGCCGCCGAGCAGATCGCCCTGGCGCTGGCGCGCCACGAGGCAAAAGTCACCGTATTCGTGCCGCACTACGCCATGAGCGGCGGCACGCTGATCGCCCTCGCCGCCGACGAGATCGTGATGGGGCCCCACGCGGTGCTCGGGCCGGTCGATCCGCAGATCGGTCAGTATCCCGCAGCGTCGGTGCTCAAGGTGCTCGACCGCAAGCCGATCGCCGAGGTGGATGACGAGACGGTGATCCTCGCGGACATCGCCACCAAGGCGATCAGCCAGGTGGAGGCCGCGGTGCAGCAACTGGTGACCGAGCGGATGGGCGCGGAGCAGGCGGCGGCACTAGCCCGGACCCTGGCGACCGGCACCTGGACGCACGACTACCCCATCACTGTCGACGAGGCGCGCAAGCTGGGCCTGCCGGTGTCCACGGACATGCCGGCCGAGGTGTTCGAACTGATGGACCTGTACCCGCAGGCCATGCAGCGGCGCCCGTCGGTCGAGTACATCCCCCTGCCCTACGGCCCGCGCGCTCCGCAGCGGCCCGCTCCGGCCCCGGGCGAGCGGCACGCGGGCGACCTCGTCTAACCGTCGGTCAGATGTGGGCGGGCGTCCAGGCGGGGGCGTCGCTGGCCGGGAACGACTCGGCCGACGCCTCCAGAACCGTGTCCCAGGGCTCCGGGCGGGTCGCGTCGGGTCCCTCCGGGAGCGGTTGGGTGGGGCCCGGGCGCGATTCCTCTGGCGAAGGAGCCTCGTGCAGGTCTGACATCATCGTGGCTCCGGCGTGCGTGAAGTAGATCGCTCGGATCCGATTCGCGGGGTGTTGAGCGGCGAGTGCCACGTACCGA